>PQAI01000162.1 GCA_003105245.1 Betaproteobacteria bacterium | reverse complement strand
CGCCCGCGGCGGCGGCGGCGTAGAGCGCCGGCACGCAGGCCGCGGCGTAGCCGAGCGCCCAGCGCTCGTAGCGCGGCCAGCGCATCCGCGTGAAGCGCACGCAGAAGATGCACAGGAGCACGACCCACAGGACGTAGACGGCGTTCCACCAGATGGCGAAGTGCGGCGCCGGCAGGGGAGCGTGCGGCAGGAGCGTCACGGCCGTGTGCAGCCCCCAGAGGATGGTGGCGGCCGCGAACACGAGGTACTCGACGTCGTCGCGGATGCGGATCCACAGGATGAGGATGAAACCGCCGAGAGCGAGCAGCGTGAGGCTCGCGGCCGACGGGCCGATGGTGTGGCCGAACTGGTCGGCGAGCTGGCGCGGGTGGAGCGCGCTCCACGGGCCGAACAGCGCCGGGCCGATGCCGCCGGCCGAGCCGGGCGGCACGTGGATTCGCAGGTCGAGGGTGTTCTCGCCCGCGCGAAGCAGCGTGCCCGGCACGGCGAGCAGCTGCACCGCTTCCCAGCGCTCCGGCGGGTCGCCGCGCAGCTCGCCCGACTGCCCGGCGAGCACGCCGTTCGCGAAGAGCTGGCCGTTGGAGAGCGTGGCGGTGAGGTAGAAGCCGAAATCGCGGCCCTCGGGCCGCGGCACCACGACCGTGAAGCGGTACCAGCCGGATCCCGAGGCGCCGGGACGGCTCGCGCGCCAGTCGTCCGGCAGGGGCTGCGGCTTCCACGGGGCGTCGTCCGGCGGCGGTCGCGTGTCCGGGGAGGCCACGAAGCGGGCCTGCGCGAGTTCGGCCACCTCCGAAGGCCGCGTGCCGCAGGCGCCGAGCGAGAGCAGCGCCAGCAGGCCGGCGGCGGCGACGGCGATCGCGCGCGCCCGCGCAGGCGTCGCCTTCGTCACGCGATTCCCTCTTCCCTGCCGTCCATGGCACCTCGCCGGCTCGCGTCGCGGGCGCTCACGGGGGCGCCCGGCGGCTATTGTATGTAGTATTTGCGCGCAACCGCCTCCTCCCGCGCCGCCGATTCTCTCCCGGGGAATGGACCATGAAGCTCCTGCTGGCCGACGACCACGAGATGGTGCGAGTCGCCCTGAAAGTGGCGCTCGGGCCGCTTGCCGCGCAGGTCGCCTTCGTCGAGGCGAGGACGGCCGAGGAGGCGCTCGCCGCCGCCGCCGCGCATCCCGACCTCGACCTCGTCCTCATCGACGTGAACATGCCGGGCATGGGAGGCGAGGAAGGGGTGCGCCGTCTGCGCGCGGCGCACCCGGAGCTTCCCGTCCTCGCCTGCTCGGCGGCCGAGGATCCCGCGCTGGTGAGGAGCCTTCTCGCGCTGGGCGTGAGCGGGTTCATCCCGAAGTCGGACCCGACGCCGGTGATCCAGCAGGCGGTGCGGCTGGTCCTCGCCGGCGGGACCTACGTCCCGCCGCGCCTGCTGCAGGGCGCGCCGGCGGCTCCCGAGGCTCCCGCGCCGCTCGCCTCGCTCACGCCGAGGCAGCAGGACGTCCTGCGGCTGCTGGCCGAGGGCAAGCCCAACAAGCTCATCGCGCGCGACCTGGACATCAGCGAGGCGACGGTGAAGGTGCACCTGCTCGCCGTCTTCCGCGCGCTGGGAGCCAGGAACCGCACCGAGGCCGTGGTGATCGCGCAGCGCCTTCTCGCGGGCGGGGAAAAAGGCGGGGCGGACTGACGCTGGCAGCCGCGCCCCGCAATGCCCGGAGGAGACGGGCATCCGGTCAGCGCCCCGCGGCAAGGCGTCCCTCGTCGCGCTCCCCCACGACGAAGACCTGCTCGTAGCCGTGCTCGCGCATCAGCTCGGCGACGAGCCGCCCGTGCTCGTCGGAGCGCGCGAGGACGATGACGGGGTCGCCGTGGCGAAGGCCCGTCGCGACGAGGGCCGCGTCGAGCCGCGCGAGCATCGCCCCGCCCGGCTGGAAGGCGCGGATGTCCGCGAGCAGCACGCGCTGGCCCAGGTCGGCCTTCATCTGCACGGCCTGGCGCGAGGTGATCGGGATGGCGGCCGGAAAGGCGCCGGTCGCGCCTTCCGTCGAGGCGGGCTGCGGCGCCCGCTCGCCCTCGCAGGTGAGGAACGATTCGTTGTCGAGCGCGCGCACGCCGCAGGCGCCGTCGCCGGAGACGGTGGGCGCGCCGGAGGATTGCCCGGCGAGCGAGAGGGCCGCGGCGAGGAGCAGCGAGGTCGTCTTCATGGTGGCTCTCCTAGAAGGTGGGCGGCTGCGGATCGTCGCCCGCCGCGGGAAAGGCGACCGCCGCGGCGTCGGGGACGCCGTGCGGACCGGCCTGCGTCGGCGCGGTGGCGCGCGGCTCGTCGGCCGCGGCCGGCGCGCAGGCCGAGGGGATCTCGGACACCGCGTCGGTGAGCGTTCCGGTGGCGGCCGGGTCGTAGGCGCAGTTGAGCGTCACGTACCGGCGCTCCGGCGCCTGGGCGCCGATGGCCGCGAGACCGGCGAGGAATCCGGCGAGGATGACGGCGCCCACGGCGCCGCGGATGACGCGGTAGCGCTTCACTTCAGGATCGTCGATGGCGTTCATGGTTGCCTCCTGGGTCGAGTGCCGACAGGGCACGGGAGGCAGTCTCGGCGCGCGCGGCCGGCGCGCCCATCCAGCGGGCGGCTTAGGCGGGGGCCGCCAGGCGGACTAATCCGAATGGATCAGGACGAGATCAGTCCACGAACAGCATCGCCGGGCACTCGAGCAGGCCGCGAAGCGCCTGCACGAACTGCGCCGCCTGCTGCCCGTCCACCACGCGGTGGTCGAAGGAGCAGGAGAGGTTCATCAGGAGCCGCGGCACCACGAGCCCGCCGCGCATCGCGGGCCGCTCGACGATGCGGTTCACGCCCACGATGGCCACTTCCGGCGGGTTGATGACGGGCGTGGTGACGATGCCGCCCAGCGGTCCCAGGCTGGTGATCGTGATCGTGGAGCCCGAGAGCTCCTCGCGCGTGGCCTTGCCCGCGCGCGCCGCCTGCGCCAGGCGCGCGATCTCCGCGGCGCAGGCCCACGGGTCCTTCGCCTCGGCGTGGCGGACGACGGGCACCATGAGCCCGCCCGCGGTCTGCGTGGCCACCCCCACGTGCACGGCGCCGTAGCGGGTCACCACGCCCTTCGCATCGTCGAAGCGCGCGTTCATCTCCGGGAACGAGGGCAGGGCGTTCGCGAGGGCGCGCACGATGAAGGGCAGCAGCGTGAGGTGGCCGCGAGCCGCGCCGCGCTCGGCGTTGAGGCGAAGCCGCAGCGCCTCCAGTTCCGTCACGTCGATCTCCTCGACGTAGGTGAAGTGCGGGATGCGCGCGTTGGCCTCCTGCATGCGCTCGGCGATCTGGCGGCGCAGGCCGATCACCGGCACCGCCTGCTCGCCGTGGCGCTCGCCGTAGCGCGCGGCCTGCGGCGCGCCCTTCGTCGCRAGCGGCGCCTTCCGCACGAGGTCGTCGTGCAGGACCCGTCCCTCCGGCCCCGAGCCGCGGACGGTGGCGAGATCGATGCCGAGCTCGCGCGCGTGCCGGCGCACCGACGGGGACGCGGCGGGCCTCGCGCCCGGCGCCGGCTCCGGATGGGCGAGGACGGGGGCCGCGGGAGCGGGCTTCGCCTCGCCGGCGCCCTCGATCGCGAGCCGCAGCAGTTCGCCTCCCACCGCGAGCCTGGCGCCTTCCTCGCCGCCCAGGGCGAGCACGCGGCCCGCGACGGGGGAGGGCACCTCGACGGTCGCCTTGTCGGTCATCACGTCGGCCACCACCTGGTCGGCCGCCACCGCGTCGCCGGGACGCACGTGCCAGGCGACGAGCTCGACTTCCGCGATGCCCTCGCCGATGTCGGGGACCTTCACCACGTGCGTGTTCATGCCGCCTCCGTCGCGCGCCTGAGGGCCGCGCCCACGCGCTGCGGGCCGGGGAAGTAGGCCCACTCCTGCGCGTGCGGGTACGGCGTGTCCCACCCGGTGACGCGCTCGATGGGCGCCTCCAGGTGGTAGAAGCAGTGCTCCTGCACCAGCGCCGCGAGCTCGGCGCCGAAGCCGCTGGTGCGCGTGGCCTCGTGCACGATCACGCAGCGTCCCGTGCGCGACACCGAGCCCACGATGGTGTCCAGGTCCAGCGGCCAGAGGCTTCGCAGGTCGATGATCTCGGCGTCGATGCCCGTCTCGCGCGCCGCCGCCTCCGCCACCCACACCATCGTGCCGTAGGTGAGCACCGTCACCGCCTCGCCGGGCCGGAACACCGCGGCCGATTCCAGCGGCACGGTGTAGTGGCCCTCCGGAACGTCGGAGAGCGGGTGCGCCGACCACGGGACCATCGGCCGGTCGTGGTGGCCGTCGAAGGGCCCGTTGTAGAGGCGCTTGGGCTCGAAGAAGATCACCGGGTCGTCGCACTCGATGGCGGCGATGAGCAGGCCCTTGGCGTCGTAGGGGTTGGAGGGCATCACGGTGCGCAGGCCGCACACGTGCGTGAAGAGCGCTTCCGGGCTCTGGCTGTGGGTCTGCCCGCCGTAGATTCCGCCGCCGCAGGGCATGCGGATCGTGATCGGGGCCGTGAAGTCGCCGGCCGAGCGGTAGCGCAGCCGCGCCGCGCCGGAGACGATCTGGTCGTAGCCGGGGTAGACGTAGTCGGCGAACTGGATCTCGGCCACCGGGCGCAGCCCGTAGGCGCCCATGCCGATGGCCACGCCGACGATGCCGCCCTCGGCGATGGGCGTGTCGAAGACGCGCGGGGTGCCGTACTTCGCCTGCAGGCCGTCGGTGCAGCGGAAGACGCCGCCGAAGTAGCCCACGTCCTCGCCGAAGACGACCACGTCGCCGTCCCGGCCCAGCATGACGTCCATCGCCGAGCGGATSGCCTGCACCATCGTCATCGTGGTCATGGCGTYCCYCCCGCCTGCYCGCGCTGGCGCTCCAGGTGCGCSGGCATGTCCTTGTASACGTCGTCGAACATCGTCGAGGCGTCGTGGACGTGGCCGGARGCGAGCGTKCCGTGGCTCTCGGCCTCCCGCTGCGCGGCRAGGACCTCCTCCTCGACCTCCTTCAGGGTCCGGGCGTGCTCCCCGTCGGACCACGCGCCGATGAGCGCGAGGTGCCTGCGCAGGCGCTCGACCGGGTCGCCGAGCGGGAAGCGCTTCCACTCGTCCGCGGGACGGTACTTCGACGGGTCGTCGGCCGTGGAGTGGGCGCCGCCGCGGTAGGTGATCCATTCGACGAGCGTCGGCCCGAGGTTGCGCCGCGCGCGCTCGGCCGCCCAGCGGGAGGCGGCGAGGACGGCGAGGAAGTCGTTGCCGTCCACGCGCAGCGAGGCGATGCCGTTGCCCACCCCGCGCGTGGCGAAGGTGGCCGCCTCGCCGCCCGCGATGCCCTGGAACGACGAGATCGCCCACTGGTTGTTCACGACGTTGAGGATGACGGGCGCGCGATACACGGCCGCGAAGGTGAGCGCGTTGTGGAAGTCCGCCTCCGCCGTCGAGCCGTCGCCGATCCACGCCGAGGCGATGCGCGTGCCGCCCTTGATGGCCGAGGCCATGGCCCAGCCCACCGCCTGGATGAACCCCATGCCGAGGTTTCCCGCGACGGAGTAGAAGCCGTGCGCCTTCGAGGAGTACATCACGGGCAGCTGCCGGCCCTTGATCGGGTCGCGCTCGTTCGAGTAGAGCTGGCACATCATGTCCACCAGCGGGTAGCCGCGCGCGACGAGGATTCCCTGCTGGCGGTAGGTCGGGAAGCACATGTCGTCCGGCTCGAGGGCGAGCGCCTGCCCGATGCCGACGGCCTCCTCGCCGAGGCACTGCATGTAGAACGAGATCTTCTTCTGTCGCTGCGCGACGAGCATCCGGGCGTCGAACGCCCGCGTGAGGAGCATCGCGCGCAGCCCCCGGCGCAGGAGCCCCGGATCGGCCCCGGGATTCCAGGGCCCGACGGCGCGGCCCTCGTCGTCGAGCACGCGCACGAGGAGATCGACGATGTCCTCGGTCTCGACGGGCCGCACGTCCACGGGCGGGCGCCGCACCGCGCCGGCGGGCGAGACCTTCAGGTACGAGAAATCCGTCTCGCGTCCGGGCCGTCCGGAAGGCTCCGGCACGTGCAGCTCGAGCGGGGGAAACTGCGCCATSTTCKCCTCCATCTTCKTMWTCGAGRTYRCTTTTTCYAAYCSGRTTRGAAAAAGTAAYCTGRTTACGTCCAGTCGAGGATCACCTTGCCGCTYTCGCCGGAGAGCATGGCGGCGAAGCCGGCCTCGWATTCGTCCACGGGGAAATGGTGGGTGATGATGGGGGAGAGGTCGAGCCCGCTCTGCAGCATCGCCACCATCTTGTACCAGGTCTCGAACATCTCGCGCCCGTAGATGCCGCGGATCTCGAGGCCCTTGAAGATCACCTGGTTCCAGTCGATCGCCATGCCCGGCGGCGGGATGCCCAGGAGCGCCACCTTGCCGCCGTGGTTCATGTGCTCGAGCATCTGCGAGAAGGCCTGCGGCGAGCCCGACATCTCCAGGCCCACGTCGAAGCCCTCGGTCATGCCGAGGTCCTCCATCACCCCGCGCAGGCTCTCGCGGCCCACGTTCACGGCGCGCGTGGCGCCCATCTTCGCGGCCAGCCCGAGGCGGTAGTCGTTCACGTCGGTGATCACGACATGGCGCGCGCCCACGTGCCGGGCGATGGCGGCGGCCATGATGCCGATGGGCCCGGCGCCCGTGATGAGCACGTCCTCGCCCACGAGGTTGAAGGCGAGCGCCGTGTGCGTGGCGTTGCCGAAGGGGTCGAAGATCGACGCGAGGTCGTCGGAGATGTCGTCGGGAATCCTGAACGCGTTGAAGGCGGGGATCACCAGGTACTCGGCGAACGCGCCCTCGCGGTTCACGCCCACGCCCACGGTGTTGCGGCAGAGGTGCCGGCGCCCGGCGCGGCAGTTGCGGCAGAAGCCGCAGGTGATGTGGCCCTCGCCGGAGACCCGGTCGCCGACCTTGAAGCCGCGCACCTCCACGCCCATCTCCACGATCTCGCCCACGTACTCGTGGCCCACGTGCATCGGCACCGGGATCGTCTTCTGCGCCCAGTCGTCCCACTTCCAGATGTGGACGTCGGTGCCGCAGATGGCGGTCTTGCGGATCCGGATCATGACGTCGTTGTGCCCGACCTCCGGCTTCTTCACGCGCGTGAGCGTGAGCCCGGGACCGCGCTCCAGCTTCGCAAGTGCCTTCATGGCTTCCGTCTCCTGGTACCAGGTACGCGTACCTGGTACGTGTACCTGGTACCGATCATGGCTTGAGGGCTCCGTGGGCGCGCCCGACCTTCGCGAAGGCGGCCACGGCGCGGTCGATCTGCTCCGGCGAGTGCGCGGCGCTCATCTGGGTGCGTATGCGCGCCTTGCCCCTGGGGACGACCGGGTAGGAGAACCCGATCACGTACACGCCCTCGGCCAGCAGGGCGTCGGCCATGCGGGTGGCGAGCGCCGCGTCGCCCAGCATCACCGGGATGATGGGGTGGCTGCCGGGGACCAGGTCGAAGCCGAGCCGGGCCATCTCGCGGCGGAAGCGCTCGCCGTTGTCGCGCACGCGGCGGCGAAGCGCGGCGCCCTCCGCGCTCGCAAGCAGCCGCAGCACCTCGAACGACGCCCCGGCGATGGCGGGCGCCAGCGAATTGGAGAAGAGGTAGGGACGCGAGCGCTGGCGCAGCAGCTCCACGATCTCGCGCCGTCCCGCGGTGTAGCCGCCCGAGGCCCCGCCCATCGCCTTCCCCAGCGTGCCGGTGAGGATGTCGATGCGGCCCTCGACGCCGCAGAGCTCCGGCGTGCCGCGGCCGCCCTCGCCCACGAAGCCCACGGCGTGGGAGTCGTCGACCATGGTGAGGGCGTCGTACTTCTCCGCGAGGTCGCAGAGGGCCGGCAGGTTCGCGACGATCCCGTCCATCGAGAAGACGCCGTCGGTGGCGACGAGCTTGAAGCGGGCGCCCGCGGCGTCGGCCTCCTTCAGCTTCGCCTCCAGGTCGGCCATGTCGTTGTTGCGGTAGCGCAGCCGCTTCGCCTTGCACAGGCGGATGCCGTCCACGATGCTCGCGTGGTTCAACTCGTCGCTGATGACCGCGTCCTCCTCGCCCAGGAGCGTCTCGAAGAGCCCGCCGTTGGCGTCGAAGCAGCTCGAGTAGAGGATGCAGTCGTCGACCTTCAGGAAGGCGGAGAGCGCGGACTCCAGCTCCTTGTGCACCGTCTGCGTGCCGCAGATGAAGCGCACGGAGGCCATGCCGTAGCCGTAGCGCTCCAGCGCGGCCTTTCCCGCGGCGACCAGGCGCGGGTCGCCCGCGAGGCCCAGGTAGTTGTTGGCGCAGAAGTTGAGGACCTCGGCGCCGCCGGCCAGCCGGATGGCGCTTGCCTGCGGGCTGGCGATGACGCGCTCGGCCTTGTGGAAGCCGTCGGCGCGGATCTGCGCGAGGGTGCTCCTGACGTGGGACAGAAAGCGGTCGCTCATGGCGGGCCTGTCCTTCCCCGGGGGTGGTGGGTTGCCGCGTATCTTATTCCGTCGTTGCGGCGCAGCAAGTTGCGATAACTCAAGATTTCGGCCGGTGGCGCGGGACGGTAAGATGCGTTGCCTCCAAGATACGCCTGGCGCACATGGCAAAGACCAAGAACCATATCCGTTTTCCCGGCCGCATCCTCATCGTCGGCTTCGGCTGCATCGGCCGCGCCGTGCTGCCGCTGCTGCTGCGCCACACGGGGCTGGGCCCGGACCGCATCCGCATCGTCACCGACAAGTCGACCCACCGCGACATCGCCGAGGAGTACCGCGTCGGCATCCGCATCGAGAAGGTCACGCCCGAGAACTACCGCCGCATCCTCGCCGAGGAGCTCAAGGCCGGCGACTTCCTGCTCAACCTGTCGATCGGCATCTCGAGCGTCGAGCTCATCTCCTGGTGCCGCGAGGCGGGCGTGCTCTACCTGGACGCCTGCATCGAGCCCTGGGAGGGCGGCTACTACGACACCTCGAAGACGGCCTCGCAGCGCTCCAACTACGGGCTGCGCGAGGAGGCGCTGGCGCTTCGCCGGCCCGGTCCCGGGCCCACGGCCGTGCTCACCCACGGCGTGAACCCGGGCCTCGTCTCCCACTTCGTGAAGCAGGCGCTCCTCGACATCGCCCAGGCCACCGGCGGGCTCGCGGGCGGGGAGCCGCACGACCGCGCCGGCTGGGCGGGGCTGGCGCACCGCCTCGGCATCCGGGTGATCCACATCGCCGAGCGCGACACGCAGGTCTCGCACACCGCCAAGCGCCCGGGCGAGTTCGTGAACACCTGGTCCGTGGAGGGCTTCGCGGGCGAGGGCTGCCAGCCGGCGGAGCTGGGCTGGGGGTCGCACGAGCGCCACTTCCCCGCCGACGGCCACCACCACGGCTACGGCTGCGATTCCGCGATCTACCTCGACCGGCCGGGCGCGGGCACGCGCGTGCGCAGCTGGACGCCGCTGGAGGGCCCCTACCACGGCTTCCTCATCACGCACGGCGAATCGATCTCCATCGCCGACTACCTCACGGTGAAGGAGGGCGGGCGCGTCACCTATCGCCCGACCGTGCACTACACCTACCACCCCTGCGACGACGCGGTGCTCTCGCTGCACGAGCTGGCGGGAAAGAACTGGAAGCTGCAGGAGTGGCGCCGGGAGCTGGCGGCCGAGGACATCGAGACGGGCATGGACGAGCTGGGCGTGCTGCTCGCGGGGCACGCGAAGAACGCCTACTGGTACGGCTCGCGCCTGACCATCGGCCAGGCGCGCTCGCTCTGCCCGCTCAACAACGCGACCAGCCTGCAGACGGCGGCCGGCGTCCTGGGCGGCGTGGTGTGGGCGATGCGCCACCCGGACCGCGGCATCGTCGACCCGGACGACATGGACTACAAGGAAGTGCTGGAGGTGGCCACGCCGTACCTGGGCGAGATGATCGGCAAGTTCACCGACTGGACGCCGCTCGAGGGGCGCGGGGTGCTCTTCCCCGAGGATGTCGATCCCGACGACCCCTGGCAGTTCARGAACRTSCGCGTCTAGTTTCCCTCACCCCCGACCCCTSTCCCAAGGGAGAGGGGAGAAAAGCWCTCCCTTCTCCCTCCGGGAGAAGGGTTGGGGATGAGGGGCCCATTTTCGGGGGTGAGGGTCATTCCAGCCCCAGCACCGCGTTCACCGCGTTCCTGAGCGCGCTCACCTTGAACGGCTTGGTCACGTAGCCGTCGGCGCCCGCGGCGAGACCCGCCAGCACGTCCTCGGGCGCGACCTTGCCCGTCATCATGATCACCGGCAGGTCGGAGAGCCTCGGGTGCTCGCGCAGGCGGCGCAGCACCTGCAGGCCGTCGGCATCGGGCAGCACGATGTCGAGGAGCACGAGGTCGATGCCGGCGCGGTGCAGCTCGGCGTTGATCTCCGCGCGGTTGGCGGCCCAGCGCACGTCGAAGCCGGCGTTCATGAAGACGTCGATGAGCAGCTGGGCGAGGTCGGCGTCGTCCTCGACCACGAGGAGCGAATGGCGGTCCCCGTGCACGGGCGCGCGCCGCTCGCCGCGGCGCCGGTCGAGGCTCAGGAAGTAGCCCACCTTCACGAGCAGGGGCGTGCCGGCCTCCGCCGCGCGCCGGGCGCGTTCCTCTTCCTCCGGCGTGATCGCCGCCAGCGGCACCGCCTCCGTGAAGTCGACCTGGCTCCCCTCTCCCTTGGGAGAGGGGTCGGGGGTGAGGGTATTCATCATGCGATCCCCAGCACCTGCTTCACGGCCTTCACCAGCCCGCTCATCTTGAACGGCTTGGTGACGTAACCGTCCGCGCCCGCCGTGAGCCCCGCGGCCACGTCCGCGGCCGTGGACTTGCCCGTCACCATGATCACCGGGAGCTTCGCGAGCTTCGGGTGCGCGCGGATGCGGCCGAGGATCTGCAGCCCGTTGGCGTCGGGCAGCAGGATGTCCATCAGCACCAGGTCCACGCACGGCCGCCGGTTCATCTGCTGGTTGATCTCGTTCTTGTTCGCCGCCCAGTGCATCTCGAAGCCGGCGGTCATGAAGATGTCGATCACGAGCTGCGCGAGGTCCGGATCGTCCTCGACCACGAGGATGGAGTAGCGGTGGCCGTTGTTCGGCGGCAGCGGCGCCTTGCCGCGGCGGGCGATGGCCACCATGAAGCCCGCCGAATCCAGCAGGGGCACGCCGGCGTTTGCCTCCTCGCGCGCCCGCTTCACCTGCTCGGGCGTTGGCGGGCGCGGCGGGGCGGCGGGCTCTCGGCTGAAGTCGAGGTCGTCGCCGTCCTCTGGAAGCGGGGGGCAGCTCATGGGGAGGTCCATTTTACCGCCCGGCCGCCGGCAGCAGGGGATAATGGGGACGAGTGGCGGAGGACGAGATGGGCATTTCACTTCACGAAGCGAGCGTTCCCGTGTTCGCCCGGATGCTGCGGCAACTGGCCCGCATCGTCGGGAAGGCCGCGGCGCATGCCGAGGCGCAGGACCTCGACCCCGAGGTCCTGCTCGCGAGCCGGCTGCATCCCGACATGTACCCGCTGCTGCA
Source organism: Betaproteobacteria bacterium (assembly GCA_003105245.1). Classification (GTDB taxonomy): domain Bacteria; phylum Pseudomonadota; class Gammaproteobacteria; order Burkholderiales; family Usitatibacteraceae; genus FEB-7. Next base: position 6,316 of record PQAI01000162.1, on the reverse strand, counting down.
GCAGGTGCAGATCGCCTGCGACGCGGCGGTGGACGGCGCGGCGAGGCTCGCGCAGGCGGAGGCTCCCGCATTTGCCGGCGACGAGCGCGACTTCCCTGCGCTGGCCGCCCGGATCGACAGGTCGATCGCCTTCCTCGAGTCGCTGGATTCCGCCCGCTTCGAGGGGGCGGAGGACCGCGTGGTGAGCTGGTCGGCGCGCGGGGCGACCGTTTCCGTGGGCGGGAAGGCGTACCTGCTCAACCACGCCATGCCCAAGTTCTACTTCCACCTGACGACCGCCTACGCGATCCTCCGGCACGACGGGGTGCCGCTGCGGAAGGGCGATTTCATGGGGAAAGCCTGACGGCGCGAGCTTTTCTTCTTCACGGCGGCAGGTCGAAAACCTCGCCGCGGGCATCGATGCCTGCCTTGCCGAACCAGTCGGGTCCGAGCAGGCTCGTCTCGCGGCCGCTGCATCGCAGGCTCCGGAGCGCCCGGCCATTGCGCTCGACGACCAGCCCCGCGCGCTCCTGCGTCTCGCCGCGAGGGCCCCACCTCCCGATGCCCGTGTAGACCACATAGGCATGGTCTCCGCGGCGGAACCGCATCCACGCGCCGCCGCCGCCGGAGAAGGCGAGCGTCGCGCCCGTGGCCGCGCGCGGCGGGTGGGGCTGGTCCTCGGGCACCACGAGTTCCAGCGGTTCGCGGGAGTCGGGCTTGCCGAAGCGGTACTGGACGTAACCGCGCGACCGCGCGGCGTCCTTCGAGGCGCAGACCGAAACGAGCTTCGCGCCGACCCGGCAGGCAAAGACCGTCTCCTCCATCGGGGTGCAGAACGAGGATTGCCCCGGAGCGGCCGCGAGCGCTCTGGCGGGTTGCTGCGCCGCGACCTCGAGGGGGCGCGCGGAAACGACGAGGGGAATGCGCTTCGTCTTCCGGCAATCCGGGTTTCCCTGGCACTCCTCGGACATCACGTTCTCGAGCCGGTAGTCGAGTGCCACGCGCCGTCCCGTGAGCGGCGGCTTCTGGAAGCAGATCGCGAAGTCGGCCTGTTCGACGAAGCGGGCGCCCCGCGCGTCCTCGAGCTCCATGACGCAGGCCGTGTCCCCGTTCGTGAGGGCGATCACCTTGCCGGTCGCCCGCTTTACCTCGCCGCCGACGCGCACGGTGTCCGGCCTCTTCGTGAACGCTGCCTCGGCCGCTTCGCGGTAGAAGGCCGCCGCGGCGAGGCGCTCCTTGCCCTCGGCGGCGTACGCGGGGTCGGTGGGCGCGATGACGGCCTTGTCCATGCCGCCCAGCCACTGGACCATGCGGCCGTCCTGGAAATACTGGCGCTGCTCGATGCGCGTCACCTCGCGGCCCTTGCCGTCGAATCCCCTGACGGCGACGTAGGCGAAAGCGAGCCGGCCACCCGAGTAGTAGTACTCCGTCACCACGTTCCCGGAGTCGTCGCGGTCCGTGACCTCCGCCTTGCGAATGCCGTTCGCATCACGCCAGGCCTTCACGTCGCTGCGGTACTCGACGCCCCGGCGCTGGGCGGTGAAGGACTCGTGCGCCATGCCGGCAAGCGCGCCGTTCACCTCGCCGTAGACCTTCCGGGCCAGCGCGACGCCGTCCTCTGCCATGGCGGGAAGCGGCGCCAGGGGGAGGCCGGCTGCAAGAAGAAACGCCGCGACGATCGGGGCGTGGAGGTTCCAGGCGTTTCGCTTCATCGGCGCTTCCTTGTCTCGCACTGCGGCCACTATAGGCCAGACGCGGCCGTCCGCTGGACGGAATTTCCGGCTGGCTCCTCGCGCAGGCCCCGGGCGAGCGCGCCCCAGTCCACGCGCCGCGTCGCGAGCATCCCGGTGGCCAGCACGGCGAAGACGAGGATCGAGCCGGCGAGCAGCGCGTGGTCCTCGCTCTGCAGCAGGCCGTAGAGCGTCCCGTAGAGCGTCACGAACAGCCCGAGAAACACGCCGGTACGTCCCCATGTTCCCAGCGGCGCGCGAAGGTAGGCCACGAGCAGCACCACGCAGGCGGTGGCGGCCACGCCGTACGCCGGGGCGAAGGCGATGTGCTCGGCCAGCGCGATGAGCAGCAGGAAAAACACGGCGAGCGCGCTTCCCACGAGCGCGTACTGGACCGGATGCAGGCGGATGCCGGCCGTCACCTCCGCGAGCGCGAGCCCCGCGAACGTGAAGAGCACGAAGAGGAAGCCGTATTCGGTGGCGCGGTAGGAAAGGGAGTAGATGTTGACCGGGTCCGCGAGCGAGAAGCCCGTCGTGTTTTCCCAGCGGATCGCTCCCGTCTTCTGCACGACGGGTTGCCAGGCGGACTGGCCGCCCGTGGCGAAGTGGGTGGTCTTCCACGTGGCCTTGAATCCCTGCGGGCCCACGGTTCGCTCGTCGGGGGCGAAGGCGCCGACGAACGAGGGGTGGGGCCAGCCTGAAGCAAGCCGGATCTTCGTGGTGTCGCCCACGGGGGCGAGCATCAGGCTGCGGGTGCCGCTGAGCTCGAGCGAAAAGCGAAACGGGATCGGGCTGGCCGCCCGCACGGTCACGTAGTCGCCAAGCGGCGCTTCGAGGGAAAAGGAGCGGGTGGGGACGGGACTGGCCGCCCTGACGGCCGTGTCGTCGCCCCGCGGCGCCTCGGGGGGAAAGTGCGATGCGTCGGCCGGGCGGCCCGAGGTGAAGGCGATGTCGCCCGTGCCCCAGCCCAGGGACGAGACGCTCTTGATGCCGCGCGCGTCGCCGGTGGCGACAACGACGGAGGCCCGCGTCCAGGCGCGCGAGAGGGCTCCTTCCTGCGAAGGGGGCGGCGGCCAGGCGAACTCGCCGGAGAATCCCAGTGCCGCGCGGTAGAGGCGGATGGGGTAGATGCCGCGGTAGCGGCTTTCCACGGGCACCTCGCCCGCGATTTCCAGCGTGCGCGGGGGGAAGTAGGTGGTCGGGCAGGCGCGGGTCTTCGACTCCTGGATCGTGTCGTCCTTGCCGCCGCGCTTGACCACGCGCTCGACGATGACGGTCTCCTCGCACGCGAGCGCCAGGAGCGGTCCCACGACCGTCTGCGGTCCGCTGGTCTCGCGGGCGAACGCGTTCTCCACGTCGCTGGCGCGCCTCTGGCGCTCGCCGATCTTGCCGCTGACGAGCGCGAGCGGGAAGAGGATCGCGGCCGCCACGGCCGCGATGGCCGCCGCGCGTGCAAGCAGGGGAAATTTCATGGGGCCTCGCTTCTCGGGATCTGGATGACGAGAAAGAGGCTACCGGGGGAACATGGCGCTCCCGGGGAAGGAAAGTGGCAAAGCGATGGCAGGCACCATCGCGCAACGACTGGCATGCCAGGCGCAGGCGGTGGACTGGCGGAGAGCTTCGTCCTAGCGACGCAGCTCTTTCAGCTGGTCGGGATGGCGATCCAGGAGCTTCAGCAACTGGACGAGGGCGAGAGGCGGCTTCGTCTTGCCCGTCTCGTACCGGGAGAAGGCATTGACGCCGCCGCCGAACAGTTCCGACGCCTGCTTCTGGTCGAGCGCGAGCTTCTTGCGCACCCTCGCGATGAACGCGGGATCGACGATGGCCGCATTCACCTTCCTGTTGAAGGTCAGCATGGCGGAGCTGGTGCGAGCCGATTCCGCAGCATCGAGAACGGCCTCCCCGCAAGCGGGGCAGTAGTCGCCCTCCACGCGGGGAATCCGCGTCGTCTCGCCCTTGTACGTGTAGGGGATGTCGCGAACGCCATGCTCGAGCTTAGCGGCACCGCAGTTCGGGCATTTCACCGTCACAGCTCCTTGAACGAGATGATCAATGAACCACGGCCAGCCGGAAGTGGGGCGTTCGCTCGTTCACGGCAAGATTAACCTACTTGGTTAGTTCGGGAAATGGCCCCCTTCGCGGTAACACGGCGGTCCGGCCGGTCGCATGTGCAATTCCACGCGATCTGTCCGGAATTCTGTTACTGCTACAGGATGACCCGTTCGGCGTTGGGACTGCCGTACAGCCCGACCGCAGGCCCGCCGGGCCGAGGAGAGGGGCCTCGTACCCCAGCCTCACTTGCTGGGCATGATTCGCCTCCAGCAGGCAAATGATTCTGCCGCCGATGATCGTCGCATCAGCTCAGAGAAGAGTACGAATCAATTGGCGATGAATTTGAGTAGATCGCCTGAGAGTGCGTCAGCGTCTGTGGGATTTGAGGCAAGATATTGGGGCCTCTATTCCATGCATGGTCTATTCGGTTGCTTGGGACAAGTGCTGATCTCCTGTTGAGCCATGGGTGACCCTATTCCAGCCCCCGTGCGCGCCTGGTACCAAGCGCCGATATCGGGCTTCTTGGCAACAGCCTCCGATGCCATCGTTGGCCACCTCACCTCCAATGGTGAATTCGACTCTACGGTTGCTCAGGTAGAGGCGTGGCGGCGCCAGATCCAATTGCTGAAAGACTGGCTTCGAGAGACCGATGGATGGGTACTTCTTGAATTCACCATTCCTCGAATGGGTCGGCGGATCGACGCAGTAGTCGTCATGGGGTCGGCAGTTCTCGTCATTGAGTTCAAGGTGGGCGCTTCAGAGTTCGAGGGCAGAGCGATTGATCAAGTCTGGGATTACGCACTCGATCTGAAGAATTTTCATGAAGCCAGCCATTCCGCTGCGATCATCCCGGTCCTTGTCGCAACAGAAGCTAGAAAGTGCCCGACTCCAAGGCTGGCGTTCGCCAAAGACCGGGTAGCAATACCTGTACTTCTTGATGCGGAGGAGGTACGGGCATTCGTCGTGCGGCTGCGAAAGGAGATCGGTGGCGCGCCGATCGAGGCGCGCGAATGGGCCGCGTCAGGATATCGGCCAACGCCAACAATTGTGGAGGCAGCGCGAGCGCTCTACATGCATCACTCCGTCGATGCAATTGCGCGTCATGACGCGGGTGCAAGGAACCTGGCTTTGACATCCAGGCGCGTAGAGGAACTTGTGGAGGAGGCAAGAGCGACGAAGAAGAAGATCATCTGCTTCGTTACGGGCGTTCCGGGCGCCGGGAAGACGCTTGTTGGCCTCAATGTCGCCACGCGACGCCGAGACGAGTCCCAACCGACGCACGCCGTATTTCTGTCGGGAAATGCTCCCCTCGTGGCTGTGCTTCGAGCAGCGCTCACTCGAGACGATTACTCCAGAAGGAAGGCTGCAGGGGAGAAGGTCACGAAGGGAGGGGTAGCGAAGCCCGTCAAGGCATTCATCCAGAATGTGCACCATTTCCGCGATGAGGCCCTGCTCAGCGATCAGCCTCCCGTTGATCGCGTTGTGATCTTTGACGAGGCTCAGCGCGCGTGGAATCGAGCAAAGACAGCAGCCTTCATGAAGCAAAAAAAGGGAAGGGCTGCGTTCGAAATGGCGGAATCAGCCTTTCTGATCTCATACATGGATCGCCATCCAGACTGGTCTGTGATTGTCTGCTTGGTCGGTGGAGGCCAAGAGATTCACACGGGAGAGGCGGGAATATCGGAATGGCTAAGTGCGTGCGTGCGGGAATTTCCGAAATGGCACGTCTACATTTCTGCAAACTTGAGAGATTCCGAGTACGCCGCAGGGTCGGCGCTGAAGCTGATTGAGGGTCGGCCCAATGCCTACCTGGATGAGGCCCTCCACCTTTCTGTTTCGATGCGATCGTTTCGTGCGGAGAACGTGTCGAGCTTTGTAAAAGCGGTGCTCGATTGTGATGGAATTGCGGCGCGCCATGCGTTTGAACAGTTGAAGGCGCGCTACCCCATCGTCCTCACGCGAGACTTGCAAGTGGCGAAACGCTGGATTCGGAGCCAAGCTCGGGGATCCGAGCGGGCAGGTTTGGTGGCCTCTTCGAAGGCCATGCGACTCAAGCCGCATGCGATTGACATCCGGGTGGCCATCGATCCCGTGCATTGGTTCCTCAATGAACGGAACGACACGCGCTCAAGTGACTTCTTGGAAGACTGCGCGACCGAGTTCCAGGTGCAAGGACTCGAGTTGGATTGGACGTGCGTGAATTGGGATGGAGATCTGCGATATTCCGGGGGGCGCTGGAGTTTCCACGACTTTCGCGGAAGTCGGTGGGAAAACGTGAAGCAGCAGGAGCGCCAAATCTACTTGCGAAACGCTTATCGAGTACTGCTTACGCGGGCCCGCCAGGGGATGGTTGTATTCGTTCCGCCAGGCGATCCGGCGGACTCGACGCGGCCCCCTGCATACTACGATCCCACTTTCGAATATCTAAAAGGGTTGGGTATCCCGGTGCTCAACTAGCTCTTCGAGCCCCAAGAGTCGCGCAGCGTGACGGTCCGCGTGATCCACCCCGCGGAATCCACCACGAAATACCCATGCCTCTCGAACTGGAACCGCTC
>PQAI01000161.1 GCA_003105245.1 Betaproteobacteria bacterium | reverse complement strand
AAGCGCATCGTCGGCGAGGTCCTGGAAGGCGAGGCCGCGGAGGCCAAGGCCCGCAAGTCCTGCTTCGACAAGGTCGCCAAGGTGCTGCCCGGCGTGAAGGCCGCGCGCTACCTCCAGATCGAGACCAAGATCGCGGCCCTGTTCCACTTCGACGCGGCGGTGGCCGTCCCGCTGGTCGACTGAAGCGTTACCCTCACCCCCCGCCCCTCTCCCTGGGGAGAGGGGAGAGATGCCACGCGCCTCACGGCGTCCCGATGAAGAAGTAGAAGCGTCCCGAGCGGTCCTTGGTCCAGGCGTAGCCGATGTAGAGCGGGCCGAAGATCGTGTTGGAGGCGAGGTAGAGGCCGTAGGAATTGAGGCCGCCCGTGAGGTTGGGCTCGGTGATCGGGTTCTTCATGTAGCCCGCCTCGTACGACAGGCCGGCCAGCAGAGACAGCCCGAGGAGCGGCATGGGCTTCGTGAGGCGGTATTGCGCCTGCACGGATGCGACCCCGTAGGCCTCCGTCCCGATGATCTGTCCCGGCGCGTAGGCCGACAGGCGATTCCTGCCGCCGAGGAAGAAGGCATCGGCCAGGGGCAGCGAGCCGTAGGTGGCGGTGCCCCCCTCCACCGCCCCCAGGAAGATCAGGTCGCCGGGAGACCACGCCCCCTGCAGGCGGCCGTCCACCCGGCCGTACTTGCCGCGGGTGTCGGACACGCGCTGCGCGTCGAAATAGTTGAGGTCGGCCTGGTAGCCCTTGGTCGGGAAGAAGGCGAAGTCCTGGGTGTCGAGCGCCACGTTGGCCGTGATGCCCCCCACCTCCTCCTTCGCGTCCGGCAGGATCGAAGGCCCGGTATCGAGGGTGGAGCGCAGGCGCCGTTCGCGCCAGCCCGCCTTCGCCTGTCCGTGGACCCCGAGGTTGGCGCCGGCCTCCAGGCCCAGCTGCGATTCGCGCACCCGGTACTCGGCCAGGCGGTCGCCGTCGAAATACAGGCCCACCTTGCTCTGGCCCGCCGAAGCGTAGGGCCTCGCGAAGAAATGCTGCCGGTAGTCCAGGGGCTGGTAGAACTCCGTGAACAGGCCCTGGTTGCTGCCCAGCTGCGCGCCCGCGAGCCACTCGCCGCCGAAGGCGTTCATCCACGACTTCCGGTAGAGCGCGCGGATGTTGTACGGCGATTCCGAGCGGAAGTCGGAGGCGAAGTTCAGGCCGAAGCGCAGGTAGTCCGGCCCCCACGACTTCTCGAGCGGCGTGAGCCTGAGGATCGTCTTTTCGCGCTCCTTGAGCACGGAATAGTCGAGGCTCTGCAGGTCGCCGCGGCTGTAGATGAGGACGATGTCCCGGGAGAGCGCCGTCGAGTCGAGGGGCTCGCCCTCCTTCTGCTCGATGCCCGCGCGCAGCTCGGTGGCGTTGATGAAGCGCGTTTCGGCGATCCGCACCTCGTCGATCACGGGAGGCCGCGGCGCGGGCGTGAGGCGCACCCGGGAGCGCCAGGCCCTGAACTCCTCGGGCGAGACCGAGAGGGCGCGCAGCTTGTCGGCCTGCGCGAGGGCGTTCTCGCGGCCGATGGCCGAGGCCTCGATCTGGCGCTCGAAGCTCGCGGCCGTGATGTCGCCCAGCTCCGGGCGCATGTAGATGTCGGCGGGCTTGAGCAGAGAGAGCGACTTGGCGACGTTCTGCTCGGTGAGCAGGTTCACCATCTGCCCCATGACGCTCAGCACGCCCGTCACCTCGTCCGGCTTCATGAGCGGCGAGCCCACGTTGACGGCGATCACTACCTGCGCGCCGCAGCGGTCGCGGACCTCCTGGATGGGCACGTTGTCGACCAGCCCGCCGTCGACGAGCTTGCGGCCGTCGCGCACCACGGGGGCGATCGCGCCCGGAACCGACATGCTCGCGCGCATGGCCGTGGTGAGGTTGCCCTCGCGCATCGCCACGCGCTCGCCCGTGCCGATGTCCGTGGCGATGAGGGTGAGCGGGATGGGCAGGTCCTCGATGTTGCGCTCGCCGAGGTCGGCGCGCACGAGGGCGTTGAAGAAGAGCTTGATCTTCTCCCCGGCCACCGCGCCCTCGCGGTAGCGAAGGCCGTCCTTCGTCACGCCGAACTCCAGGCCCGAGTAGAAGCGGTCGTCGATCTGCTTGCGCCGCAGGCTCACGGAATCGCGACCGGCGCTGTCGTCGAACATGCCCGACCAGTCGGTCTTCGAGATGGTCTCCTTCATCTCCGCGGGCGACACGCCGGCCACGTAGGCCCCGGCCGCGAGCGCGCCCATGCTCGTGCCCGCCACGCAGTCGAACGGGATGCGAAGCTCCTCGAGCACCTCGAGCACGCCCAGGTGCGCGCCTCCGCGGGCGCCGCCGCCGCCCAGCACCAGGCCCACCTTCGGGCGCGCGGCCTTGGCGGGAGACTGGGCACCCGCCCCGGGGGGTGCGAGAAGGGCCGCGGCGAGGCACGCGGCGAGGGCGACGGGGAGGTAGGCGGGGCGCACTTTGGCGTTCTCGTTGAGCGTGGAGGCGATATTCTGCCCGATGCCGGCCGGACCGGTGAGCCCCGGCGCCGCGCGCGGCGCGCGATCACGGACTAGAATTGCGCCAGCAGACCACCGGGAGTCGCCTTGAACCGCACCTTCTTCGCCGTCTTCGTCGCCGCATTCCTGCCCGCCCTCGCCGCCGCCCAGGCCCCGACGCCGGATTCGCCCATCTTCAAGGCCGCCCCGCAGGCCGGCTGCGAGGGCTGCGGCGTCGTGCGCAGCGTGAAGCGGGTCGAGAAGCCCCAGCGCATCACGCCCCAGGAGCGCGAGTCCACCGCCGGCTTCGTCGCCCAGCTGCCGATCGGCGGCGACAAGCCCGTCGTGGGATCGGCCGCGGACACCCGCGACCAGCTCAAGCCCCCCGTGGTGAGCTGGGAGGTGGTCGTGCGGCTCGACGACGGCCGCTACCAGCTGGTGGTGCAGGACGACGCCGGAAGCCTGCGCGAAGGCGACAAGGTCCGCATCGACCGCGGCAAGGTCGTTCCGCGCGAGACGAAGTAGTCAGACCTTCACCGAGAAGGGCGTGAAGTCGGTGTCGCGGTCGTAGAAGTCCTCGTGCTCGGCGCGCTTGAGCCAGCCGACGATCGCGTAGGTCGCCGGCGTGAAGACCACCTCCACGCCCACCTTCATCACGAACTGCGCCAGCATCACGACGGGGAGCTTCTCGTCGGGAATGATCCCCGTGCCGTAGAAGGCGAGCGGATAGAAGAGCAGCGAGTCCACGCCCTCGCCCAGGATCGTGGAACCGATGGTGCGGGTCCACAGCCACCGGCCCCC
>PQAI01000160.1 GCA_003105245.1 Betaproteobacteria bacterium | reverse complement strand
GTGATGGGCTGCGACTTCTTCGTGATGGAGCGCATCGCGGGCATCATCCCGCGCCAGGAGCTTCCCCCGGGCCTCGGGCTCGACGAGGCGAAGACGCGACAGCTGTGCCTCAACGTGATCGACAAGCTGGTGGAGTTGCATTCCATTCCCCTCATCCCCGACCCTTCTCCCAAGGGAGAAGGGAGACGTTCGCTCCCCTCTCCCTCCGGGAGAGGGGCCGGGGGTGAGGGTGCCGTCGATCTCCTCTCCCTCGGCAAGGGCGAAGGCTACGTCGAGCGCCAGGTGACGGGCTGGAGCAAGCGATTCCGCGACGCGCGCACCGACGACGTGCCGGACTTCGAGGCCGTGATGGCCTGGCTCGCGGCCAATCGACCGCCGCGCGAGGTCGCCATCGGCGTGATCCACGGCGACTACCGATTCGACAACGTGGTGCTCGACCCGGCCGATCCGCTGCGCGTCATCGGCGTGCTCGACTGGGAGATGGCCACGCTGGGMGACCCGCTCATGGACCTKGGCAATTCGCTGGCCTACTGGGTGGAGGCGGGCGACGACGAGTACTTCCGAGCCACGCGCCGCCAGCCCACCAACGCGCCGGGCATGCTCACGCGCGACGAGGTCGTGGCGCGCTACGGTGAGCGCACGGGGCTGCCGGTGGAGAGCTTCGGCTTCTACCTCGTCTTCGGGATCTTCCGCCTGGCGGTCATCGTGCAGCAGATCTGGCGCCGCTACCGCGACGGCGCCACGCGCGACCCCCAGTTCGCGCAGTTCGGCCCGCTGGTCTGCTACCTCGACCGCCGCTGCCGCGGCCTCTGCGGTGTCTGACACCGAATCGGTGTCAGGTTACTTTTCGGTGTCAGGTTACGGAGCTTCCATGAGGGACTTCAAGGGCAGGGTGGCGGTGATCACGGGCGCGGCCGAGGGCATCGGCAAGGCGATCGCGCAGGAGGCGGCCGCGCGCGGCATGAAGCTCTTCCTCGCAGACATCGACAAGGCGAAGCTCGACGCCACCGCCACGGAGCTGCGCGCGGACGGCGCCGACATCGACGGGATGCGCGTCGACGTCTCCAAGGCGGACCAGGTCGACGACCTCGCCAACCACGCTTTCACCCGCTTCGGCCGCGTGCACCTGCTCGTGGCCAACGCCGGCGTGGCCTGCGCCAAGCCCGTGTGGGACACCACGCCCGGCGACTGGGAATGGGTGATGGGCGTGAACCTCTACGGCGTGACCCATGCCCTGCGCGCGTTCCTGCCGCGCATGCTCGCGGCTGGCGACGAGGGACACGTCGTGGCCACCGCCTCGATGGCGGGGCTGCTGTCGCTGCCGAGCATCGCGGCCTACAACGCGAGCAAGCACGCGGTGGTCACCGTGATGGAGGGCCTGCACCACGACCTGCAGCTTCGCGGCGCGCGCATCGGCGCGAGCGTCCTGTGCCCGAGCTGGGTGAAGACGCGCATCGCGCTTTCCGAGCGCCACCGCACCGCGGGCGAGCTCACCCGGCCCGCGTCCCTCGACCCCATCGCCGCGAAGCTGGGTGGCGCGGTGCAGGAGGCCGTGGCCGGCGGGATGGAGCCCGCCGAGGTGGCGCGCGCGCTCTTCGCCGCGGTGGCCAAGGGGCGCTTCTACGTCCTCACCCACGCCAACTCGAAGTCGGGCGTGAAGGCCCGCCTCGAGGACATCCTGGGCGACCGTCCGCCCACCCTCGTTCGCCTCTGACTTTCGAGGGGTGGCGTCCCCTTCGAAGGTCCTGATTCCCCACAGCAAAAAAATGTCTTTCCGGGCGCTTGCGCCCGGGTTCCCCATTTACTAGACTTTGTGGCCACGTTGACCGCAGTCCACTAGATGTTGTGGACGCCGAGGTGAACAAGCTGTGGAAAACCCCGGGGATCTTTACCGGATATCCACAAGGAATCAGGGCCTTGGAAGCTACCCCGGGCCCGCATCGAACAAGCCGCCCGCGGTGTCCCAGGCGTCCCGCCGGCATCAAAACAGCCCCACCATAAGGAGAGGACCATGCGCTTGGCTTCCGACATCGATCCGGCTGCCCCCCTTCCCAACCCCAGCCTGGCCGAGGAAGTCGGCACTCCCGAGAAGTACGCGGACTACAAGGTCATCCGCCGCAACGGCGCCGTCGTGGGCTTCGAGCCCGACAAGATCGCGGTCGCGGTGACCAAGGCCTTCCTCGCGGTGGCGGGCGGCACGGCCGCGGCGAGCGCGGGCGTGCGCGAGAAGGTGCAGGGCGTGACGCAGGCGGTGGTGAACGCGCTCGTGCGCCGCCATCCCACCGGCGGCACCTATCACATCGAGGACATCCAGGACCAGGTGGAGCTCGCGCTCATGCGCGCCGGCGAGCACCAGGTCGCGCGCTCCTACGTGCTCTACCGCGAGGAGCGCGCCCGCGAGAGGGCCGCGCGCGCGCAGGAGGCGGCCGAGGCCCGCCAGCCGAAGCTGCACGTGACGGTGAACGGCGCCAAGGTGCCGCTGGACCTCGCTTCCCTCGAGGCGCTCATCGTCTCCGCCTGCCAGGGGCTCTCGGAAGACGTGGAGCCGAAGAAGATCCTCGACGCCACGCTGCGCGACCTCTACGACGGCGTGCCCATCGAGGAGGTGCACAAGTGCGCCATCCTCGCCGCGCGCATGCTGATCGAGCAGGACCCGGCCTACACCTACGTTTCCGCGCGCCTTCTCCTGCACACCATCCGCCGTGAAGTGCTCGCGGAAGAGGTCACGCACGAGCAGATGGCGGCCCGCTACGCCGAGTACTTCCCCGCCTTCATCCAGCAGGGCATCAAGGCCCAGCTCCTCGACGAGAAGCTCGGCACCTACGACCTGAAGCGCCTGGGCGAGGCCCTGAAGCACGAGCGCGACTTCAAGTTCGACTACCTCGGCCTGCAGACGCTCTACGACCGCTACTTCCTGCACATCCACGACCACCACATCGAGCTGCCGCAGGCGTTCTTCATGCGCGTGGCGATGGGGCTCGCGATCAACGAGGTGAGCCGCGAGGAGCGCGCGATCGAGTTCTACAACGTGCTCTCCACCTTCGACTTCATGTCGTCGACGCC
>PQAI01000159.1 GCA_003105245.1 Betaproteobacteria bacterium | reverse complement strand
GGGCGATCGGCCACCCGGACTGTGGGATAATTGCCGACCCGTACGCGGCCGCCCTGCCGCAAGGATCCTCCGTGAAGAAACTCGCCGCCCTGCTCGCTTCCCTCGCCCTCGCGCTCGTCACCGCCGGATGCGGCGGCAGCAAGGGCAGCCCGGCGGACTACCCGAAGGACTTCAAGGTGACCGCGGGCGACACCGCCGTCGTCATCACCTGGACGGCGGAGCCGGAAGTCGAGTACTGGCTCTTCTATGGCAGGGGCACGAACATCACGACCACGAACTGGGTGTCCCAGGGCGGCTCGGCGATCGCGAAGGTGACCTCCCCGTACGTGCTCACGCGCCTCACCAACGGCCAGGCATATTCCTTCACGATCAACGGCCGCAAGGACGGCGGTCCCGGCGGCGACGGCGCGCCCACGCAGGTGGCCACCCCGCAGCTTGCCGGCGGCAACTGGAGCGCGGGCGAGCCCATGGGCACCGGCAACCTCAACGGCGCGGCCAGCGGCGCCGGTGGCGCGGCCCTCAACACCTACCTCACCATCACCGTGGGCGACGGCGGCACGATCTACTCGCGCAATCTCCTCGGCACGACCACCACCCCGACGAACCCGAGCGCGCCGGCCCGCCTCAACGCGGTCGCCTTCGGCACCGCGGGCTGGGTCGCCGTGGGCGACGGTGGCACCTCGGTCGGCTCGGTGGATGGCGAGACCTGGACGGCCAAGCCCACGAGCGTGACCGCCAACCTCTACGGCATCTCCCCCAGCCCGCTCGGCGGGTACATCGCGACCGGGGCGGCGGGAACGATCCTGATGGGCTCAACGGCAGCCACCTGGACGCCGGCCACCTCCACCGGCACCACCAACGACCTGCGCGCGGCCCTCTACGGCAACGCGCGCTACGTGGCCGTCGGCGCCGCGGGCACCGTCGTCACCGGCACGGACGGGATCACCTGGACGGTCTCGCCCTCCGGCACGACCGCCGACCTGCGCGGCCTCGCCTACGCCGGGCTCGCCTCCACCACCGACGGTGTCACGTCGACCGTCTACCACTACGTCGCCGTCGGCAAGGGCGGCACGGTCCTGCACAGCAACGACGCCCTCACCTGGACGACGGTCGCGCCCTTCACCACGAAGGACCTCAACGCCGTGATCTACGGCGGCCAGTTCGTGGCGGTGGGAAGCGCCGGCGGCATCTTCACGAGCCCCGACGGCCTGACCTGGACCGCCCGCAACTCCGGCACGACCGCGGACCTCAACGCCATCGCGAGGACCCAAGTGGGCTATTCGGTGGTGGGGACGGGCGGGACGATCGTCTCGTCGTTCTAGCCACCCTCACCTGTTACCCTCACCCCCGGCCCCTCTCCCGCAAGCGGGAGAGGGGAGAAACGTGCCGTAACGAACCGCCGGCGGCGATACCCTACAATTCGCCCCCCGGAAACTGCATTTCGTCCCACTCCGGTGGCCACGAGCCGCCGGGGGGCCTACCCTCGCGCAACTCCCGAAACCCGGAAGAAACGCCATGACGCTTCGCCATACCCTGGTCCTCGTCCTCGCCATCGCCCTGGCCGCCTGCGACAAGGGGCCGGCCGCGCCCCAGAAGGGCGCCGGCGCCCCCGCCGGGCAACCCCTGCTGCTCGCCGCCGAGGACGTCATCACGGTCGCCAGCAGCACCCTCGCCTCCGGCCCCGTCATCACCGGCTCGGTGCAGCCCGAGCGCCGGGCCGACCTGCGCGCCGAGGTCTCCACCGTGGTCCTGCAGGTGCTGCGGGAGAGCGGCGATGCCGTCCGCCGCGGCGATCTGCTCGTGCGCCTGGACGACACCGCCATCCGCGACGGCCTGGCCTCGGCCGAGTCGGCCAACCGCGCGGCCGCGCAGGCCTACGAGCAGGCCGAGCGCCAGCTCGAGCGCATGAAGACGCTTCGCGCCTCGGGCATGGCCTCCGCCCAGCAGCTCGAGGACGCCGAGGTCCGCCGCAACAACGCGCAGAGCGACCTCGAGGGCGCGAAGACGCGCGTCGTGCTCGCCCGCCAGCAACTGCAGCGCACCGAGGTGCGCGCGCCCTTCGACGGCATCGTGAGCGACCGCAAGGTCTCGGCCGGTGACACGGCCCAGGTCGGCAAGGAGCTGCTGAAGGTGATCGACCCGGCCAGCATGCGCTTCGAGGGCCTGGTGTCCGCGGACAACATCGGCGCGGTGAAGGCCGGGCAGAACGTGAGCTTCCGCGTGAACGGCTACCCCGAGCAGCTCTTCACCGGCAAGGTCCGGCGCGTGAACCCGGCCGCCAACGCGACCACCCGCCAGGTCGAGGTGCTCGTCGACTTCACCGGCGACAAGCAGCCGCGGCTCGCGGGCCTGTACGCCGAGGGCCACATCGAGACCTCCACCGCGGCGAGCCTCATGCTGCCCGCCACCGCGCTGGTGCGCGACGGCGACCGCACCTCCGCCTGGCGCGTGAAGGACGGGAAGCTCCAGAAGGCCACCCTCGCCATGGGCGAGCGCGACCCGCGCACGGGCCAGTACGTCCTCAAGGAAGGCCTCGCCGAGGGCGACCAGGTCGTGCGCCATCCGAACGCGCTTCTCAAGGAAGGCCAGCTCGTGCAGGCCTCCACGCCGCCCGCGCCCACGAAGGCCGCGTCCAAGGAAGACGCCGCGCCGGCGCGCAACTGACCCCCGGGAGGGCCCCATGCTCCTGTCCGACTTCAGCATCAAGCGGCCGGTCTCGACGGTCGTCATCATCATCGGCCTGATGTGCCTGGGGCTGCTCGCGCTCAAGAACCTGCGCGTCAACCAGATCCCGGACGTCGAGCAGCCCGTGATCGTGGTGAACATCCCCTACCCGGGCGCCTCGCCGGAGACGGTCGAGCGCGAGATCGTCAACCGCGTCGAGAAGGCGCTGCAGTCGATCCCGCAGGTCTACCAGATCCGCTCCACCGCGGCCGAGAGCAACGCCCAGATCGTCATCATCTTCAACTTCAAGAAGAACATGGTGGAGGCCTCCGACGAGATCCGGAACGCCATCGCCTCGGTGCGCCACAAGCTGCCGGTGGAGATGCGCGAGCCGATCCTGCGGCGCATCGACCCGTCCGCGCAGCCCATCATGCAGATGGCGCTCTCCTCGAGCTCGCAGACGCACGCCGAGATCTCGCGCCTGGCCGAGGACGTGCTCGCCGACCGGTTCCGCGCCATCGACGGCGTGGCGGTGGTGAACGTGAACGGGGCGCTGCGCCGCGAGCTCTCGGTGCTGCTGCGCGCCGAGAAGCTGCGCGAGTTCAACGTCTCGGTGACCGACGTGGTCAACGCGCTGCGCATGCAGAACACCACCGCGCCGGTCGGGCGCGTGAAGGGGCCGCTCGACGAGCAGAGCATCCGCCTGGTGGGCCGCATCGAGTCGCCGGCGGAGTTCGAGCAGATCGTCATCAAGCGCCGCGGCAACGAGGTGGTGCGCCTGGGCCAGGTGGCGGGCGTGTCCGACGGCTTCGCCGAGCTCGCGGGCTTCAGCGTGCGAAACGGGCACCCCAACGTCGGCATCGCGGTCACGCGCTCGCGCGACGCGAGCACGGTGTCGGTGGCGGCCAAGATCCGCAAGACGGTCGAGGAGATCGGCAAGACCCTGCCCGCGGGCACGAAGCTCGAGGTCACGCAGGACGGCGGCGAGGACGCCGAGGCGAGCCTCAAGAACGTGATCGAGGCGCTCGTCTTCGGCGCCATGCTCACGATCTTCGTGGTGTACGCCTTCCTCAACTCCTGGCGCTCCACGCTCATCACGGCGCTGTCGCTGCCGACGTCGGTCATCGCCGCCTTCATCGCGGTGTGGGCCTGCGGCTTCACCCTGAACTTCATGACCCTGCTGGCGCTCTCGCTCGCCATCGGCGTGCTGATCGACGACGCGATCGTCGTGCGCGAGAACATCGTGCGCCACATGGAGCGCGGGGAGGACCGCGTCACCGCCGCCCGCGCGGGCACGGCCGAGATCGGCCTGGCAGTGACGGCGACCACCTTCTCGATCATCGCGGTGTTCATCCCGGTCGCCTTCATGGGCGGCGGGGCCGGCGAGTGGTTCCGCCCGTTCGCCCTCACCGTGGCGACCTCCGTGCTGGTGAGCCTCTTCATCTCCTTCACGCTCGACCCGATGCTCTCGGCCTACTGGGGAGACCCCATCGGCTACCAGCACCAGGAGAAGAAGGGCGTGCGCCTGTGGCTCGCGCGCTTCAACGCCTGGTTCGACCACCAGGCCGACCGCTACGGCAACGTGATCGCCTGGGCGCTGCACCACCGCAAGTGGATGACGCTCATCGCGGTGRCGAGCCTCGTGGGAGCCCTSGTCCTGCAGGCAACCGTGGGCGGCTCGAGCTTCCTGCCCGCCTCCGACGTGGGCATGGTGGCCATCGAGGTGCGCACGCCCTCGAGCGCGAGCCTGGACTATGCGCGGCTCAAGGTCGAGAAGGCSGCCGAGCTCGCGCGCACCATTCCCGAGACGGTCGCCACCAACAGCCGCGTGGACGCGAGCGGCGGGCGCGTCTACGTGGACATCGGCAAGAGCACCAAGCGCAAGCGCTCGGCCGCCGAGATCGCGGTGCAGCTGCGCGGCCTCATGGCGCAGCTCGTCGGCGCGGAGTACGTGGTGCTCGACGACCTGAACAACGGGGCGAGGAAGCCGGTGCAGATCCAGTTCTCCGGCCCCGACTCGCGCCGCCTCATGGCCATCACCGCCGACTTCATGGAGAAGCTCAAGAAGGTGCCGGGCGCGGTCGACGTGGGGCTCTCCGAGCAGGAGCCCAAGGACGAGCTCAAGATCGAGCTCGACCGGGGCCTGGCCAACGCGCTGGGCATCGCCGTGGGCGACGCGGCGCAGGCGCTGCGCGTGGCCTTCGCGGGCGTGGAAGTGGGGGACTGGGTCGATCCCACGGGGGAATCGCGCGACGTCGCGGTGCGCCTGCACCCCGACGACCGCGTCGACGCCGCCAACATCGAGCGCCTGCCCATCAGCGTGACCGGCAGCAACATGATGGTGCCGCTCGACCAGATCGCCACCATCACCATGGGCAAGGGCCCGGCGCAGATCCAGCACTCCGACGGCAAGCGCATGATCGCGGTCTCCGCCAACGCGCAGGGGCGCTCGCCCGGCGAGGTGACCTCGGACGCGATGAAGATCGCGAAGCAGATCGAGTTCCCGCCCGGCTACGGCCTCGAGCTGGGCGGCGCCTCGCGCGACCAGAAGGAGGTGTTCTCCGAGATGGGCATCGCGCTGGTGATGGGCATCGCGCTCATGTACCTCGTGCTCGTGATGCAGTTCGGCTCGTTCACCGCGCCGCTGCCGGTGATGCTCTCGCTGCCGCTCAGCCTCATCGGCGTGGTGCTGGCGCTGCTGGCCACGGGCGGCACGCTCAACCTCATGAGCTTCATCGGCGTCATCATGCTCATGGGACTGGTGGCCAAGAACGCGATCCTGCTCCTCGACTGCGCCCGCAAGGAGGAGGCGCAGGGCGTGGACCGCGAGGACGCGCTCATGCACGCCGGGCGCGTTCGCCTGCGGCCCATCCTCATGACCACCTTCGCGCTCATCGCCGGCATGCTGCCGGTGGCGGTCGGCCTGGGCGAGGGCGGCGAGTTCTACCGCCCGATGGCGGTGGCCATCATCGGGGGCACGATCACCTCGACGCTCCTCACGCTCCTCGTGGTGCCGACCTTCTACGACTCCATCGAGGTCGCGCGCGACCGCGCCATCGCCAAGTTCCACGCGCGCGAGGCGCGCTGGAACGCCTTCGCCGCGTTCGTGGTCACCTTCGTGGAGGCCCTCCTCGCGCTGGCAGGCATCCGCGCCGTCTACCGGCTGCTGAAGAAGGCCTACGCGAAGACCGCCGGCCGTCGCCTCGGCCGCGGGCCGCGCCAGGCGGCGCCCCTGGCAGGAGACTGACGCGGGATTCCGCCGCCCAGCTAGGGCCGGGTCTGCGCGCGCAGCCGCCGATCCTCGGCTTCGATGTATCGCGCGACGTGTCCCGAATGCTCGATGGGCGGGTCGAGCGGCGAATAGGCCTCGGCGATCTGCGCATGCGCGAACGCCGCCTGCGCGCATTCTTCGGCCTCGACGTCGCGCGCGGCCGCTCGATGCAGCCCGGACAGGCGGCCAAGGCACTGAACCTGGCGCAGCTTGATCCACCGGTGGTAGGGCGTGCCGACGCCCGCCTTGCTCTCCGCGGTCTCGAGCAGTGGCACGAGCGCCCTGAGCAGGCGCACGGCCTCCTGGCGCCTGCCGTCGAGATACGCCTGGATGGCCGCCTGCTCGGCTTCGGCGAGCGTCCCTTCGGACTCGCGTGCCCGCACTGCCCGCCGGACGTTCACCGGAACGATGGCGATGACGAAGCCCAGGGAAACCAGCAGGACCCAGTTCATCGCTTCCGTCATGCCGAACAGGTCGCCCCGGCTGGGGGCCGACCTCCCGGGCGAGTCCGGATCGAAGATCACGGCCAGCGGATCCCCGGCCTTCGCCTCGGCGCGCCGGCGGTAGCTCCCCCCCTGCGGCTGCCCCCCACCGGTATAGCGGTAGTGCACGTTCCACTTGTGTTTGCGCGCGTCGTAGCTCGCGCCCGTCACCGTCCCGGTGGTTCGTGTCCACCCGGACGAGTCGATCCACGTCGCGAGGGAACTCACGCCGTACGCCAGCGCGAGCACGAAGCCCGGAACGCAGACGGCCATGACCAGTGCACCGGCGATGCCGAGTTCCCTGAGGTAGCGAATCATGGCGGGGATCGCCGCGCGTCAGGACGTGCCGCGCCGGCAGGAACGACCGGCCGCCCGCTCGGCAGCCTCCTCCCGCACCCGGTGGTCCTCGGCCTGGATGTAGCGATGGACGTGGCCGGAATACTCGATGGGGGGATCGAGCGGCGGTTGCTCCTGCGCCAGCTTCTGCGAATGGACGAACGCGGCCTGGACACACGACTCGGCCTCGCCCTCCCGCGCGGCGGCGCGATGCAGCGTCGCCATCCTGCCCAGCCGCCGCAGCTGGTTGCGCGCCAGGAGCCGTTGCCACGCGTAGTCCCCTGCATCCGAGCGTTCCGCGATGCCGAGCAACTCGCCGAACTCGCGCAGCCGGACCAAGGCCTCCTCCGGCGAACCGTGGAAGTACGCCTCGAGCGCCGCCTGGTCCGCCGCCGCCAGGAGCGCCTGCCGGCGCAGGCGGCCCGCCTTCCGCCAACCTTGGGTAGCCAGCGCCACCAGGAGGAGCGCGCTCATCAGGAACGTGCCGTAGTACGCGAGGGTATTGCGGACGGAGACGCCAGCGTGGGCCAGGTCCGCGCGGCTGCGCACGGACCGCCGCGGATCGGCCGGATCGACGATCACCGGGACCGATTCGCCCGAACGCGCATCGGCGTCGTCCCGGAGGTACCACCCCTTGTGCAGTTGTCCGTCGAGGACGTATTCGTAGTGAATCTCGGCGAATTGCCACCGCCGGTAGCCGCGCTGCACTTGGTTGACCTGCGTCACGCGCGCCGGCGTGGCCCGCCAGTCGGCCGCCCCCACCCAGTCGGTGATGCCTCCGACGACCTGCGCGCCCGTCCACAATGCCGTCGCGGCGACCGCGGCGAACATGAGGCACCAGACCAATCCCAGGCTTCTGAGGATGCGCATCCAGCCAGTCTAGAACTCCTGCGGCCCCGGCACCACGGTGCTAGAGTCGAGCGATCCCCACTCGCCCACGTTTCCAAAATGTCCAGGATCGCCTGCCTCGCCTGCCTTCTCCTCTGCCTTCCGGCTTTCGCCTTCGACCTCCAGGGCCACCGCGGCGCCCGCGGGCTTGCGCCCGAGAACACCCCGCCCGGCTGGAAGAAGGCGCTGGAGTACGGGGTGGACACGATCGAGTGCGACATGGCGATCACGAAGGACGGCGTCGTCGTGGTCCACCACGACCTTCGCCTCAACCCCGACACCACGAGGGGCCCCGACGGCAAGTGGCTGGACGCGCCCGGCCCCAACATCGCCGACCTCACCTTCGAGGAGCTGCAGAAGTACGACGTCGGCCGCCTCAAGCCGGGGACGAAGTACGCCGCGGAGTTCAAGTACCAGGAGCCCGCCGACGGCACGCGCATCCCGCGCCTGGCGGACCTCTTCGACCTGGTGAAGAAGTCGGGCAACGCGAAGGTGGGCTTCGACTGCGAGACCAAGGTCTCGCCCCTCGAGCGCGAAGCCACCCGCCCGCCGGAGGAGTTCGCGCGCCGCGTGATCGCCGAGATCCGCAAGCACGGCATGGCCGAACGCACGATGATCCAGTCCTTCGACTGGTCGACGCTGCAGGTGGTGCAGAAGGAGGCGCCGGAGATCCGCACGATGTACCTCACCTCGCCGCGCACGCTCAAGGCGGAGGGGCCCGGCCGTCCCTCGCCCTGGCTCGCGGGCTTCGCCCCCGAGGACCACGGCGGCACGGTGCCCAAGGCGGTGAAGGCGGCGGGCGGGAAGATCTGGGCGCCCAACCAGACCTACCTCACGCCGGAGCTGCTGGCGGAGGCGCGCTCCTACGGGATCGTCGTCATTCCCTGGACGGTGAACGACCCCGACATGATGCGCAAGCTCATCGACATGGGGGTCGACGGGATCATCTCCGACCGGCCGGACCTCGTGAAGGAAGAGCTGGCGAAGCGCAAGTAGGCCGGGGCGGACGAGGGTGACGGTCGCCCGGACGCTCGCCGCCGCCTGCGTGGCGCTCGCCGCGCTGGCGGCCCGCGCCGAGTTGCGCGCGCAGGTCGTGGCCACGGACCCGCCCTCGCCCGCCGTGCTCGCGCGCGACCAGCCGTTCCACGTCCGCATCGCCTACGCCGGCGCCGAGGGCCACGCGCTCTGGGCGCGGCCCTGGTTCCGCGGCGAGCCCGTGAAGCGCACGAAGACCAACGCGTCCCTTCGCCTCGAGGGCGACGGCGCGGCGCTGGGCTGGTTCTCGCTGGACGCCGCCGACGCGGTCGACGAGGTGCGCGTCTTCGCCGGCGGCGGCAAGCCCTATCGCGAGGTCGAGGTGGCGCGCCTGGCGGTGGACGTGCGCGGGACGGGCGAAGCGGGCGCCGCGGCGGCGCGCTCCGACTGGGTGGAGTCGCTTCGCCGCGAGGAGGAGGCGAGGCACCGCGAGGCGCTGGAGGAGGCGCGCAACCGGCCCGCCTCCGCGACGGACTGGCTCATCGGGCCGGTCTTCATGCTGGCCGTGCTCGCGATCGGCGGCGGGGCGGTGGCCGCGCCGTTGGCCGCGTGGCGGCGGTGGAGCGGCCCCTGGCGCATCGTCGCGGCGGCGCCGCTCCTGACGATGGCCTTCGTCGCCGGGCGCATCGCGGTCGACACCGCGCGCGATCCCACCTCGCACAACCTCTGGCCCTTCGAGATCCTCATCGCGGGCGGCGCGGGGCTCGCCCTGCTCGCGGTCGCGTTCGTCGCGAGGAAGGTGCTCGGCTCCCGTTGACGCCTCCTGGCTCTACCCGCGTCATCCCGGTGTCGCCAGCCTGTCATCCCCCTGCCCCCCTCCCGCGTTAAGGGTCCGGGCCGATCCGGCCCGCCAGACTCCGGGAGACGCCCGTGTTCGAATCGCTGCAGTCCGCCCTCGCCGCCAACCAGCTCGTCTCGGGGGGCGTCGTGCTGGCCGCCCTCGGCGTGGCCGCAATGTGGCTCAGGGACCTGCCGGGCAAGTTCGCCGGCTGGGCGAAGCACTTCCTCGTCACCACCCTCACGGTGGACAGCCGCGAGGAGCTCCTCTTCCCGGCGCTCGTGGAGTACATGGACACGCGCGACGCCCTGCGCCGCCTCAACAACTTCACCGTGCGCACCGTGCGCGACCAGGACTCCAGCTACCAGAGCCTCGGCGAGGAGCTGCAGCAGGGCGGGCGTCCGCGCGCGGCGTTCTCCCCCGGCGAGGGCTTCCACCTCTTCGTGCTCGACGGGCGCCTCATGTGGATGAAGCGCGACGTGCAGGTGGGCATGGCCATCGTCGAGCGGATCACGCTCTCCACCCTCGGGCGCGACAAGCGGCCCCTGGAGGCGATCGTGGAGGCCGCCATGGAACACCGCATCGCCCGGGAACTCGACCGAATCGCCATCTACGTGCCCAGCACCTACGGCAACGACTGGACGCGCGCGCGCCTGGGCAACAACCGCAAGCTCGACTCCGTGGTGCTCAAGGCCGGGCAGAAGGAGGCCATCCTCGCCGACCTCGAGCGCTTCTTCGCGAGCCGCGGCCGCTACGAGACGCTCGGCATCCCGTGGCGCCGCGGCTACCTCCTCTACGGCCCGCCCGGCACGGGCAAGACCTCGCTCGTCACCGCGCTCGCCTCCGAGCTCTCCCTCAACGTGTGCGTGCTCTCGCTCGCCTCGCCCAACGTGACCGACGAGAAGATCGGCAACCTGCTGGCGAGCGTACCGGGCCGCTCCGTGATCCTCATCGAGGACGTGGACGCCTTCTTCCAGAGCCGCGCGAAGGCCGACAGCCAGGTGCGCGTGTCCTACTCCGGCTTCATCAACGCGCTCGACGGCGTGGCAGCGCACGAGGGATCCGTCGTCTTCCTCACCACCAACCACCCGCAGCTCCTCGACGAGGCGGCCATCCGCTCGGGGCGCGTCGACTTCCGCCTGGAGCTGGGCCCGTGCGACCGCGACCAGCTCGGGCGCATGTTCCTCAAGTTCGTCGACGACCCCGCCGCCGCCGCCCGCTTCGCCGACTCGGTGGAGCCGGGGCGCTGGTCGCCGGCGCAGGTGCAGGAGCGGCTCCTGAAGGCAGGCTCCC
>PQAI01000158.1 GCA_003105245.1 Betaproteobacteria bacterium | reverse complement strand
GCGTTCGTCGACGGGCAGGTCGCGATGGCGGCGACGATGAGCGTCGAGTTGTAGTTGAAGTACTCCGTCAGCCGGGGCTCGATCGTGACCTCGTCGAAATTGCCTCCGGGATTGATCGTGAAATTCACGCGCCCGTCGCCCGAGCGGCAGGCCATCTTCGTGACCCGCACGGTGGAGCCCCCGATGACGAAATCGAAGCTTACCCGCTCGCGCTCGCCGGACTGGTCGCCGAAGCGGGAGAGCGTCACCCCGAGGTACCGGCCGACCTGCGTGAACTGGAAGCGCAGTCCCTCGTTGGTGGCGCGGTTCATCGTCGCCGTGGTCTCCGAGTTCGAACCGGTGCCGATGGAGCCGATGCCCGTACCCACGTTCCGGTCGAATCCGACGTTGCGGGCGGTATCCCCGAATGCGGTGACGGTGAAGCTGCCGAAGTTCAGGGTGCTCCGGCCGGTGTTGAACTGCGTGGCGTCGCCCCCCGCCGCGGCGATGGTGGCGGCGGTGAAGGTCGTGGAGCCGAACGGATTTCCCCAGGCCCGCTCGGCGAGCTTCACATCCTTGACGAAATCCGCGAAGGGCTTGTAGACGACGACGTCGTCGAAGTGCGCGGTGGCGGCGGGCGAAACGGTGTTGTCGCTGCGCGACTCGATCCAGTAGGTGCCACCCGCCTGGGCGTTGGTGTATTCCTTGCCGGCTGCGTTCGGCATCTCCGAGCGGGCGCCTCCCTCGGCGGCCCATGCACCGAGACCGCTCTCGCCGTGGCTGATCAGGACGAAGGCATTGCCGTTTCGCGCCGTGCCGAGCTCCTGGACCACGAGCATGTTGCCGCGGGCGTCGAGGAACTGCTTCGGCGTGTTCGGCGGCACGACGGTCGTCGCGTTCGCCGCCTTGCAGAGGGAATTCGCATCCAGCGCGGAGTCGAGCGGTGGATCGAGGGACGAGTTGCACAGCGTCATGCTCACGCCGTCGGCCTGCGTGAAGCCGCCCGCGCCTCCGAAGACGCGATACGAGATCTTGCGGCCCCAGCCGTCAAGCGCGGCCTTGCGCTCCAGCGCGAGCGAGCGCCACGGCACCGTTCCGTCCGCGGCAGCGCAGGCGGTTGTCGCCGTATCGGGATTTGCGTCCCCGGTGTCGAGATTCCCGCTCGCCGGGCAGGGCAGGCGCCGATTGAGGGAAGCGTACTGGACGAGCGCCTCCGATATGCGGCGAAGGTTCGCCTCGGTGACGGCCCGCTGGTCCAGGCCCAGCCCGGACTGCACGACGCCACGACCCATCACGATCGCGAGCGCCACCAGGATCAGCAGCACCACCATGGTGGCCACCGCCATCCCTCGCTCGTCGCGGCGGACGGGCATCGGCCGGCGCTCCTAGTGGGCCCGCGGGCCGAGCTGGGCCTTCGTCACCACCGTGAGGATGGAGGGGCGGAGGACGAAATCGTCGAAGTGGCCGGTGCCTGCGGGGTAGGAGGCGAAATCGTCGACATAGTAGGCCTGGAGGACAAGGTTGGCGGCGTTCTTCGCCTCTTCCGTGCCCGAGTCGGTTCCCGAGGCCCCCTGAATAACCCCTTGGTTGTTGTACGCGCCGGCCGCGTTCTCGCCGTGGCTGATAACGATGTAAGCCGCCCCGGTGGAGGCGCCGGTGCCAGGGCTGGGATCCATGATCTTCGTGCCCGACAGATTCCGAACCTCCAGCCCCCTGCCGAATGTCACAGCCGCGGGTTGTCGGCAGTTGTTTGTGTTCGCGAGGAATCCTGCGGAAGTGCAGGACAGCAAGCAATAGCCGGAAGTGGCAACGAGCGCGGCCCCGGTAGTTGCCTCCGTTCCCCCGGGATCGCAATAGGTCATGTTCATGGCGGGCAAGGTCACGAACTGTGCAGAGACCCGGTAAGTTAGGCGGTTTCCCCATCCGTCGGTTGCGTCCTGCTCCGAAATGCCGAGTGCCCTCCAGGGGACGACGCCGTGCTGCTGGCTGCCGGCCACGCCGCCGACGCTGCATACGTTCGGGGTGCCTAGGGTAATCTGCTCCACGCCTGCGTTGTTGTCGGTACCTGCCAGCGTGCCATTCGCCGGACAGGGAAGCCGCTGGTTCTGCGACACGAAGAGCGCGAGGGCCGTCTCCACGCCTGCGAGCCTCTGCCTGGTAGCCTCCCTGCGCTGCTGTCCCAGCATGGCCGTGGCGATCCCCGCGATCATTGCTAGAAGAAGCGACAGGACGACGATAACCACCGCTATCTCGACCAGCGTGAATCCGGCCGCGGCCTGACGCCCTTGCCCATGGTCCATCCGGCGCACGACGGTCACTCCGCCTTCCCGCCCTTGGGCGGTGTGGCGGGTTCCTTCTTCGCGGGCGTGGCCTTCGCGACGCCGGGCGCCTCTTCGCTGGGGGGAGGGGCGGGCAGCGTCGGCAGCGGAACCGGCTCATAGCGCTCGACGATCTTCGGCTCCAGCACGCCCTGCATGCGGGGATCACGGGCGGGGTACGGCCGCTTGTCGATGAACACGGTGCTCTTGCCGTCGCTTCGCTTCACGAAGCCGGTGACCACCGGATCGGGGATCGGCACGAGCGTCTGCTCGACCGTCTCGCCGCGCCGCATCCGCTCCAGCGCCTCGCGTTCCTTGGGCGAATGGAAGAGCGTTCCCAGCTCCTGGGCCGGCACGGCGGCGGAGAACGAGAGAAGAAGGAGGGCAAGCCTAGCTCGCACGGTTCCCCCGCTTGTCCTTGAGCGAGATCCACTCGAGCACGCACTCGGCCTCGACGCGCGCCATGGCCACGGAGGACGCGCCGGCCTCGACCTTGCGCAGCGTGCAGCGACTGGCCGGATTGAACCCCCTGGACGGCTTGGAGAGTTCCTCCAGGAACGCGAGCGCATCGCCTTCGTGCAGGGCCTGCACCTTCAGCTTCACCCGGCTGCCCAGCACGTCCACGGCGCTGAAGACGCGCCCGCCCGCCAACGGCAGCGGACGCTGGGGAGCGATCTCGAATTCCAGCCCCAGGAGGCGGTGCCGCGCCTTCAGGCGCTCCAGGCGCTCGAAGAAGTCCAGCCGGCTCTCCTCGCCCAGGATGCCGCGCTTCACGAGGTCCTGGAAGATCTCCGCGGAGGCCTTGAGGTCGTCGCGCTCGCGCTTGGCGGCCTCGACGCGGGCCTGGGCCTCGGCAAGCTGGCGCTTGGAGGAAAGGCCGTCGCGCTTCTCCTTCTCGAGGTACAGGTGGCTGCCCCAGGCGGAGGCCACCGCGGCGACGATCGAAACGCCGAGGATCAGCCACGAAAATCGCAGCCGCTTGAAGCCATCCTTGGAGAAGACGAAGTTCATGAGCGTGGCTCCGTGGCGCGCGAGACCTTGACGCTGAAGCGCGCCTGGGTCAACCCGCCCGGCTGGTCGGTGGTCCGGCCCTGGATCGCGGACCTCGGCGTGATGTCGAGGGGGCTGTCCAGGATGTCGGCGCGGTAGCCGGGGAGCTTCCCGATGTCCGCGACGAAGCCCTCGACCACGGCGAGCGCGCTGCGGTAATCCACGCCTTCGACGTTCACCATGGCCTCCAGGACCGCCACGGAATGGCGCCGCGACGAGAACGGCGCCTCCGGGGCATCCGCAGGCGCTCTCGGTGGCGCCGCGCCTTCCGTGCCCTTCGGCAGGGCCTTGAGAGGCGGCGCGACGCGCGGGACTGTGGGCACGAGCGCCGGCAGCGCCTTGTCGTCGTCAGCCGCCTCCCACGCGACCTGCGTCAGGCGGATCGCGGGGTACTTGTCGAGCACGGTGGAGATCGGGACGAGGAAGGTCGTCACCGTGATGTTCTGCCGAAGCGAGCTGGAGAAGAAGGCAACCGTGTCGCGCATGGTCTGTCCGCCGACGCCCATCGCGGGCGTGGAGCGGGTGACCTCGTCGTATTCGCGCTGCGCCGCCTGGATCCGGCGAGCGGTCTGCAGGTCCACCTCGCGGTTGGCCAGCGCCCCGCTCAGGTTCCAGCCCGCGTAGGCGAGGCCCGCGGCGAGGAACACGCCGGCCACCGTGCCGATCGCGTTGCGCGCATTGCGGATCACCGCGAAGCGGCGAAGCTCCGGAGGGGCGAAGTCGTTCTCGCCCGGCTTCTGCGCGAAGAGGTGGGCCAGCACCTCCTCCGCGCTGGAAGCGAGCGGCGGGGGCTTGAGCCCGAGCTTGCCCGCCACCTGCTCCATGTCGAGGAGCCGGTACTCGATCTGGTCGTAGTCGCGCAGCACGGGCTCCACCGCAGGGCGGTCCTTCGGGTGCACGAGCACGCAGACCTCCAGCCGGTCGGTGGGCTGGAAGTTGCGCAGGCTGTCGAGGTACTGCCAGGTCCGGCCTACTTCCGCCGACACGAGGCTGCCCAGCGACTCGCCCTCCTCGAGGTCGACGGGGGTGAGGCGGCTGAACTTGATCTCGCGGTTGCGGAAGTAGGTCTGCCTCAGCGCGTCGCCCGGCGTGAAGGTGACCAGCAGCGTGTGCGGGAACTGCAGGTGCAGCTGCTCCAGCAGCCGCCCGCTGAACACGGCGGAGGAGTGGATCCCCTCGAACGGGACCTCCAGGCGCTCGATCACCTCCAGCCACGGCCGCAGGACCTCGGCGTTGGTGATGGCCGTGTAGATCACGCGGTCGTCGCGCCGGCCTTCCGGCTCCCGGCCCTGCGCGATCGCGTGCCGGTAGGTCGTGTTGCGGAAGATCTGGGAGAGCTTGCGCGCGAGCACCGCCTCCTGGTCGCGCCGGCCCAGGTGCGGGATGGTGTCGGCGCGGAAGTCCTCCTCGGCCAGGTCCGTGACCAGGTGCGTGGGGACGTTGCGCAGCGCCTTCACGTGCGCCTCGAAGTCGGCCTGCCCCGCGCCGGAGACGGGGAACACCTTGCGCCCGGCGATCCGCCCGCCGCGCGCCACCAGGCTCACGACGTTCTCGTTGGTCAGGTAGAGGATATGCCGGGAGGACATCGGGCTAGAACTTGATCTTGCTGATCACGTCGTAGAGCGGCAGGAAGATCGTGTACAGGATGGCCACGATGAGGCCGCCCAGCACGATCGTGGTCGCCGGGCCGATGAGGCTCTGCATCTTGGCGATGCCCTCGCGGACTTCCCGGTTGTAGAAGTAGCTCACGTTGAGCAGGGCCGAGTCCAGCCCCCCCGTCGACTCGCCCACGCGCAGCATGCGCAGCACCAGCGGGGGAAAGAGCTTGGTCGCGGCGAAGGCCTGGCTGATGCCCTGGCCCTCGGAGATGGAGCGGCCGACGCGCTGCAGCGCCTGCTCCATGACGCGGTTGCCCATGATCTTCTCGCAGATCTGGATGCAGTCGAGCACGCTGATGCCGGAGCGGTAGAGCATCGCGAAGAAGGTCGAGAAGCGCGCCAGCATGATCTT
The DNA here is from genome assembly GCA_003105245.1 of Betaproteobacteria bacterium. Taxonomy (GTDB): domain Bacteria; phylum Pseudomonadota; class Gammaproteobacteria; order Burkholderiales; family Usitatibacteraceae; genus FEB-7. Next base: position 3,819 of record PQAI01000158.1, on the reverse strand, counting down.
GTAGCGGATGGCGCCCACCACCGGGAGCCTGATCGAGAGGGTGTCGATGCGCTGCTGCATGGCGTCGTTGCTTCGGGCCGCGGCGAAGATCGCGAACCCGGCCGCGACCGGCACCCCGATGAGGAGGTACCACCACTTCACGAAGATGTTGGAGAGGGCGATCAGGATCTCCGTCTCGCGCGGCAGCTTCGGCACCAGGGACTTGAAGGTGATGGCGAGCTGCGGGACGAGGAAGATCATCAGGACGAAGATGACCGCGACCACCACCACGAGCACGATGACGGGGTAGATGAGGGCGCGCTGTGCCTGGCTCGCCATCTCGTCCTGCCACTTGATGTTCTCCGCGAGCTCGTCGAGGACCTCGTTCAGCTGCCCGCTCTGCTCGCCTGCCCGCACGAGCGCGATGAAGACGCCGTCGAAGATGTACGGGTGGTTGGCGAGCGCCTCCGACAGGCGCAGGCCCCCCTCGATGTCCTCGATGAGGCCGGCCACCACCTGGCGGAAGCCGGGGTTGTCCACGGTGTCCCGCAGGTCCGTGAGCGCCTCGATGATGTTCACCCCGGCGCGCAGCAGCTGCGAGAGATGGAAGCAGAAGGTGATGAGCTCCGGGCGGGTGACGTGCCGCGAGCGCGCCGCGACCGAGCGCTTGACCGACTCGAAGGTGATGAGGTCCAGGCCGAGCCGGCGAAGCCTCAGCTCGAGGTCGATCGCGTTGGTGGCGTCCAGGCTTCCCGAGGAGATCTTGCCCTCCTCGTCGACGGCGCGGTAGGCGAAGAGCGCCACGCTGCCCCCTAGATCACGCGGTCGGTGAGGTCGACCACCCGCGAGATCTCCTCCAGGCTCGTCTGGCCCATGAGCACGCGGGAGATCGCGTCGTCGGCGAGCGTGCGGAAGCCGCGGGCCGAGGCGGCGCTGCGGATCTCGCGCCCGGTGGCGCGCCGCGCGATGAGCTCGTCGATCTCGGAGTCGAGCTTGAAGATCTCCATGATCGCGAGGCGCCCCGCGTAGCCCTGGTTCTCGCACTTCGGGCAGCCCACGGGCTGGTAGACGGGCCGGTCGTCGGCCTCCTGCATGCCCAGCAGGCGCCGGGTGGCGGGGTCGGGCTCGTAGGGCGAGCGGCAGTGCAGGCAGAGCTTGCGCACCAGGCGCTGCGCGATCACGCCGATGATGTTGCCGGCCATGATGTCSGGSAGCACCCCGAGGTCCATCAGGCGCGGGATGGCGCCGATGGAGGAGTTCGTGTGCAGCGTSGAGTAGACCTGGTGGCCGGTCATGGCGGCGCGGAAGGCCATCTCGGCCGTGTCCTGGTCGCGGATCTCGCCCACGAGGATGATGTCCGGGTCCTGGCGCATCATCGAGCGGATGCCCGAGGCGAAGTCGAGCTTCACCACCTCGTTCACCGAGGTCTGGCGGATCATCGCCATCGGGTACTCGACCGGGTCCTCGAGCGTCATGATGTTCACGCCTTCGGTGTTCACGTAGCTGAGCACCGAGTAGAGGGTGGTCGTCTTGCCGCTGCCGGTGGGGCCGGTCACGAGGATGATGCCCTCGGGGCGGGCCAGCATGAGCTTGAGGGTCTTCAACTCCTCGGGCTGCAGCCCCAGGTCCTCGAGGGGCACGATGCCCTTGTCGCGGTCCAGGATGCGCAGCACGATGTTCTCGCCGTGCGTGGTGGGCTGCGCGGAGACGCGGAAATCCACCTGGTGGCCGGAGAGCATGAGGGAGATGCGCCCGTCCTGGGGCGCGCGCGTCTCCGCGATGTTCATCCCGCTCATCACCTTCAGGCGCACCACCATGGCGGCCCAGTAGTTCTTGTGCAGGCTGCGGATCTGCCGCAGCACGCCGTCGATGCGGTAGCGGATGCGCAGGAACCCCTGCTCGGGCTCGAAGTGGATGTCCGAGGCGCCGCGCTTGACCGCGTCGTTGAGGAGCGCGTCCACCAGGCGCACCACCGGCTGGCTGTACTCGTCGAACTCGGCGGCGAGGCTCTGGTAGTCGATCTCGCCCGTCTCGATCTCGTTCAGGATCCCGTCGATCGAGAGCTCGAATCCGTAGTGGTGCTCGATGCCGATCGTGATGTCGGACTCGCGCGCCAGCACCTGCTCGATGCGCAGGTCCTCGCGCACCAGCGCGCGGATCTGGTCGAGGGCCACGACGTTGGCCGGGTCGGACACGGCGATGAGGAGCGAGCGCTTCTCGTGGTCGTAGGAGACCGGCAGCACGTGGTAGCGGCGCGCCAGGTCCTTGGGCACGAGCGCGATGGCCGCGGGGTCCACGATGGTGTTCTCGAGGTCGATCGACACCTGGCCGAGCGTCTCGGACAGGATGTCGCGGATCGTGGCCTCGGTGACGAACCCGAGCTGCACCAGCACCTTGCCCAGCGGCGCCTTGAAGCGCTTCTGCTCGGTGAGCGCGATGTTGAGCTGGTCCTGGCTGACGATCCCCTTCGTGAGGAGCGTCTGGCCCAACGGAAGCTGGGAGAGGGGCGCGGCTTGCACTGTGCCCATCGCTAGGGCTTGATCTCCGCGATTCGCCGGGAGACCTGGCCCTTGTCGAATTGCGCGGACTGCTTGCCGGAGGCGGCGAGCGCGCGCTTGTAGAAGTCGAGCGCCAGCCGCGGCTGGCCCAGCTGGTCGAGGCTCACGGCCAGGTTGTAGGCGAGGTCGGCGCTGTCGGGGTCGAGGCGGTAGGCCTCGAAGTAGGCGGCCTGCGCCTCCGTCCAGCGCGACTGCGAGGCGTAGAGGTTGCCGAGGGTGAAGTGCAGCGCCGGGCTCTGCGGGTAGCGGGAGATGTCGGCGCGCAGCTTCTCCTCCAGGCCCTCGGGACGCGAGAGGTCCGCGAGCGAGGCGAGGCCGGCGACGGCGGAGGGGTTCTTGGGATCGAGGGCGAGCGCGCGACGGTAGTGCCTGGTGGCCGTCTCCCGGTCGCCGCTGCGCGCCGCGGCCGTCGCGAGGCCCAGGTGCGCGTCCAGGTTCGCGGGATCGGCGGCGAGCGCCGCCTCGTAGGACTTGCGCGCGGCGGCCGGATCGCCCCGGCGCAGCGCGTCGTAGCCCTGGGCGACTTCCGGCGAGACGCGCGGCGCCTCGATGGTGCGGGAGAGCTTGAGCGGCGGCGCGGGCTTGGCGTCGGCGGGCTGCTTGAGCAGGTTCATCACGAGCTGCTCGGCGGCCCTGGGCTGCACCTTCTCGCGCGAGGGCGTGGTGGCGGGATTCTCGGGTTTGAGGAGGGCCACCGGCGGGACCGCCTCGTTGCGCACGGCGGGCGCTTCCGGCGCGGCGGCAGCGGGCGCGGTGGCGGCGGGCTGCGGTGCCGCAGGCGTCACGGGCCGGGGAGCGGAGGGCACGGGGCCGCGCGCCATGGGACCGGGCGTCTTGTTGATCTCGTACCAGACGTAGGCGCTGCCGCCGGCGAGAACGACCAGCGCGATCGCCACGACTGCGAGGACGACCTTCYTGCTGCCGGKGGGCTCGGCSGCGGRTTCCTGCTGCTTGGCCGCGAAGACGGCCTTCGCGCCTTCGCGCTCGCGCTTCGCCGCAGGCGCGGCCGCGAGYGTGGTCGGCGCRTGGGCCGAGGGCGCGTGGGTGGCGGGCGGCKCGTGCGCCTCGAGCTCGAGCYTGCGYCGCGATGCGGATTCCGCGGGTGMGGCGCCAGCTGCAGGAGCGRCGGTCGTGTCGGCCTGCGGCGGCTCCTGGCCTTGCCCCTGTCGGGCGAGCTTTTCCTGCTCGGCGCGCTTGAGGGCGTCGAGGAGGAGGCTCACCGGCTGCCTCCGGGCGGGGGCGGGTCGGGCACCACGGGGTTGGGCGTCGTCGTGAACTTGAA
>PQAI01000157.1 GCA_003105245.1 Betaproteobacteria bacterium | reverse complement strand
AAGACGCTCCTCGGGGCGATCGTGGCGCCCACGGCGAGGCCGAAGCGGATGGCGCGCTCGACCGCGCCCCTGTTGAGCACCGGCAGCACGCCGGGCAGCGCGATATCCACCGCCGAGGCTTGAGTGTTGGGCGCGGCGCCGAAGGCGGTGGAGGCGCCCGAGAAGATCTTCGACGCCGTCGACAGCTGGGCGTGGGTCTCCAGCCCGATGACGATTTCCCAGTCCACGCTCACGCTCCGTATCCCGGCGGCGCCTTGCGGTGCCAGTCGGTGACCTGCTGGTACTGGTGGGCGACGCGGAGCATTCGCGCCTCGTCGAAGTAGTTCCCTATCACCTGCAGCCCCACGGGCAGGCCGTGCGCGCCGAAGCCGCAGGGCACCGAGAGCCCCGGCAGCCCCGCGAGGTTCACGGGGATGGTGTAGAGGTCCTCGAGGTACATCTGCACCGGGTCGCTCGCCTTCTCCCCGATCGGGAAGGCGACCGACGGGCACACGGGSCCGGCGATCACGTCGCAGGCGCGGAAGGCCTCSGCGAAGTCGCGCGCGATGAGGCGSCGCACCTTCTGCGCCTGCAGGTAGTAGGCGTCGTAGTAGCCGTGCGASAGGACGTAGGTGCCCACGAGGATGCGCCGCTGCACCTCSGCGCCGAAGCCCTCGGCGCGGCTCTTGCGGTACATGTCGGCGAGGTCCGTGTAGGASGCCGCGCGGTGCCCGTAGCGMACGCCGTCGAAGCGCGAGAGGTTCGAGGAGGCCTCGGCCGGCGCGATCACGTAGTAGACGGGCACGGCGAGCGCCTGGTTGGGCAGGCTCACCTCGACGGTCGTGGCTCCCAGTTGGCGCAGCTCGTCGATCGCGGCGGTGACGCAGGCAGCGACGTCCGGGGCGAGGTCGGCGGTGAAGTACTCCTTCGGCAGGCCCACGCGCAGGCCGGCGAGCGGCTTCGCGAGGTCGCGCGCGTAGTCCTCCTTCTCGCGCTCCACGCTCGTGGAATCGCGCTCGTCGAAGCCCGCCATGGCGTTCATCATCAGGGCGAGGTCCTCGGCGCTCTTGCCGAAGGCGCCGCCCTGGTCCAGCGAGGAGGCGAAGGCGACCATGCCGTAGCGCGACACCGCGCCGTAGGTCGGGCGGATGCCGCAGGTTCCGGTGAGGGAGGCCGGCTGGCGGATGGAGCCGCCGGTGTCCGTGCCGGTGGCCGCGGGCACCAGGCGCGCCGCGACCGCCGCCGCCGAGCCGCCGGAGCTGCCTCCCGGAACCCGCGCGGTGTCCCAGGGATTGCGCACCGGCCCGAAGAACGAGTTCTCGTTGGACGAGCCCATCGCGAACTCGTCCATGTTGGTCTTGCCCAGCAGCACGGCGCCGGCGCGGTCGAGCTGCTCGACCACGTGCGCGTCGTAGGGCGCCACCCAGTCGGCCAGCATGCGCGAGCCGCAGGTGGTCTTCCATCCCTTGGCGCAGAAGAGGTCCTTGTGGGCGATGGGAATGCCGGTGAGCGGTCCCGCCTCGCCGCGGGCGATTCGCGCATCCGCCGCCCGTGCCTGGGCGAGCGCCTTCTCCGCGTCCACCGTGATGAACGCGTTGAGGGCGCCATCGAGCTCCGCGATGCGCGCGAGGTAGAGGCGGGAGAGCTCCTCGCTCGAGACCTTGCGGTCGCGAAGCAGGGCGGAAAGCTCGGGCAGGGTGTGGTCGAACATGGGCAGGCGTGTCGGGGCGAGGCGACGCGCGCCGCCCCGCGCGAACTACTCGATGACCTTCGGCACGAGGTAGAGCCCGTCCTCCACCTGCGGGGCGCCGGCCTGGAACAGATCGTGCTGGTCGGTGTGCGTCACGCGGTCCTCGCGAAGGCGCTGCGTCACGTCGATCGCGTGCGCCATGGGCTCGACGCCGGCGGTGTCCACGGCGCGCATCTGCTCGATCAGGCCGAAGATCCCGTTCAGGGTCTGCTGCACGGCAGCAACCCGGTCCTCGGGGACCTCGATCCGGGCGAGCTCGGCGATGCGGTGGACGTCGTCTCGGGACAGCATGCGAAAAGCGCTCTAAGGCCTTAATTCATCGCGATTTTGGGCTATTATAGGCGACCCCCGCGCCCCGGGGAAAGGCGGCAGCCCGAAATTCCTTACGGATCAAGATGTTCTCCTTCGTTTCCAAGTACTTTTCCACCGACCTCGCCATCGACCTCGGCACCGCCAACACGCTCATCTACGTGCGCGGCAAGGGCATCGTCCTCGACGAGCCCTCCGTGGTGGCCATCCGCCAGGAAGGCGGCCCCAACGGCAAGAAGACGATCCAGGCGGTGGGGCTGGCCGCCAAGCAGATGCTCGGCCGCACGCCGGGCAACATCACGGCCATCCGCCCGATGAAGGACGGCGTGATCGCGGACTTCACGATCACCGAGCAGATGCTCAAGTACTTCATCAAGAAGATCCACGACAACCAGTGGTTCCGGCCCAGCCCGCGCATCGTGATCTGCGTGCCCTACGGCTCCACCCAGGTCGAGCGGCGCGCCATCAAGGAAAGCGCCATCGGCGCCGGCGCCTCGCAGGTGTTCCTCATCGAGGAGCCCATGGCCGCTGCCATCGGCGCGGACCTCCCGATCGCCGACGCCACCGGCTCGATGGTGGTCGACATCGGCGGCGGCACGACGGAGGTGGGCGTCATCTCGCTGGGCGGCATCGTGTACTCGGCCAGCGTGCGCGTGGGCGGCGACAAGTTCGACGAGGCCATCATCAACTACATCCGCCGCAACTACGGCATGCTGATCGGGGAATCCACGGCCGAGCAGATCAAGAAGCAGATCGGCTCCGCCTTCCCCGGCAGCGAGGTCAAGGAGATGGAGGTCAAGGG
>PQAI01000156.1 GCA_003105245.1 Betaproteobacteria bacterium | reverse complement strand
AATCCCCATGTCGGGTCCGCCATCGCCTTGCCGTCGGATCCTTCGGCCTTGAAATGGCTGCCCAGCGACTTCTGGTACGGCGTGTCGACGGTGAGCGGGGTGGGGAGCCACACGCGCGTGCGCCCGGCGGGAGCGAGCACCTCGACGCGCGTGGTCACCTCGAAGGTGCGCCAGGTCTCGGTGGGAGATTGCGCGAAGGCGCGCGTGACGGCGGAGGGAAGGACGAGGCCGGATGCCGCGAGGCCGGAGAGTTGGAGGAAGGCGCGACGATGCATGGTGGTATTCCTTTCTCAGTCGGAATGACGGGGCAGGCAGGACCGACGGCAACCGCCGCCCGCGCAGTCGACGGGGGCGGATTGGAGGGAGCGCTTGGTCCGGGACGGGCTCGGAATGATCATGGAAGCTCCTGGCGGCCGGCGAGGAAGTCGCCGGGTCGGATAAAATAGCGCGTTTTGCACCCCGAGGCGCGACCGAAAGACCCCGCGCCGAGCATGGAAATCCGATGACCGCGCCCACTGCCTCCCCCGCCGCGACGCTCCCGCTCGCCTTCGGCACCCGCTTCGAGGACCTCTACGACGCCGACGGGCTCGCCCGCCTGGACGGCAAGTTCCTCGCCTACCTGGAAGCGGCCGACCCGAGCCTCAAGGAAAGGCTCCTCGCAGGCCGCGCCGCGCCCGGATCGCTCGCGACCAAGGAGGAAGCCGAGCTGCTGCTGGCCGTCTCTCCCGCGCTCGACGACTTCGTGGCCGAGCTCTTCGGGATCGTCCCCGAGGTCGACCGGCTGGTGGCCGCGCACACCGAGACGGAGCCCCTCTTCCGCGTGAAGCGCAAGTTCGTGCAGCGCCGGGCGATGCTCAAGATCAAGGCCGACGAGGCCGCGAAGCTCGACGGGCCGGCGCTCGAGGCCGAGCTCGCCGCGAGGCTGGGCGGGCGCTTCGAGGAGCTCGCCTTCTCGCGCGCCGTGCTCGAGTGGCAGGCCGACGAGGCCGCGAACGCCGAGGCGCTCTCGGCTGCCGAGCGCTACTGCGCCTGGGCCGCGCACACGGCCGAGGGCCGCAGGCGCAACCGCGCCGGCGTGCTCTTCAAGCCGCCGCAGAAGGTCGAGCCGCTGGCCCTSGTWCCSGTCGACACCGACAGCTCCGCCGGCTACGCGGTSCACACGCTGCACCACGTCCGCCGCCGCGAGGGSTTCGCCCTCACYGACCCGGGCACGAGCCTCGTCGGGGGACTCGGCGAGGCCAACTAYTGCATCATCTGCCACGAGCAGGGCAAGGACTCCTGCTCCAAGGGCCTGAAGGAGAAGGCCGACGAGAGCGGCAAGGCGGCGTTCAAGAAGAGCTTCTTCGGCGTGCCCCTTCCCGGCTGCCCCCTCGAGGAGCGCATCTCGGAATTCCACAAGCTCAAGACCGAGGGCGTGGCCATCGGCGCGCTCGCCATGATCACGGTCGACAACGCCATCGTCTGCTCGACCGGGCACCGCATCTGCAACGACTGCATGAAGTCGTGCATCTACCAGCGCCAGGACCCGGTCAACATCCCGCAGGCCGAGACGCGCACCCTCAAGGACGTGCTGGGCCTGCCGTGGGGCTTCGAGATCTATTCGCTGCTGACGCGCTGGAACCCGCTCAACCTTCGCCGGCCATTCCCTCGCCCGGCCACGGGCAAGCGCATCCTCATGGTGGGCATGGGCCCCGCGGGCTTCACCACGGCGCACCACCTCATGAACGACGGCCACACGGTGGTGGGCATCGACGGCCTCAAGATCGAGCCGCTCTCCCCGTCGCTCTCGGGCGTGGATGCCGCCGGCAAGCGCGTGCCGTTCCAGCCCGTCCGCGACCTCGAATCGCTGCGCGAGCCGCTCGACGACCGCGTGATGGCGGGCTTCGGCGGCGTGGCCGAGTACGGGATCACGGTGCGCTGGGACAAGAACTTCCTCAAGATGGCGCGCCTCCTCGTGGAGCGGCGCAGCCAGTTCGCCCTCTTCGGGGGCGTGCGCTTCGGCGGCACGATCACGGCCGAGCAGGCCTTCGCGATGGGCTTCGACCACATCGCGCTCGCCGCGGGCGCCGGCAAGCCCACCGTGCTCGACCTGCCCAACGGGCTGGCGCGCGGCGTGCGCACGGCCTCCGATTTCCTGATGGCGCTGCAACTCACGGGTGCGGCGCGCACCGACTCGATCGCCAACATGCAGCTGCGCCTGCCGATCGTCGTCGTTGGCGGCGGCCTCACCGCCATCGACACGGCCACGGAGTCGCTCGCCTACTACCCGGTGCAGGTCGAGAAGTTCCTCTCGCGTTTCGAGACGCTCGCTGCCGAGCTGGGCGAGGAGCGCGTGCGCGCCGCCTGGCGGGAGGAGGAGCGCGAGATCGCCGACGAGTTCCTCGCCCACGCGCGAGCCATCCGCGCCGAGCGCGCCAAGGCGAAGGCGGAGGGCCGCGAGCCGCGCGTGCTGGAGCTGCTGCAGTCCTGGGGCGGCTCCACGATCGCCTACCGCAAGCGCATGGTCGACAGCCCCAGCTACACGCTCAACCACGAGGAGATCGAGAAGGCCCTGGAGGAAGGCATCCGCTTCGCCGAGGGGCTCACCCCGGTGCGCGTGGAGGTCGACCGCTTCGGCCACGCCGCGGCCCTCGTGGTGCGCTCGAAGTCCGACGAAGGCGAGCGGGAGCACACGCTGCCGGCACGAAGCATCCTGGTGGCCGCGGGCACGCAGCCCAACACCGTGCTCGCCCGGGAGGACGCCAGCCACTTCGTCGTCGATGGACGCTACTTCCGCGCGGTCGACGACGAGGGCAACCCCGTCACGCCCGAGCGCTCCTCGAAGCCCGCCACGCCCCAGGTGCTGCTTTCGCGCGACGCCGAGGACCGCTACATGAGCTTCTTCGGCGACCTGCACCCCTCCTTCTCCGGCAACGTGGTGAAGGCCATGGGCTCGGCCAAGCTGGGCTACCCGGTGGTGAGCCGAGTGCTGGAGCGGCGCGCGCCGCGAACCTCCGCCGAGACGGGCGCGTTCCTCGACATGCTCAACTCGAAGCTGCGTGCTCGCGTGGAGCGCGTCGAGCGCCTCACGCCCACCATCGTCGAAGTGGTCGTGCACGCGCCGCAGGCCGCGCAGCAGTTCCAGCCCGGCCAGTTCTTCCGGCTGCAGAACTTCGAGACGCTCGCGCCGAAGGTGGAGGGAACGCGCCTTGCCATGGAAGGCCTCGCGCTCACCGGCGCCTGGGTCGACCGCGAGAAGGGACTGGTCTCCACGATCGTGCTGGAGATGGGAGGCTCGAGCGACTTGTGCGCGCAACTGAAACCGGGTGAGCCGGTGATCCTGATGGGCCCCACGGGTTCGCCCACGGAAACTCCCGCCGGCGAGACGGTCGTCCTCGCGGGCGGGGGCCTCGGCAACGCGGTGCTCTTCTCCATCGGTGCGGCGCTGCGCGCGGCCGGATCGAAGGTGCTCTACTTCGCCGGCTACAAGAAGGCGATCGACCGCTACAAGGTGGACCAGATCGAGGCCGCGGCCGACGAGGTGGTGTGGTGCTGCGACGAGGCGCCCGGGTTCACCGCGGGCCGCCCCCAGGACAAGGCCTTCCACGGAAACATCGTGGAGGCGATGCGCGCGCACGCCGAGGAAAGGCTCGGCAAGGCCACGATCGCGCTGAAGGACGCCGACCGGCTCGTCGTGATCGGCTCCGACGCGATGATGGCGGCGGTGGCGGCCGCGCGGCACGGCGTCCTCGCGCCGCACCTCAAGCCCGCGCACGTGGCCATCGGCTCCATCAACTCGCCGATGCAGTGCATGATGAAGGAGATCTGCGCGCAGTGCCTGCAGCCGCACCACGACCCGGCCACGGGGAAGACGACCTACGTCTTCTCGTGCTTCAACCAGGACCAGGAGCTCGACCGCGTGGACTTTCCCGGCCTTCGCGAGCGCCTCGGGCAGAACTCGGTGCAGGAGAAGCTCACCGCGCTGTGGATCGACCGCTGCCTGAAGCGGATGGGCGCTCGCCCGGCAGCCTGACGCCGGGCTTGCGCAGGGCGGTCGCCCCCGGGTTCAGCGGGCGTCGAGCAGCTCGACGTCGAAGACGAGCGTCGCGTTGGGCGGAATGACGCCGCCCGCGCCGCGCGAGCCGTAGCCCATCTCCGGCGGGATGACCAGGGTGCGCTTGCCGCCCACCTTCATGCCGGCCACGCCCTCGTCCCAGCCGCGGATCACCTGCCCGGCGCCGAGCCGGAAGTCGAAGGGCTGGCCGCGATCGACGGAACTGTCGAACTTCCTGCCGTGGCCGTCGGGTTGCGCCGGGTCGTGCAGCCAGCCGGTGTAGTGGACCTTCACCATGCCGGGGCGCGCCTCGGCGCCGGTTCCCACCACCACGTCGATCTTCTTCAGCTCTGCCATGTTTTCTCCTGGGGTATCAGTCGAGGGATTCGTAGCAATCGGGGGTGAAGCGGGGCGTGCAGATGCAATGGAAGACCAGGTCGCGATCGCCGAGGTTGCGGATGCTCTGCGCCACGCCGGCGGGGATCACGACGACGTCGCCGGGACCCACGGCCTTCTCGGGCTCGTCGCCCAA
>PQAI01000155.1 GCA_003105245.1 Betaproteobacteria bacterium | reverse complement strand
GGAGTGGGGCTGCGCCGCCTAGCCCGCGGCGGCAAACTCGGGGAAAGGGTCCGCGCATACCCCCCTTGACCTTCCCATCATGGGAAGGCTGAACCTGCGGCCTTCGTCGAAGACGGAGGCCCCATGGAAACGGGATTCGAAGCGATTTCGGGCAGCGCGAGCCTACGCGGCCTGCGGCACGCGCCGCACGCGCCGGGCGCCGCGCCCCTTGGACACGGCGGGGAAGACCTGCAGCGCCCGCTCGGCGGTGGCGCGAAGCGCCTTGCGCGAGGCGCCCCCGCGCGCCTGGAGCGCCATGCCGGAGACGACGGCGCCGTAGAAATCGGTCAGCGCCCCGGCGTCGGTGCCGGCGGGGACATCGCCCTCCCGGATCCCGCGCTCGACTCGGGCGCGGAAGCGGTCACGCACCTCGGCGCGGAGCCCGGCGAGCGCGTCCTTGAGCTCCTGCGAGCAGCCGGTGATCGCCAGCGTCATCACCATGAGGCAGCCGGGGTGCTCGGGCGAGGCGAGCTCATCGGCCAGGTGCGCGAGAAGCCGCCCGGCGGCGGCGCGCGCCGTGGGCTCCTCGTCGTAGGGGCAGAGCGCGTAGCGCGTCTCCTCGTAGTGCACGGCGGCCTCCAGGAAGAGCCGCTCCTTGTCGCCGAAGGCCGCATAGAGGCTGGGGGGATTGATCCCCATCGCCGCGGTGAGGTCGGCGAGCGAGGTGGCCTCGAAGCCCTTGCGCCAGAAGACCTCCATCGCCGCCTCGAGGGCGCCTGCCCGGTCGAAACAGCGGGGCCGCCCCCGCGGCCGGCGCGCGTCCGGTCCCTCGCAGGCGCATTCCATCCCTTCCTTTGCGCGTTTTGCGGTGATTTTCATAGCGGTCGATATTAAATCTCTTGACACTGCCTGTCCATCGACCTTAGATTGCGCGAATAATTCAATAGCGTTCACTACATTTATATATCACCTGGGGAACACGAACATGAAATCGACCTACGACCTCACCCGCCGACGCCTCGCGACCGCGATCGGCCTCCTCTTCGGCTCCACCGCCCTCGTGGCGGGCGTGCTGGCGCTTCGCGACTCGAACGCCGCCTCGCAGGCCGCCGAGCCGAAACCCACCCCCGTGATGGTGGCCCCCGTCGTCAACACGGAGGTCGCCACCTGGGACGAGTTCTCGGGCCGGCTCGAGGCCGTCGAGCGCGTGGACGTGCGCTCGCGCGTGGCCGGCGCCGTGCAGTCCGTCCACTTCCGCGAGGGTTCCCTCGTGAAGGCCGGGGACCTCCTCGTCACCATCGATCCGGCCCCCTACGCCGCGGAAGCCGACCGCGCCCAGGCGCAGGTCGCCGCGGCGCGCGCCCGCGCGCAGTACACGCAGGGCGAGTTCGAGCGCGCGCAGCGCCTCTACGAGCAGCGGGCCGTCGCCCAGCGCGAGCTCGACCAGCGCGCCAACGCGCGCGACGAGGCGCAGGCCAACCTGCGCGCGGCGGAGGCCACCCTGCAGTCGGCCAGGCTCAACCTCGCCTACACGCAGGTGCGCGCACCCGTCGCCGGCCGCGTGGGCAAGCTCGAGGTCACCGTCGGAAACCTCGTGCCCGCCGGGCCCGGCGCGCCGGCGCTCACCACACTCGTCTCGGTCGACCCGATCTACGCGAGCTTCGACGCCGACGAGCAGTCGGTCCTGCGCGCCCTTCGGGACACCGCCGGGGCCGCCTCCTCGCCCTCCCGGCTGGGCGCCATCCCGGTCCTCATGGACGCCGGCCACGGCGGCGAGGCGCCGCGCAAGGGTCGCCTGCAGCTCGTCGACAACCAGGTCAACGCGAAGAGCGGCACGGTGCGCGTGCGCGCCGTCTTCGAGAACCCCGACGGAACCCTCATGCCCGGCCAGTTCGCCGAGGTCCGCCTCGGACGCGCGAAGCCCACCCCCGCCCTGCTCGTGAACGAGCGCGCCGTGGGCACCGACCAGAACAAGAAGTTCGTGCTGGTGGTGGGCGCCGACAACAAGGCGGCCTACCGCGAGGTGTCGCTGGGCGCGAGCGTGGACGGGCTTCGCATCGTCACCCGCGGCCTCGAGGCCGGCGAGCGCATCGTCGTGAACGGCCTGCAGCGCGTGCGCCCCGGCTCGCTCGTCTCCCCCGAGCCGGCGCAGATGGCCAACCTGCCCGGCCGCGAAGGCTGAGGGTGCTCCCATGAACCTCTCCAAGTTCTTCATCGACCGCCCGATCTTCGCGGGGGTGCTCTCGCTCCTCATCGTGATCGCGGGCCTCATCGCGATCCGGGTCCTCCCGATCGCGGAATACCCGGAAGTCGTCCCGCCCTCGGTCGTGGTGCGCGCGCAGTACCCCGGCGCCAACCCCAAGGTGATCGCCGAGACGGTGGCCACGCCGCTCGAGGAGGCGATCAACGGCGTCGAGGGCATGCTCTACATGGGCAGCCAGGCCACCGCCGACGGCCGCCTCACGCTCACCGCGACCTTCCGCCTCGGCACCGACCCGGACAAGGCGCAGCAGCTCGTGCAGAACCGGGTCACCCAGGCCGAGCCGCGCCTTCCCGAGGAGGTCCGCCGCCTCGGCGTCACCACCGTGAAGGGCGCCACGGACCTCACCATGGTCGTGCACCTCGTCTCGCCCGACGAGCGCTACGACATGACCTACCTGCGCAACTACGCCGTCCTCAACGTGAAGGACCGCCTGGCGAGGATCGAGGGCGTGGGCCAGGTGCAGCTCTTCGGCGCCGGCGACTACTCCATGCGCGTCTGGCTCGACCCGCGCAAGGTGGCCGAGCGCGGCCTTTCCGCAGGCGACGTGGTTCGCGCCATCCGCGAGCAGAACGTGCAGGCGGCCGCCGGCGTGGTGGGAGCCTCCCCGAACCTGCCCGGCGTGGACCTCCAGCTCTCGATCAACGCGCCGGGGCGCCTCGCCTCGGAGGAGGAGTTCGGCGACATCATCGTGAAGACCGACGCCGGCGGGGCGGTCACGCGGCTTCGCGACGTGGCGCGCCTGGAGCTGGGCGCGGCCGACTACTCGCTGCGCTCGCTCCTCGACAACAAGCCCGCGGTGGCGATCCCGATCTTCGCCGCGCCCAACTCCAACGCCATCCGCATCTCGGACGACGTGCGCGCCACCATGGCCGAGATCAAGCGCGCCATGCCCGAGGGCGTGGACTACCGCATCGTCTACGACCCGACGCAGTTCGTGCGCTCCTCCATCAAGGCGGTGGTGACCACGCTCCTCGAGGCGGTGGCGCTCGTGGTGCTGGTGGTGATCCTCTTCCTGCAGACCTGGCGGGCCTCGATCATCCCGCTGCTCGCGGTGCCGGTTTCCGTGATCGGCACCTTCGCGGTGCTGCACCTCTTCGGCTTCTCGATCAACGCGCTCTCCCTCTTCGGGCTGGTGCTCGCGATCGGCATCGTCGTCGACGACGCGATCGTCGTGGTGGAGAACGTCGAGCGCAACATCGAGGCCGGGCTCGCGCCGCGCGAGGCGACCTACCGCGCCATGCGCGAGGTCTCGGGGCCGATCATCGCCATCGCGCTCGTGCTGGTGGCGGTCTTCGTGCCGATGGCCTTCATCTCCGGCCTCACCGGCCAGTTCTACAAGCAGTTCGCGCTCACGATCGCCATTTCCACGGTGATCTCGGCCGTCAACTCGCTCACGCTCTCGCCCGCCCTCTCGGCGCTGCTCCTCAAGGAGAAGGGCGCGGCCCCCGACCGGCTGACCGCGTTCATGGACCGCACCCTCGGCGGCATTTTCCGCGGCTTCGACCGTCTTTTTCGGCGGGGTACCACGGCCTACACCGGAAGGCTCCAGGCCGTGCTCTCGCGCAAGGCGCTGGTGATGGGCGTGTACCTCGCGCTCGCGCTCGCCACCGCCGGCCTCTTCAAGGCGGTTCCCGGCGGATTCGTCCCCGGGCAGGACAAGCAGTACCTCGTCGGCTTCGCGCAGCTTCCCGACGGCGCGACGCTGGACCGCACGGAGGAGGTGATCCGCAAGATGGGCGAGGTCGCGCTGCAGCATCCGGGCGTGGAGTCGGCGGTGGCCTTCCCGGGACTCTCCATCAACGGATTCACCAACAGCGCCAACGCCGGCGTCGTCTTCGTGACGCTCAAGGGCTTCGACGAGCGCCGCGGGCCGGCCCTGAGCGGCGGCGCCATCGCGATGGCGCTCAACCAGAAGTTCGCCGCGATCCCGGAAGCGTTCATCGCCATCTTCCCGCCCCCGCCCGTCCAGGGCCTGGGCACCACCGGCGGCTTCAAGCTGCAGATCGAGGACCGCGCCTCGCTGGGCTACGAAGCCCTCGACGCGGCCACGAAGGAGTTCCTCGGCAAGGCCTGGCGCGCGCCGGAGCTCGCGGGCGTCTTCTCCAGCCTCCAGGTGAACGTGCCGCAGCTCCAGGCGGACGTCGACCGGACGAAGGCGCGCCAGCTGGGCGTTCCCGTGACCGAGGTGTTCGACACCATGCAGATCTACCTCGGCAGCCTGTACGTGAACGACTTCAACAAGTTCGGGCGCACCTACTCCGTGCGCGTGCAGGCCGACGCGCCCTTCCGCGCGCGCGGCGAGGACGTGGGCCAGCTCAAGGTGCGCTCGGCCACGGGCGAGATGGTCCCGCTCTCCGCGCTGCTGCAGGTCCGGCCCGGCGCCGGGCCCGAGCGCGCCATGCGCTACAACGGCTTCCTCGCGGCCGACGTGAACGGCGGCCCCGCGCCCGGGTTCTCCTCGGGGCAGGCGCAGGCGGCCGTGGAGCGCATCGCGGCCGAAACGTTGCCGCCCGGCATCGGCTACGAGTGGACGGAGCTCACCTACCAGGAGATCCTCGCGGGCAATTCCGCGGTGTGGATCTTCCCGCTCTCGATCCTGCTCGTGTTCCTGGTGCTGGCCGCGCTCTACGAGAGCCTGGTGCTGCCGCTGTCCATCATCCTCATCGTGCCGATGGCGCTCTTCGCCGCCATGACCGGCGTGTGGCTCACGCACGGCGACAACAACATCTTCACGCAGATCGGCCTCATGGTCCTCGTGGGGCTGTCGGCCAAGAACGCCATCCTGATCGTGGAGTTCGCGCGCGAGCTCGAGTTCGCCGGCAGGACGCCGCTCGCCGCGGCCGTCGAGGCGAGCCGCCTGCGGCTGCGGCCCATCCTCATGACCTCGGCCGCGTTCGTGATGGGCGTGCTTCCGCTCGCCTTCGCCACGGGCGCCGGCGCGGAGATGCGCCAGGCCATGGGCACCGCGGTCTTCGCGGGGATGATCGGCGTGACCGCCTTCGGGCTCTTCCTCACCCCGGTGTTCTACGTGCTGCTGCGCCGGATCGCGGGCAACCGCCCCCTCACCCAGCACGGCCAGGTCCCGCACGCCGAGGCCTTCGCCGGCTCATCGGATTGACGACCATGAAACTCGCCGCACTGCTCGCATCCCTCGTCATCGCCGGCTGCGCCACCGCGCCGGCCCTCGACGCCACCCGCATCGCCCCCGCCCCCGCCCATTTCAAGGAGGGCGGGCGGTGGACGGCCGCCGCCCCCGCCGAGGCGCAACCGCGCGGGGAGTGGTGGAAGGCCTTCTCCGACCCGGCGCTCGACGACCTGGTGGCGCGGGCCGACCGCAACAACGCCAGCATCCAGGTCGCCGCGGCCCGCCTGGCGCAGGCCCGCGCGCTCGCCGGGATCACCGATGCCAACCGCGCCCCGCAACTGGGCGCCGGCGCGGGCGTCTCGCGATTCGGCGGCGTGATCGACGGCGCCACCGTGCCGGCCGGCACCCTGGGCACCGCCGGCGCGACTCTCTCCTACGAGCTCGACCTCTTCGGCAAGCTCTCGCGCGCCTCCGAGGCCGCCCGCCTCGACGCCGAGGCCCGCGAGGGGCTGCTGCAGAGCACGCGGCTCCTCGTGCAGGCCGAGGTCGCGCAGGCCTACCTCGCGCTGCGCGCCGTGGACGCCGAGCGCGCGATCGTGAACGACACGCTC
>PQAI01000154.1 GCA_003105245.1 Betaproteobacteria bacterium | reverse complement strand
GGCCGACCCGGTGCGTGGTGGCGAAGCGGTCCTTCCCGCTCCAGTCGTCGTCCAGCAGGTTGCCGTGGCGAAGGTCCGTGATGCCGGCGCTGCGCAGCTTTCCCAGCCGGGCGAGCGCCGTCGTGTAGGGGCTGCGGTCGAGGACCACGTTCACCCAGTTGCCGCCGCGCTCCAGCGGCGCGCCATCGTGCGGCGTGCCGAGGAACACGATCTTCGTCAGCTTGCCTGTCCAGGCGMGCCTTTCCCCGGTTGCGTAGTGCACGGCGCTGCGCGCGACCAGGCCCCCCATGCTGTGGGCGACGATGRCGATCTCCTCCACGGGGACGGGCCAGGCGCGGACGAGCGACTCCACGAGGCGCGCGAATTGCCGCCCGTTGGTGGAGACGTGCATTCCGGAGTTGTAGTGCAGGTAGACCGGCGTGCAGCGCGGCTCGATGCCGGGCTCCGCGGCGATCGCGGCGCCGTGGTCGTGGCCGTTTCGCTCCCATTGCAGGTCGTTGCGGCAAAGCCCGTGCACGAGGATGAGGATCCTGCCCGTCGGCTCGGGAATCGCCTTCGCGAGGCTGGGGCGGCGCAGCACGAGCGCCTGCCCGCCGCGGCGGAAGCGCATGGGAATGGCGAGGGGATTGCCGCTCCCGGCAAGGTGGTCGCCCAGGACGCCGTTCAGGGCCGCGAGAACTGCCTCGCGCGCGGGGGACGAGGGCTCCTCTCCCACCAGCGAAGCGAGGTTGGCGAGCGCGAGGTCGACGCCGCCGCCGACGAGCCGCGTCACGCCCCGGATGCTGCGGTATACGAGGCCGGTGATGCCCTTCGTGGGCTTCCGCGTGGCCTTGCCGAGGGGACCGGGAACGAGCGAGATGTTGTGGTGCATCGTCTCGACGATGCCCGTGATGCCGAGCGTCGCGTCGATGGCCAGGCGCCCGATACCCTGCAGGTCGCTGGCGTGCACGTGGCGGGGCTTGGCGCTCATGCCCCTCAGAATATCTCGAAAGCGATCCCGTGCCTCGTCAATTGCTCCTCGACGAGGAGTTTCCACGGGCCTTTCGGAGTCCAGATCCTCTCCACCGCCTTCCAGGCCTCGCCGGGCGGCTCCTTGAGGACGATGGCGCGGTAGAGGAAGGTCATGGTGGAAGCGCGCAGGTTGACCTGGCAGTGCACCAGCACCTTGCGGCCTCCGAGCGCCTTCATCACCGCGGCGAATGTCTCGAAGTCGCGCTCCGCGGGCTTGTCGAAGAGGATGGGGATGTTCACGAACACGAGGCCCTGGGAGCCGACGATCCTCGATTCGTCCCGCACCGCGTCCTGCACCGTGGGCGGGGCGAGGTAGACGACGGCCTCGAAGCCCTGGGCCTTCAGGCCCTCGAGCGACTTCGCGGGCGGCTGGCCGGAGGTGAAGATCGTGGCCGTGGCCTGGACGAGGTTCGGGGGCGCGTCGGGCCAGGATTGCGCGCGCGAGGCGGGGGCGGCGAGAGCGAGCGCCGCCGCGAGAAGTGTCGTCGTGAATGCGCGGCTCATTTCAGGGCCCCGGTTCCTTCAATGCGTCGCCCAGCCGCCGGCGCTGGCCCTCGTCAGCCATCGGCATTCCCTCGAGCCACGCGCGCCTGCTCGCGTCGGCGGAATCGAGACGCATCGCCACGCGCATCATCGGCACCGCACGCGAGGGCTCGTCCTCCAGGACGTGGATCCAGGCGAGCAGCGCGTAGGCGTCCGCGAACGACGGATCGACCGCGAGGGCCTGCCCGATGGCCGCCTTGGCGTCGCCGAAGCGGCGCTCGCTCAACGCGATGTAGGAACGCACCCAGTGTGCCTCGCGCGAGGCGGGATTGATGAGGAGCGCGGCTTCCGCCATGCGYCCTGCCTCGGCGAGCGACTCCTCCCGCCCCTTGTCGCGCCAGAGGCGGGAGTCCTCGACGTGCGTCATGGCGATSGCGGCGTAGGCGCGCGCGAACCGGGGATCGATCGAGATCGCCTCGCGGAAAAGCTCGCGGGCGCGGGCGTTCTCGGCGGCGGTGCGGGCGAGGAACGCGGCCTGGCCGCGCATGAAGGTCTCGAAGGCCTGGGGGCTGCGCGTGTGCGGCGACGACAGGCGCCGGCGCTCCGACTCGTTCACGGGCACCGGCAACGCCTCGGCGAGTTTCAGCGCAATCTCGCCCGGCAGGTCCAGCACTTCGCCCGGCGCCTTCTCGAGGCGCGCCTCCCATGGCTGGCGGCCGGACTGCCGGTCGGTGAGCGTCGAGCGGACGCGGATCGTGCTCGTCCCCGACTGCACGGAGCCGCCCACGACGTAGCGGGCGGCGGCCTGCCGGTCGAGCGCCGCGTCGCGCCCGTCCGGGCCGACGACCCGCAGGCCCGTGACCTGGCCGAGCCGCTCCGCGAGATCCCAGCCCAGGCCGCGCGCGATCGTCGCGGCTCGCGGATCGTCGGCCGCGGCCTCGAAGGGCCGGATGGAGATCGTGGGCAGGTCCCCGGCCTGGCGGGCGAGCGCCGTCTCGTCGGGCCAGGCGGCAGCGCTGCCGGCATCCGCGGAACCGGCCATCCCCGGTGCATCCACCTTCGTGCTCCCGAACTTCACGCCCCACCATCCGACGAGCCCGAGCACGGCGACGACGGTGGCGAAGGCGAGCGCGGCCTTGCGCTGCTGGGGAGTGGCAGGCGGACGTCGCGATTTCATGGCGCGCCGGTGCGCGCCCAGGCCAGCCCGCGCGCCAGCTCGCGCGTGAGCTCCGCGGCCGGGATCTCGCGGCAGCCGCTCGCGTTCTGGCCGGACCAGATGGGCGAGAAGTCGCTGCTGCCCAGGCTCTCGGCCTTGGCCCGCAGCGGCGCGACGGCGGGCGCCGCGAGCGGGAACTGCGGCGCCAGCGGGCTGATGGGCCCCACCTCGCGCATGAGCCGGTTCACGATGCCGCGCGCGGGCCGGCCGGTGAAGACGTTGGTGAGCACGGTGACGCGCGCCGCCTCGCTCTCGAGCGCCTTGCGGTGCACTCCGCTGGTGGTGGCCTCGGGGCAGAGCAGGTAGGCCGTGCCCACCTGCACGCCGGAAGCGCCCAGCGCCATGGCCGCGGCGACCCCCTTCGCATCCGCGATGCCACCGGCCGCGATCACGGGCACCTTCACCGCCTTCACCACCTGCGGCACCAGCGCGAAGGTGCCCACCTGGGTGGCGATGTCGTCCGTGAGGAACATGCCGCGATGCCCGCCGGCCTCCACGCCCTGGG
Organism: Betaproteobacteria bacterium; assembly: GCA_003105245.1. GTDB lineage: Bacteria > Pseudomonadota > Gammaproteobacteria > Burkholderiales > Usitatibacteraceae > FEB-7. The sequence goes on along the minus strand of PQAI01000154.1, from coordinate 6,655 downwards.
CGATGACGGCGTCCACCCCGTGGCGCTCCAGCCAGATCGCCTCCTCGACCGTGGTGGCCGACGACAGGACCTTCGAGCCCATCGCCTTCACGCGTGCCATCAGCTCCGCGGAGGGCAGGCCGAAATGGAAGCTCACCACCTTGGGCTTGAACTCCTCGATCGCGGCGGCGGCCGCGGCGTCGAAGGGGATGCGCGCCGGCCCCTTGGGGATGGCGGCCGCGTCGATCCCGAATTCCTCGTAGTAGGGCGCGAGGGCCGCGAGCCAGGCCGCATCGCGCTCGGGCAGGTGAACCGGCTGCTCGTGGCAGAAGAAGTTGACGTTGTACGGCCGGTTCGTCTGCGAGTGGATGTTGAAGAGTTCCTTGCGGATCGYCGCGGGCTCCAGCATCGCGCACGGCAGCGACCCCAGGCCGCCGGCGTTGCTCACCGCCACGGCGAGCGCGGAGAGCTGCACGCCGGCCATGGGGGCCTGGATGAYSGGCAGTTCCGTTCCCAGCAATTCCCTGAGCGTCATTCGGTGCGCTCCTTCGTTCGAATGCGAAGCGCCGCGGCTGCGTGCGCCGCGACGAGGTACGGGATCTTCATCGGGGCGAGCTCGCCTTTCTCAGAACCCGGCCGGGGGCTGCCAGAGCTCGACCTTGTTGCCCTCCGGATCCACCACCCAGCCGAACTTGCCGAACTCCGATTCCTCGACCTTGTCCTGCACGTCGCAACCCTCCTTGCGAAGGGTGTCGAGGAGCGCGTGCAGGTCGTCGACGCGGTAGTTGATCATGAAGGGAGAGGTGCTCGGCGCGAAATAGTCGCTCTCGCCTTCGAAGAGGTTCCAGACGGTCGTCCCGTTGAAAGGCTGGCCTTTCCCGTCGACCCACCGGAAGGCGGAACCGCCCCAGGGCTCGAGCGTGATGCCCAGGTGGCGCTGGTACCAGTCGCGAAGYGCCKSCGCGTCCCTCGCCTTGAAGAAGATGCCGCCGATGCCCGTGACCCGCTTCATGGCCGCCTCCCGTGCGCYTCGAGAAATTCGCGRCCCGACGCCGTCACCGAGACGAGGGCCGCGTGCCCCGCCTCGTGGCTGCGCGCGAGGAAGCCGCGCGCATTCGCTTCCTCCCACACCGGCAGCCGCGGGCAGGAAGTGCGCCAGGCCTCCATCACCTCCGGATAGGGACGCGGCGCGGGGCCGATCCACTCGAGGAGGTCCACGATAAGCGCGTCGACGGGTTCCTTCATGCAGGCCTCACTCGATCCGGTAGCGCCGCACGTTGTCTTCGTTCCATTCGACGCCGGTGCCGGGCTCATCGCCGATCACCGCCTCGCCCTTCTCGATGCGCAGCGGTTCGCGCAGGATGGGCTCGGCCCAGTCGGCGTACTCCAGCCAGTGGCAGGTGGGCGAGGCGGCGAGCAGATGCGCGCTAACCTCGGGAAAGAGGTGGCTGGAGGCGGGAAGCCCCGCCGCTTCCGCGATCGCCGCGGCGCGAAGCCACCCGGTGACGCCGCCGATCTTCATCGCATCCGGCATGCACAGGTCCGAGCCGCCGGCCGCCACGCACTTGGCCATCTCGTGCGGCCCCCACCAGTTCTCGCCCATCTGGATGGGGATCGTCGACTTGGCGCGGATGGCGGCGTGGCCCTCGTAGTCGTCCTGGGACGTGGGCTCCTCCACCCAGGCGAGTCCCTCGCCGGCGAGCGCCTCGCAGCGAACGACGGCCTCGGCCACCGAGAGCGACTGGTTGTAGTCGCTCATCAGGATGACCTCCTCGCCCACGGCCCGGCGAACCGCGCGCACGACCTCCACGTCGGCTTTCGCGTCCGCGTAGCCCAGGCGCACCTTGATCGCCGTGAAGCCGGGCGCGACGAGCTGTTCGGCCTCGACCGCGGCCTTCGCGGGACCGATGATCCCGAGACCGCGGCTGTTGTAGGCGGGGACCTTGCGCGGCGTTCCGCCCAGCAGCCGCACCAGCGGCAATTCCGCGGCCTTCGCGAGCGCGTCCCACGCCGCCATGTCGATGCCCGCGAGCGCCATGCCGGCGATGCCCTTGGCGCCCAGCAGGCGGAAATGGCGTTGCAGCTTGCGGTCGATGTCGAGGGGCGCGACCGGATCTCCCGCGAGAGTGGCCGCCAGGTTCCCGATCATCTGCACCGTGGGCTTGAGCGCGACCGGCGTGTAGCAGAAGAGGTAGGCGCTTCCCGTGATGCCCTGCTCGGTGACGAGATCCACGAGGACGAGAGGGGCCACGCCCACGGTGCCGCCGCTCGTCTGCAGCGGCAGCCGCATGGGCACGGCCACGGCGCGCGCGCGCAGCTCGCGGAGGGTGAGGCGGGGGTGCGGCAGGCTCATCGGCGCTCTCCTTGTTTGGGAAACGGCGCTTCGAGAACGGCTGCTGCTAAGGGTTCCCAGGCACGCGGGATTCTACTCTCCTGCGCCACGCGAGAACGGCGATGGCGAGGACCGCGGCATCGACGAGGAGGTAGAGCCCGAACTTCCACACGTTCTTGTTGAGCCGGCCCGGCTGGAAGGTGGCGTTGTCGACGAGGTCGTTCAGGATCTCCGGCGCCCACCGCCAGCAGGCGAGCCAGGCGATTGCGATGACGCCGAGATAGGTGAGGAGGGCGATGCGGTACGGGCGATCCAGCCTGAAGGCCACGAGCGGCGACAGCACGAGGGCCAGGCCGAAGGTCGCCGGCCAGGCAACGATCTGGTAGATGCCGGGGACCGTGACGGGCACTGCGGCCGAGATGAAGATCCCCAGCGGGTCGCGAGCGCCCATGCCCCAGGGATCGCCGAAGCCGGCCAGGAGCGCCAGCGATCCCGTCGCGAACGGCAGGACGAGTGTCGCGAGGAAGAGGGCAGCCAGCAGCCGGAGCATATGGAGCGGGCCTGGGACGACTCAGGCGGCCTCGACCTCGTCGAGCCAGCGCACGGCCTGCGCGACGTCCGGGAAGAGGCGCACGTTCACCGCGCGGTTGACCGCCGCGGTCTCCGCGAATTGCGCCTTGCCCGGGCCGTCGGGAGAGGCCTCCACGTAGGCGATCTTGCGGAGCTTCGCGCCGTCCCGGCTCCTCGCCTCGACGACCTTGAGGACGCCGGAGACGCCGAGGCTGGGCCCGGTGAACGCCATCTCCAGGAGTACTTTCGCGTGCCCCGTGCGCTGGCAGGCCGCGTAGACCTCCTCGAGGAAGCGGATGGCGTTCTCGGGCGTGCGCGGGCCGGACACCCGGGCGTGGAGGTGGGAGGGGTGCACTTCGAAGGTCGCTTGATAGGCGTCCAAGGCATTTCGCACGATTGGATGGGTAGGCGCGATTATGGCCGCATGCCCGCTACGGCGTGAAGCGGATCCCGAGGCACGGAGGCCGTCCCCGGGCAGGAGGCAGGGGCGGGCGGGTCCCTTGACGGCCCCTTCCGGCGGTCGTAACCTGCGCCTAGACCAATTGGTCTAGAGAGGCTCGGCATGGCGCTGGACACCAAGGAGGAACTCCTCGATCGCGGCATGGCGATGCTGCTTCGCCACGGCTACAACGACCTGGGCCTCTCGGCGCTGCTGGAAGCCACCGAGATCCCCAAGGGCTCCTTCTACCACCACTTCAAGTCCAAGGAAGACTTCGCGCTGCAGGCGGTCGACCGCTACATGACGGCCGTGCACGCGGGCCTGGAGCACTTCCTGGGGGACGAGACCGTGCCGCCGCTCCAGCGCGTGCGCAACTTCTTCGAGGCCACGGCGGAGAAGTACCGCGGCGAGGGCTACCTGGGGTGCCTGCTGGGAGGCCTGGGGCAGGAGCTCTCGGGCGTGAGCGACGTGTTCCGGCGCAAGGTGGAGCAGTGCTTCGCCGTGATCGCGCGCCGCATCGCGACCTGCCTTCGCGAGGCCGTGCGCCGCGGGGACCTGCCCAGGGAGACCGACCCGCAGGCGCTGGCCGAGCTGCTCGTGAACTGCTGGGAAGGCGCGGCCCTGCGCTCGCGCCTGCGCCGCGATCCCGCGCCGCTGCGGGAAATGCTCGATTTCTACTTCCGCTCCGCGGGCGCCTGAGGCCGGAAGCCCGGGCGGACCGTCGAGGGAAGTTGCGCCCTTCAGGTAGACCAGTCGGTCTACCATCACCCGAGGAAGGAGAACGCCCATGAACGACGCGAACGGCAAGACCCTTTTCGAACGGCTCGGCGGCTCGGACGGCATCCGCGACCTCGTCGAGCAGGTCGTGGCGCTGCACATGGTCAACCCGGTGATCGGGGCGCGCTTCCGGCCCTATGCCGAGACGCCGGAGCGGCTGGCCACGGCGAAGCAGCACCTCTGCCACTTCCTCGAGATGGGCAGCGGGGGCCCGGCGCGCTACGCCGGTCGCAGCATGCCCGACACGCACCGGGGGATGAACATCAACGCCGCCGAGTACATGGCCGCGATCGACGACATTCTCGAAGGGCTGCGCAGGAGGCAAGCGGACGAGCAGACGCGGAAGGACGTGCTCGCGATCGCCTATTCCCTCAAGGGCGAGATCCTGCACGTGTAGCGACGGCAGGGTTGCCCGGGCCGCCGGCCGGAAGCACGCACTTCGGGCTGCGGCGCGCGAGGAGGGCCTTGAAGTCGCGCACGGAATCCCGCATCACCGCCGAGCGCTCCTCGTGGCAGGCAAGGCAGGCGCCCACGAGGAGGATGCGGCGCTGCTCGTCGACGGAGAAGGGCCGCACGTCCTCGCGCGTGGAGAGCATGCCGGTGCGCGTGCCGAGGAAGGGGACCCACGCGTCGGCCGGCAGGCCGTCGGCGAGGAGGGGAGCGGCGGGCGTGAAGCGCCAGCGACCGCCGTTCTTCCCCGGCTCGTAGCGCAGCTCGCCCCGGCCGTAGCCCAGGGCCACGGGGTCGTTGTGGCACGACTTGCAGGTTCGRGCCTCGCGCCGCGTGGTGTGCGGCTCGAGGTGCGCGTAGAGGCGGCGGAACACGGACTGCGCCGGCTTCCCGCCCTGCGCGGGAATGTCCAGGGTCATGATCATGCCGGGCACGAAGGTGTCCACGCTTTCGCGCGGTTTTCCGTCGACGGGCGGTAGACTGCGCACGCCCAGCGTCGGCAGGTCCGCCACGAATGGGCCGGGCTTCTCGACCCATTCGCCGTTCACGTCGGCATTGGTGAGGAAGTCGAAGCCCTTGCCGGCGGGGTCGTACGCGGTGTGGCAGGAGTTGCAGCGCGGTGCCCACGCGGTGTGGCAACTGCCGCAGGAAAGCCGCTCGTGCCCGCGGCCCTCCACGCAGACGCGCGCCGTGGGCTTCAACTCCCGCCGATCGCCCGCGCGCTTGCGGAGCATTGCGGGCTTGCCCGTGGAATCGACCACGACGTTCACGAGGGCGTCGCCCCCCGACGTCATGCCGTGGCGCTCGGCTGTGGGCCCGGGCCACTTGCGCTGGGCGAGGATGCGCTTCGACTCCGGGTCGAGGCTGGAAGCGGGCATCGACGCGAGTCGCTTTCCCGCGGGCGCGTGGCAATCGGTGCAGCCCACGCGAAGCTGGTCGCGCTTGCGGGCGTGCGTGCGGCCGTCGCCCATGATCTCGAGGGACGTGTGGCAGTCGATGCAATCGAGGCCGCGCTCGTGGTGGATGTCGGGCTTCACCCGCTCGAAGACGCGGTCCTCCTCGACGATGCGGTAGCGCTCCGGCGGCAGGCTCGCGAGGTCCTTCGTCCCGGCGGGGGGCTCGTGCAGCTCGTGCCAGCCCTCGTAGCTCGTCGCGATGCGCCCGGAGCGGCTGTGGCARCTGAAGCACTGGCCGTTGCCGATGTCGAGGGAGAGCGTGGGGTGCGCGGTGGGCGCCTGCGCCATGCCCCGCGCCTTCTCCTTCTCGTAGCGCCGCAGCGCCTCCAGCGCCGGCGCGCCGTAGGAGAGGTGGCAGGCGTTGCAGCCTCCCCCGCGCCGGCCTTCGTCGTTGGGACCGAACTTGTCCTTCGCGGCGCCCAGGTGGCAGAGCGCGCAGAGCTGGCGCAGGTGCGAGTCCGCGGGCGTCTGGCCCAGGTCCTTCACGTGCACGGGCTTCAGGGCCTCGTGCGGCGTGGCTTCGCCGAACACCAAGCGGTCGATGCCCACGATGCCGCTCATGGTGGCCATGAGGGAGCGCTCCACCCGCGGCACGATCGCGGCGTGGCAGGCGCCCTGGCCGCAACTCGCCATGGCCGTGGAGAGGTTGCCGGGAATGGCGACCATCCTCGCGTGCGCCCGCGCCTTGTCGAGGGTGAGCGTGTCGCCGCCGTGGCAGGAGGCGCATCCCACCGCTTCGGGCCGGTGGGCATCTCCCAATCCGGTGACGCCTTGGTGGCAGACGAGGCAACCTTCGGGCCGGCCCATCGCGACGGGAAGCGGCACGGGCAGCTCGGGTTTCGCGGCGAACACGAATCCGGCGATGGGATTGCCGGCGCCCGTGGGTAGCCCCGGCGCGAGTTCCCAATTCGCACCGCGCAGGAACGCCCCCACGGCGCAGAGCGCCCCGTAGGCGGCGAGGAGCACGAGGAGCGCTCCCTTCGCCTTCATCGCACGGTCCGGTCGCATCGCGCGCAGGCCGTAGAGGAGCGCCACGACCGCCACGCCGCCCAGCACCGCCACGAGCGGCCAAGGTGTCCAGTGCAGGATCTCCTGCAGCCCGAGGAAGTACCACGGACCTTTCACCACGGGGTCCGATCCGTCGTGCAGCCC
>PQAI01000153.1 GCA_003105245.1 Betaproteobacteria bacterium | reverse complement strand
TACGACGCCATCGAGTCCGCCCTGCCGAAGGCCCCGAAGCCGGCGCTCGTCTACGACAAGTACCCCACGGATCGCCACCACGGCTGGAAATTCATCCGCTTCGGCCCCGACGGCTGGCTCTACGTCCCGGTGGGCGCGCCCTGCAACGTGTGCGAGCGCGAGGACCCGTACGCCTCGATCACGCGCCTGAAGCCCGACGGCTCGGCGATGGAGGTCCTGGCGCGCGGCGTGAGGAACACCGTGGGCTTCGACTGGCACCCCGTGACGAAGGAGCTGTGGTTCACCGACAACGGCCGCGACATGATGGGCGACGACGTGCCCCCGGACGAGCTCAACCACGCGCCGCGCCCCGGGATGCACTTCGGCTTCCCTCACTGCCACGGCGGCGACGTGCCCGATCCCGACTTCGCCAAGGGGCGCAAGTGCGACGAGTTCGCGCCGCCCGCGCGGAAGTTCGGCGCGCACGTGGCCTCGCTCGGCATGCGCTTCTACACCGGCGCCATGTTCCCCGCGGAGTACGCGAACCAGGTCTTCATCGCCGAGCACGGCTCGTGGAACCGCTCGAAGAAGAGCGGCTATCGGGTCATGCGCGCGAAGGTGGACGGGGGCAAGGTCGTGGACTACGGCGTGTTCGCCGAGGGCTTCCTCGATGCCGCCGCCGACAAGGCCTGGGGCCGGCCGGTGGACGTGCAGGTGATGCCGGACGGGGCGCTCCTCGTCTCCGACGACTACGCGAACGCCATCTACCGGATCGCGTACCGGGGCCGCTGAGCGGCGCCAAGGCTCACTTGCGGCGCCTGCGCGCGCCCCGCGGACGCGGCAGGAGCGCCTCTTCGAGCTCCGCCAGCGCATCCTCGGCGTAGACCGCGAGCTTCTGCAGGCTCGGCACGGTCGAGTGGCAGCCCGTGAAGCCGAAGTTCATCGATCCCGCGTAGCTCTGGCAGGTGATGTTGAGCGCCTGGCCGTGCGTCACGATGGAGGCGGGGTAGATCGCCACCAGCTCCGCTCCTCTGAAATAGAGAGGCTTCTCGGGCCCCGGGACGTTCGAGATCGTGATGTTGAACATCGGCCGCGTGCGCCCGCCGATGCCGGTGAGGAGGGTCACGATGGTGGGCGCCATGAGGATCACCGTGTACTGCATCATGGCCGCCCGCGGCAGGGCCTGCACGTGCGCCTTGGCGTGGCTCACCGAGTCGCGGATCGCGCGCAGGCGCTCCACGGGATCGGCGACGTCCGTGGCGAGCGTGGCCACGATGAAGCTGATGGCGTTGCCGTGGCCGTCGTCGTCCTTGGGCCGCACGGACACCGGGATGCCGGCGGTGAGCGGCTGGGCGGGCAGGCGCTCGCGCTCGAGCAGGAAGCGCCGCAGGGCCCCCGCGCAGACGGCCAGCACCACGTCGTTGATCGTGCCGTGCGCGGCCGTGGCGAGCGCGCGCAGCCGCTCCATCGGGAAGCGCTGCGTGGCGAAGCGCCGCTTCTCGCGCACGCGGCCGTTGAGCATCGACAGCGGCGAGTCGAAGGGCACCACCAGGCCCTCGCCGCGGTCGCCGATGCGCCGCAGGATCTTGCCGAAGGCGGCGGCGAGCTGCGGCAGCGAGCGCGCCTGGCTCTGCAGCGCGTCGATCGCGGCGGCCGCGGCCCCGGCCAGCGTGGGCGTGGGCGCGGAGCGCCTCGGGCGCGCGGCGGCCGCGCCCGACGCCCAGAAGGGCGGCATGCGAAGGCTCCTCGCGCGGTCCGTCGACATGGCCCGCTGCAGCATCTTCATCCCGCTCACCCCGTCGATGAGCGAATGGTGCATCTTGATGAAGAGGGCGAAGCGGTTGCCTTCGAGCCCCTCGATGACCGTGCATTCCCAGGGCGGCCGGCTCAGGTCCAGCGGCTGGCTCTGCAGGCGCCCCACCAGCTCGCCCAGCTCGCGCTCGCCGCCCGGCCAGGGCAGCGCCGCATGCCGCACGTGGTACTCGAGGTCGATGTCCTCGTCCTCGACCCACACGGGCAGCGGGTTCTTGGTGAACGGGTACTTCAGCCGCCGGTTCCACGGCGGTCGGAACCTKCGGTGGCTGCGGAAGCCCGCCATCAGGCGGCGCATGAAGTCCTTCCTCGCGCCCTCGGGCAGGCGGAACTGCAGCAGGCCGCCGACGTGGTTGGGCGTCGCGCGCGACTCGGTGAAGAGCCACGCGGTGTCGAGGGGATTCAGGCGGACCGGGTCGGTCATGGCCGCGAGTCTACCGAGAGGCCGCGCGCGCGAGCAATTCGTCCAGCTGCCGGTCCTTCTCGTCCCACATCTGCGCGATCCACTCCTGCACGCCCCTGCGGAAGGCGGCATCGCCGAAATCGGCCACACCCACGAGCTCCCGCGGGATGGGACGCTGCTCCACCCGCACCACGACTTCCTTCATGCGGCCGCAAAGCAGGTCCCAGAAGGTTGGCGTGCCGGCCGGGTAGGCGATGGTCACGTCCACCAGGGCATCGAAGTCTTCCCCCATCGTCGCGAGCGCCACCGCCATGCCGCCGGCGCGGGGCTTTAGCAGGTGCCGGTACGGCGAGGACTGCTTCGCGTGCTTCGCCTTCGTGAAGCGCGTGCCCTCGACGAAGTTGATGACGGAAGTGGGGATGAGGCGGAACTTCTCGCAGGCGATGCGCGTGGTCTCGAAGTCGCTGCGGCCGCCCTTCTTGCCGCGCTTCATGAACGGAAAGTCGAGCGCCCACCACGCGAGCCCGATCACCGGCACCCACTTGAGCTCCTCCTTGAGGAAGAACTTGAGGAAGGGGATGCGGCCGCGGAAGACCTTCTGCAGGACCAGGATGTCGGTCCACGACTGGTGGTTCGCGCTCACCAGGTACCAGCCGCGGTGCTTCAGTCCCGCGAGCCCATGGATGTCCCAGCGCGTGCGTCCGGCCGCCGCCATGAGGAAGTCGTTGAACGCGATCCACCGGAACGCGAGCGCGTTGAGGGCGTGGTCGCACACGCGCCGCACGGCCTTCGCCGGCACCACGAGCTTCACGAGGGCGAAGGGCATCATGCAGGTGAAGACGACGAGCACGTTGAGCCCGAGCGCCAGCGCGGCCACGGAGCCCTTGACCGACTCGAGGAGCCTCCTCACGCGGCCGGCTCCTCGATCGAGAACGAGAGCCCGGCGCGCTCACGCAGGCGCGGCTGCAGCGCGAGGCCCATCGCGGCACCGGGCGTCCAGACGCCGCCGGCCGTCTTCGACCGTGGCGTCTCCGCCAGGCACAGGGCGGCCTCCGCGACGATCCGGCTCGTGGCGCCGTAGCCCGGATCGCGCTCGCCCTTCGCGATGGCCGTGAGGCGGCGGCCGTCCGCCGTCTCGCCGAGGAAGGCGATCTCGTAGCGGCCGCGCTCGCGCGCCTCGGGGCCCGGGCCCTCTCCCGGCTTGGGCAGCACGAAGCGGCGAAGCAGCGCGCGCGTGGGAGCCCAGGCAAGCATCGCGTCCTGGACTCGTTCCCGGCGCACGAGCCTGCGCGCCCTGCGCTCGCCCGCCGCGCCGTCGCCCGTGAGGAGCCGCTCGTCGTAGGCGAAGTCGCGGCCCCACGGGTGGCCCAGCAGGAAATGCGTGCGGTGCACGTTCTTCGTGTTGATCGGCGCCATCACGAAGGGGATCGACCAGGACCTCGCCGCCTCGTCGTACTCCGCGGCGGCGCTCCACGGCTGGCGCGGCCCGCGGAACCCCGGAGTAAGCGCGAACGGGTCGGCCAGCACGCGCGCGAGCCCCGCATCGCGCCCCATCGCCTCGAGGGTGGCCATGAGGCTCGCGAGCGTCCCCCCGGAGAAGCCGCCCTTCATCGCGCGCACCCGGCCGCGCACGCGGACGAGCGGCGCCCCGAGGCGGCGCAGGGCCTCGTCCTGGGCGAACACCACGCCCAGGTCGAACGGGATCGAGTCGAAGCCGCAGGAGAATACGAGGCGCGCCCCGCTCGCCCGGGCGGCGGCCTCGTGGCGGGGGATCATGGCGGCCATCCATCCCGGCTCCCCGCACAGGTCCACGTAGTCGGTGCCGGCCTCGGCACAGGCGCGAAGGAGCGGCTCGCCGTGCAGCTGGTAGGGTCCGACGGTGCTCGCCACCACCTTCGCCTGCCGCACGAGCGCGGAGAGCGAGGCGGGATCGGCAGCGTCGGCCTGCAGGAGCGCGAGCGCCGGCGGCGCGCCGACGAGGCGGCGCACCTCCTCGAGCTTCGCGCGGCTGCGCCCCGCCATCGCCCAGCTCACCCCGGCGCCGTGGCGGGCGACCAGGTACTCGGCCACGAGCCGGCCGGTGAAGCCGGTGGCCCCGAAGACGATGACGTCGAAAGCGCGCGGCATGCGGAATGGTCGCACGGCGGCATGCCCGCCATCAATTCGCGGGGGCGGCGCCTGTGGCATGATCGAATCACCATGCGCCAGCTCACCGGGAACGACGCGCTCTTCCTCGCCTCCGAGAGCGCCCACGCGACCTCGAACGTGAGCCTCGTGCAGATCTACGACCCGTCCACCGCGCCGGGCGGGCGCCTGCGGTTCAAGAGCTTCCTCGCCCTGGTCGAGAGCCGGCTGCACCTGTCGCCCATCTTCCGCCAGAGGCTGCGCCGCGTGCCCTTCGGCCTCGACGAGCCCTACTGGGTCGAGGACGAGAACTTCGACCTCGAGTACCACGTCCGCCACATCGCCCTGCCGAGCCCCGGCGACTGGCGGCAGTTCTGCATCCAGGCCTCGCGCATCCACGCGCGCCCGCTCGACCTGAACCGGCCGCTGTGGGAGCTCTACGTGATCGAGGGCCTGGGGAGCCTGCTGGGCCTGCCGAAGGGAAGCTTCGCCCTGCTCACGAAGCTGCACCACGCGGCCATCGACGTCGAGCACGGCACGGAGATCATCACGCTTCTGCACGACGCCACGCCGCAGCCGCCGAAGCCGGAGCCTGCGGAGCCGTGGTTCCCCGAGGCGCCCCCAGGCAACCTCGAGCTCGTCTTCCGCGGCGTCCTGCACACGGCGACGTCGCCGTCGCGCCTGGCCCGCCCCATCGGGAACGCCGTGGCGCGCATGGGCGAGGCCGCGCGTTCCTTCGCGGCGGAGATGCTGCAGCCCCGCGAGCCCATCGAGCCCACCCGCTTCAACACGGTCGTCTCGCCCTACCGCGTGTTCGAGACGCGGCGCTTCCAGCTGGACGAGTTCCGCGCGATCCGCCGCCTCGTGCCGCGCGCGAAGGTGAACGACGCCGTGCTCGCGGTCTGCGCCGGGGGCCTGCGCCGCTACCTCGAGGCGAACGAGGAGCTTCCGAAGCGCGACCTCTCGGCGCTCGTTCCCGTCTACGTGCGCGATCCCGAAGCCGGCCCCGGCGCGAAGCCGGAGGTGCAGTGGGCGACCATCATGCTGGGCGTGAACGTCGCCGACCCGGTGAAGCGGCTGGCCCGCATCCGGCGGCAGACGGCCTCCTCGGAAGTGATCGCGAAGGCGATCGGCGCGCGGGAGCTCACGGACCTCGGCACCTACGCTCCGGCCGCCACCCTCGCCCTCACCGGAAAGATGCTCGGCAGCGCGCTCCTCGGCGTGGGGCGGCGCGCCCCGATCGCCAACTGCGCGATCGCCAACGTGCCGGGGCCCTCGGTGCCGCTCTACCTGAACGGCGCGCGCATGACCTACTTCTCGGCGATCATGCCCATCAACGACGGCATGGGCCTCGCCTTCGCGGTGACGAGCTACGACGGCAAGATCATCGTGTCGCCCACGTCGTGCCGCGAGCAGATGCCCGACCCGGAGGCTTTCGCGCAGTGCGTGCGCGAGGCGTTCCAGGAGTACCTGGCCCTTGCCCGCGGGCGGCGGGAGCGCCCGGCACGCAAGCCGGCGAAACGGAGCGCTTCGAGCGCGAAAACGGGCAGGTCAGCAGGCGGTACAGCCGCCCGCTCACGCCCGACGGCGCGAACGGCCGCCAGCTCCCCTCGGGCTGCGCCAGGCGGTCGGCGAGGATCCAGAGCACGATCGGGTTGAAGCCCAGGCCGATGTGGCTGCCGGGCACGCGCACGTTCTCGTGCAGGGCCGGGTCGCCGTCGATGGTGGCCTCCTGCGGCGGCACGACGCCGTCGGACACCGAATAGACGCAGGACATCGGCACCGCGAGCGCCTTCCTCTCGCGAAGCTTCTTGGCCTTCAGGTGCGAGACGTGCGCCGCCGTGCCCATGGGGTGCGAGATGAGGCGGTAGAGCGCCTTCACCCAAGAGGGCGACTGGCTTCCCGCCGGGTCGAAGGAGACGGGGCTGCCCAGCGTGACCACCGAGCGGACGCACTCCGGCGCCTCGTGCGCCCCGTACATCGCGAACATGCCGCCCAGGCTCCAGCCCACGAGGCTCACCTTGCGGCCCGTGCGGTGGTGGATGTAGCGGATCTTCTGCTCGAGGGCGGCGGCGTGCCGGCTGCTGAACCCGACGTTGCGCCCGAAGCCCCAGGTCTGCACCTCGTAGCCGCGGCTCTCCAGGAAGAGCTTGAGCGCCACGAGCGTCACCTCGTCGGCCATGAAGCCCGGCAGCAGCAGGACCGGGTGGCCGTCCCCCCGCGGCGCACGCGCGAGCGCCGGCAGGCTCGCCGGGAGCGCCACCATCTCCAGGAAGGCGCGGGGCTCGAGGAGCTGGTGGAAGAGGCGGGGCTTTCCGACGTGCGGGTGTCTGCGGGCCATGGTTCTCGCGGCGATGGCTCTGTTCGCCCCTGCGGGCGGCGTGTCCCACTCTAACCCATCGCGGGGACCCGGGGGGCTTGACCCCCGTCAATCGCGCCGGACGGCCGGAAAGCGAGGGCCGTTGACCTTCGTCAACCCGGCGCCGGCCCCCGCCGCCTAGCCTCCCCCGAGGAGCAGCCGGAGGAGACGCCGTGTACAGCATGCGCGTGAAGAGCGTGATGGAGGCGAAGAAGCGCCTGGTCGCCCCGCCCGAGACCACCGTGGCGAAGGCGGCGAAGCTCATGGCGAAGAAGAACGTGGGCGCCGTGATGGTGGTGAAGGGCAAGCACCTGGTGGGCATCTTCACCGAGCGCGACGTCGTCTTCCGCGTCGTGGCCGCGGGACTCGACCCGGCGGGCACCACGATCGGCGAGGTCATGACGGCCGACCCCGTCACCGTCGACCCCAACGAGATCTTCGGGCGGGCGCTGCTCGCGATGCACGACGGCGGCTTCCGCCACGTGCCCGTGGTGGACAAGGGCGAGCCCGTGGGCATCGTCTCCTCCCGCAGCGCGCTCGACCCCGAGATGGAGGAGTTCACGGCCGAGACGCAGCGCCGGCTGAGCCTGCGTTAAGGTATCCTCGCGACCGGCGCGCGCCCCACCCGGGCCGCGCCCTTTTTCCATCACGCCCCCACGAGGATCCATGGCGCTCATCCAGCTCGACGAACAGCAGGTCCGCACGTGGTCGCGGGCGCAGAAGGACCAGTGGTGGCACGCGAACGTGTTCCGCGGCGACATGCCGCAGCTCACGATCCGCTCGGGCGTCACCGGCTTCCTGCTCGGCGGGGCGCTCGCGGCCACGGGCCTCTACATCGCCGGCAAGACCGGGATCACCATCGGCGTGGGGCTCACCTCCGTGATCCTCGCCTTCGCGATGTTCCGCATCCTGCACGGGTCGGGGCTCGCCACGGACTACACGATCCTCGAGAACAACTGCACGCAGTCGATCGCGACCGCCGCCGGGTACGTGGTCACGCCCCTCACCTCGAGCTTCGCCGCCTACATGCTGGTGACCGGCAAGATCGTTCCGTGGTGGCAGATGGTGGTGTGGATGATCGTCGTGTCGATCGTGGGCGTGCTCCTCGCCTTCCCCATGAAGCGCCGCTTCATCAACGACGAGCAATTGCCCTTCCCCGAGGGCAGGGCCTGCGGGGTGGTGCTCGACGCGCTCTACACGGGGGCGGCCGCCGCCGGGATGTTCAAGGCGAAGCTGCTGGGGTGGACGGCGCTCCTCACGGGCCTCTACCAGATGATCGTGAGCGACGGCTGGATGAAGCTCGTCCAGTTCAAGATCCTGCAGATGGACAGGTGGGCGGGGCTGAAGGAGGCCTGGCACTTCTCCGAGCGCCTGGACGCCTACTACTACGCCGCCGCGGCGAAGTCCTCGCTGTGGATCCCGAAGATCCTCGGCACCGACATCCGCCAGCTGGGCCTTCGCCTCACGCTGGACGCCGCGATGCTGGGCGTGGGCGGCCTCATGGGCATCGCGGTGGCCACGAGCTGCCTGCTGGGCGCCTTCGTGAACTTCGTGGTGCTCGCCCCGATCATGATCCAGGCCGGCGACATCGTGCCGCGCGTCACGGCCACCGGTGCCGTCATTCCCATCAACCGCGCCGAGATCGTCAACCAGTGGTCCCTGTGGTGGGGCGTGACGATGATGGTGGTGGGCTCGCTCGTGAGCCTGCTCGCGCGCCCCGAACTCTTCCGCAGCGCCTGGCGGTCGCTGAAGGGCGGGCAGAAGAAGGAGGGCGAGGACGTCCTCGCCGACATCGAGCTTCCCCTCTGGATGTCGTGGGTCGGCGTGCCGGTCTTCAGCCTGCTGGGCGCCTGGGTGTCGCACGAGTTCTTCGGGGTGCCGTGGCTCCTCGCGCTGGTGTCGCTGCCGCTCATCTTCGTGCTCACCATCATCTGCACCAATTCGATGGCGCTCACCTCGTGGACGCCCACCGGGGCGCTGTCCAAGATCACGCAGTTCACGATGGGCGCGATCGACCGCACCAACCCGGCGAGCAACCTCATCCCCGCCGGCATGACGGGCGAGATCGCCGCCAACGCGGCGAACCTGCTCTCCGACATCAAGCCGGGCTACATGCTGGGCGCCAAGCCCCGGCAGCAGGCCATCGGGCACGTGATCGGGCTCTTCGCCGGCTCGCTCGCCTGCGTGCCCCTCTACTTCCTGCTCTTCCTGCCCCCCGATGCGAACGGCGTGCGCTCGACGGCCACCATCGTCTCGGAGCAGTTCGCGATGCCCGCGGCGCTGCAGTGGAAGGGCGTGGCGGACCTCATCACCAAGGGTCTCACGAGCCTCCCGCCCTCCGCGATCGTCTCCATGGTCGTGGCGGCCGCCGCCGCGGTGGCGATCGAGGTGGCCAAGATCGTCACGAAAGGGCGCTTCCCGCTCTCGGCCGTCTCCATCGGTCTGGGCGTGGTGCTCCCGCCGGAGGCGACCTTCGCCATGTGGGTGGGCGCGCTCGTCTTCTGGTGGGCGGGCAGGCGCAACCCCACGCCCGGCACGAAGGGGCATACTTTCTGGGTCGAGGGCTGCGAGCCCATCTGCGCCGGGCTCATCTCCGGCGCGGCGCTCGTGGGCATCGGCAACGCCATCGTGAACGTGCTCCTCGGATGAGGCCGGAGGCCGCTTGAACGTCGCCATCGAGCCGGGACGCAGCACCCTCGTCCTGGTGGACTTCCAGCAGCGGCTGCTGCCCGCGATCCACCGCGGCATCGAGGTCGTGGCCGAGGCCGCGCGCCTGGCCGACTGCGCCCGAGCCCTGGGCGTGCGCGTCGTGGGAACGGAGCAGAACCCGCGCGGGCTCGGTCCCAACGCCGAGGCGATCAGCGACCGCTGCGACCGCCTCGTGTCGAAGATGCACTTCAACGCCTGCGAGGACGGGCTGGTGCAGTGGCTTCGCGCGCCCGGGCACCCCGCGCCCACCGACGTCGTGGTGGCCGGCTGCGAGACCCACGTGTGCATGATGCAGACCGCGCACGGCCTGCAGCGCGCCGGCTTCCACGTCTGGATCGCGGCCAACGCCTGCGGCTCGCGCTTTCCCGACGACCACGATCTCGCGATGGCGAGGCTGCGCCAGTCCGGCGCCGTGCTCGCGAGCGTGGAGACGATCGTCTTCGAGTGGCTTCGCAGCTGCGAGCACCCGCGCTTCCGCCAGGTGCTGGAGATCCTCAAGGCGCCCCGCGGCTGAACGCCCCGGCCGCGCTTGGCGGCCGCGCGAAGGACGGCCACAATTCCCCCATGAGCTCCTGGTCCTGCCCGCATGACGCCGAAGGGGTGTGCCAGCTCGTCCGCGGCGCCCGCTGCGAGCCGGGCATGCGCGGGTGCATCCTGCACGGCCGCTACCGCTTCCTCCAGGACGAGCTGCGCGGCGGGGAACGCAAGCCGGAGAAGGCGGCGCCCGCGGAGGCGCCCGAGCCCAAGCCTCGCCGCTAGMCKGGSCGCSKGGACAACGGGACGCCGCGACGGCGCCGGCGCGTCTCGTGGACGAAGAGCGCCACGCCGCTCGCGACGATCACCGCCATGCCCAGGGCGGAGAGGCCGTCGGGCAGCTGGCCGAACACCAGGTAGCCGTAGGCCGTCGCCCAGATCATCTGCAGGTAGGTGAACGGCGCGACCAGCGAGGCCGGCGCGCGCAGGTAGGCGCCGATCAGCAGGCCGTGGCCCAGCCCCGCGAGGAGCCCCAGGGCGACGAGGATGGCGCCGTCGCGCAGCGTGATCCGCGCAGGCGCGTCGGCGAAGGGCAGTGCGAGCGAGAGCAGCGCCGTGCCGACCAGCGCCGAGTAGAAGAGCGTGGTGTGCGCCGAATCCTGCGGGAGCCTTCGGGTGAGGAGCTGGTAGAAGGCGTTCGAGACCGCGGCCAGCACGATGAGCGCGGTGGCCGGGTGGAAGACCGCCGATCCGGGCCGCACGAGGATCAGGATGCCGGCGAACCCCGCGACCGCGGACATCACCTGCGCGCGCGTGGGCCGCTCGCCCAGGACGGGCATCGACAGGGCGATGGCGAACATGGGCGCGAGGAAGGCGATCGCCGAGCCCTCCGCCAGCGGCAGGTAGCGAAGGCCCCCGAAGAAGCAGGCCGTCGCCACCACGAGGCACAACGAGCGCGCGAGCTGCACCCGCAGGTGCCGCGTGCGCCAGAAGCCCGGCCCGCCCATGCGCCAGGCGATGGGCGTGGTGACGAGCATCTGCCCCGCATACCTCGCCCACACGATGATGAAGAGCGTGTGGTCGCGGATGAGGTACTTGGCGGTCGCGTCGAGCGTGCTGAAGCACAGCCCCGCGAGGAGGAACATCGGCAGGGCCCGTCGCAGCGGGTGGTCGGATTCCATGGCGCAACGATACACGCCGCCCGGTGGGCCCACGGCAGCCGCGCGGACGCGCACGGATGCTACGCTTCCCGCGTCCACGGAATGGTTCCGATGAGCGACCGACGCCAGACCTGCCTGATCCGCGCAAGCACCCTCGCCGCGGCCTTGTGCCTCGCGCTTCCCGCCGCGGCGGCCGACGCGCCGAAGGAAGGCGTCTGGAACCTGCTGGTCGAGAACGACCTCTTCTACGGCACCGACCGCAACTACACGAGCGGGGTGGGGCTCGCGTGGGTGTCGGGGGAGAAGTCGCCGCCGGACTGGGCGGTGCGCATCGCCCGCGGCATCCCGTGGTTCCCCGAGGGCGGCACGGTCAGGCACGGCTACGTGGTGGGCCAGAACATGTACACGCCCGCCGACATCTCGCTTCCCGATCCACCGCGCGACGACCGCCCCTACGCCGGGTGGCTCTACGCCACGATCGGCCTGGGGGTCGTGACCGACGGCCGCACCGACCAGCTCTCGCTCACCGCGGGGGTGGTGGGGCCCGCCTCGCTCGCCGAGCAGGGCCAGAAGGCCATCCACCGCCTCATCGGCTCGCCGGAGCCCAAGGGCTGGGACACGCAGCTTCGCAACGAGCCGGGACTCGTGCTGAGCTACGAGACGCGCTGGCGCGGCTTCGCCCGGGGCGAGCTCGCCGGGCTGGAGTTCGACGTGGTGCCGCACCTGGGCGCCGCCCTCGGAAACATCCACACCTACGCCAACGGCGGGTTCACGCTGCGCTACGGCAAGCGGCTGGCGAGCGACCTCGGGCCGCCGCGCATCCGGCCCAGCCCGCCCGGCTCGGGGTTCTTCGTCCCGGCCGACACCTTCTCGTGGTACGTGTTCGCCGCGGTGGACGGGCGGGCCGTGGCCCGCAGCATCTTCCTCGACGGCAACACGTTCAAGGAAAGCCGCAGCGTCGACAAGGAATACCTCGTGGGCGACCTGCAGTGGGGCCTGGAGATGACGTGGAAGGGCGTGCGGGTGAGCTACACGCACGTGCGCCGCACGCGCGAGTTCAGGACGCAGGGCGCGAGCTCGGAGTTCGGCGCCTTCGGGGTCTCGGTGGCGTTCTGAGCGCGGTTGCCTACCAGCGCAGCAGCCGCGGGCCCGCCATCGCCCCTGCGAGCGCCGGAATCGCCATCCCCAGCAGGTACCACGTTCCGAGGAAGGGCGGAGCCATCTCCGGGCAGTGCAGGCAGTAGGCCGCCGCGCCCACGGCGCCCGCGAGCAGCCCCGAGAACGCGCCGGCCACGGCCGGCCGCGTCGGCGCGAGGCCCCGCATCGCCCAGAACGCGGCGGCGAACGCGGGCACCGAGAGCATCGCGATGTTGAAGGGGCACACGGTCCAGGTGTCGCCGAGCACGAGCGCCAGGCGCTCTCCGGGAGCCGCCGAGTGGAGCGCCACGGCCGCGAGCGCCCAGATCGCCCCGACGGGCACCAGGACGGCTTCGGCGGCGTAGCCCACGCGCACGCCGGGCCGCGCCAGGCGCGCCGTCGCGAGCAGCGCGACGGCGAGAAGGGCCAGGGGCAATGCGAGCTTCACCCAGAACATCGGTTCGCGTGCGGCCTGCGCGAGGTCCGGCCTGACGCCGAGGAAGGCCGCCATGAGGAGCAACGCGCCCGCGCCGCCGGCGGCGAGCGCCGCGCCGTAGCGACGGGGCACCGCGCCCCTCGCCACCGGCCCCGCCTGCCTCGCGAGCATCTCGACCAGCTTGTCCGTTTCCATCGCCTACTCCCGGATGAGCGCGGCAAGCGCCTTGAGGCCGCGGTGGATGCCCACCTTCACGGCCGATTCCGACATGCCGGTGAGCTTCGCCGTCTCCGCCACGGAGAGCCCCTCGATCTTCACGTGCTGGATGGGGAGCCGGTGCCGGTCCGGCAGCTTCGCGAGCAGGATCGCCATGTCGCGCTTCGCCTCGCGCGCCTCCTCGTCGGAGGTCGCGAGCAGGTCGTCCTCGTCGCCCAGCGGGTCGTTCATGGCCTCGCGCCCCGCGCGGCGGCGCAGGAAGTCGATCATCTTGTAGCGCGCGATCGCGTGCACCCAGGCCGTGAGCGGCTGCGCGGCGTCGTAGGTGTGGCGCTGGTTGTGCACGGCCAGGAGCGTCTCCTGCACGAGATCCTCGACTTCGTCGGGCACGCGCGCGAGCCGCCCCCGGAGAAAAGCGCGCAGGAACGCGCTCAATTCCTTCAGGAAAGCGGCGTAGGCCGCGGCCTCTCCGGAAAGCCCGCGGAGGAGGAGTGCCTTCAGGTGCGCTTCCCGCCCGCTCAAGCTGTTCCGGCTCCCTGGTATTCGCGGCCGCGGCCCGACCGGTTACGGGCTTCGCGACATTTCCGCGCGAGGCGGGAATTCTGCCCGAGCGCGTAACCGGGCGCCACGGCCGCGCGAAATAGCCTCCGGACCGACCGCAGCGGCAAGCCACCGGCACCGCGCCCGGAGCCCTTCCCTCACCCGACACAAGGAGCCTCAAGATGAAGTCCCGCAACCTCGCCATCGCCGCCATCGCCCTCGCCACCCTCGCCTCCGGCGCCGCCCTCGCCGCCGACATGGACAAGAAGGACATGAAGAAGGACGCCACCGAGAAGTGCTACGGCGTCTCGCTCGCCGGCAAGAACGACTGCGCCGCCGGCCCGGGCACGAGCTGCGCCGGCACCTCCAGGAAGGACTACCAGGGCAATGCGTGGAAGCACGTCCCGAAGGGCACGTGCACGAGCATCAAGACCCCGAACGGCACCGGGTCGCTCACCCCCACCAAGGCGTAGCGGGCCGGCGCCGTGACCTCCACGCTCACCGCCGGGCTGGGGCTCAAGCCGCAGCACTTCGCCCAGGCCCGCGAATGCCCGGCGGCGGGGCTGTGGTTCGAGGTCCATCCCGAGAACTACCTCGTGGAAGGCGGTCCGCGCCTTCGCTGGCTGGAAGCCGTCCGCGAGCGCCATCCCGTGAGCCTGCACGGTGTGGCGCTTTCCCTCGCCGCCGACG
This sequence comes from Betaproteobacteria bacterium, assembly GCA_003105245.1. Lineage (GTDB taxonomy): Bacteria > Pseudomonadota > Gammaproteobacteria > Burkholderiales > Usitatibacteraceae > FEB-7. The sequence goes on along the minus strand of PQAI01000153.1, from coordinate 11,740 downwards.
CGCCCCCGGATGCCGTCCACCTGGGGCGCCTTCGCCGGCTCGCCGAACGCATCGAGCCCGCGCTCGTGTCCGAGCACCTCGCCTGGTCGACATGGCGAGGCTCGTACCACCCGGACCTTCTGCCCTTCCCGCGCACGGGCGAGGCGCTGGCACGCGTCTGCGCCAACATCCAGGCGGCGCAGGACGCGCTGGGCAGGCCCATCGCCGTCGAGAATCCCTCGCACTACCTGAGCATCGAAGGCCACGATTGGAGCGAGATCGCGTTCCTGTCGGAAGTGGCGCGCCGAACGGGATGCGGGCTGCTCCTCGACGTGAACAACGTCTTCGTGAGCGCGGCCAACCTGGGCTTCGGCGCCGAGGAGTACATCGACGCCTTTCCCGGTGATCGCGTGCGGGAGATCCACCTCGCCGGGCATTCGCGCGACCCGCTCCTGGGAGAAGCGCTCCTCGTCGATTCCCACGACGCGCCCGTCGCGGGCCCCGTGTGGGCGCTCTACGAGCGCCTCGTCGGGCGCATCGGGCCGCGGCCGACCCTCGTCGAGCGCGACGGCAATCTTCCCGCCTTTGGCGAGCTGCTGGCGGAGAGGGACCGCGCGCACGCGGTGCTCGCTGCGCCGATCGCGAGGGCCGCGTGATGGGCGCTTCCCTCTCGCGATTCCAGGAATCGTTCTCGCAGGCGATGATTTCCGGGCACGAGCCGGAGGACCCCTCCGTGGCGAACCTCGTCGCCCAGCCGGCCTTCGCCGTCTACCGCAATACCGTCATGAAGGGCTGCGTCGACGCCCTGCAGGCGAACTTCCCCGCCGTGGCGAGGCTGGTGGGCGACGAATGGTTCCGGGCCGCCGCCGCCGAGTTCGCCGCCGGCGAGCTGCCGAGGGAGCCGTCGCTGCTCGCCTACGGCGACGCCTTCCCCGCGTTCCTCGCCGGCTTCCCGCCGGCGTCCGAATTGCCCTATCTCGCGGACGTGGCCCGACTCGACCGCCTCTGGACCGAAGCCCACGCGGCCGCAGACGCGCCGGCGATCGGCCGCGAAGCGTTCTCGTGCAGGGATCCCGGCGAACTCGAAACCGCCGTGCTGCAGCCGCACCCGGCCGCGCGCTGGGCGTGGTTCGGGCAGGCACCGATCTTCTCGATCTGGCGCCGCAACCGGGAGGAGGGCGCGGACGAAGGCGAGCTCGCCTGGCAGGGCGAAGGCGCCCTGCTCACCCGGCCCGGGGATGCCGTGCAGTGGACGGCGATCGACGGCCCCGCCTGCCGGTTCCTCGACGCCTGTTCGCGCTCCCTTGCCCTCGACGACGCCCTCGCGGCCGCGCTCGAGGCAGACCCGGAGGCGAACGTCGTCCGTCTCGTGAATGCCCTGCTCGACGCCGGCGCGTTCTGCCGGCTCGGGCACCCCCGTCCCGACTCCCGGAGGACTTCCCCATGAACGAAGCCGCAACCACGATCGACGTCGCGCCCGGAGACGGGATTCGCGCCGCCTGGAACCGCGTCGCCGAACGGCTTTCCGGATGGGTGAGCGCCTCCCTGCTCGCCCTTTGCGCCCGCCTCGCGCTGGGCGCCATTTTCTTCCTGTCGGGCCGCACGAAGGTCGAGGGCTTCCTCACCGTGAGCGAGGGCGCGTACGCGCTCTTCCGCGAGGAGTACAAGGTGCCGCTCCTGCCGCCCGAGCTGGCGGCGCACCTGGCCGCCTATGCCGAGCACCTCCTTCCGGCGCTGCTCGTGCTCGGGCTCTTCACGCGCCTTTCCGCGCTGGGTCTCCTGGGAATGACGGCGGTGATCCAGCTCTTCGTGTATCCCGACGCCTGGCCGACGCACCTGTCCTGGGCCACGCTCGCGCTCTACCTTGCCGGGCGCGGAGCCGGGGCGGCGTCCCTCGACAACCTGCTGCGGATCCGGTGATGGCGGCCCGAGCGGTGGCGGCTATCACTTCCTCGTCGATGCGGCCCGGATCGCGTCCAGGGTAGTGTTGGGCGTGATGGCCTGCGGATCGATGCGCACGTCGATCACCGCGGGCTTCCCGGAGGCCACGCAGCGCTCGAAGGCCGGGCCGAACTGCGCCGTCTCCTCCACGATCTCTCCCACCGCGCCGAAGGAGCGCGCGAAGGCCGCGAAGTGCGGGTTCTGCAGCTCCGTGCCGTGCACGCGCCCCGGATAGTGCTTCTCCTGGTGCATGCGGATCGTGCCGTACATGCCGTTGTTCACGACCACGACGATGATCGCGGCCCCGTACTGCGCCGCCGTGGCGAGCTCCTGCCCGGCCATGAGGAAGCAGCCGTCGCCCGCGAAGGCGATCACCATGCGCGAGGGCTCCGCGATCTTGGCCGCGATGGCCGCCGGCACGCCGTAGCCCATGGCACCGGAAGTGGGGGCGAGCTGGGTGCGGAAGCCCGTGTAGCGGTGGAACCGGTGCAGCCACGTGGTGTAGTTGCCCGCGCCGTTGGTGAAGATCGCGTCCTCGGGCACGTGCTTGTCGAGCCAGTCGACGATGTCCCACATCTGCACCTTGCCGGGGATCTCGCGGCGCGCGCTCCACGCCAGGAAATCCGCCCTCGCCTCCGCGACGCTCTTCTGCCAGGCGGAGGCGTCCACCGGCGCCATGGCGGCCGCGGCGCGCGCGAAGCGGACCATCGAGGAGAGGATGGGGACCTCGGGCTGGTACACGCGGCCCAGCTCCTCCGGCCCCGTCATCACGTGCACGAGCTTCTGGCGCGGCACGGGAGAGGCCATGAGCGAGTAGCCGCTCGTGGTCATCTCGCCCATGCGCGCGCCCACCACCAGCAGGACGTCGGCCGTGCGCACGCGCTCGGCGAGGATGGGATTGATGCCGACGCCCACGTCGCCGACGTAGTGGTCGTGGCGGTTGTCGAAGAGGTCCTGGAAGCGGAAGGCGCAGGCCACGGGCAGGTGGTTGGCCTCCGCGAACCTGCGCATGTCGGCGCAGGCGTCCGCCGTCCAGCCGCTGCCTCCCAGCACCACCAGCGGGCGCTTGGCGGCGGCGAGGAGCTCGCGCAGCCGCTCCATCTCCCCCGCGCCGGGCTCGGCGTGCGGCGGGGCGTACGGGCGCGCATCCTCGACGGTCGCGGTGGCCGAAAGCATGTCCTCGGGAAGCGCCAGCACCACGGGCCCCCGGCGGCCCGACATCGCCACGGTGAAGGCGCGCGCGATGTACTCGGGGATGCGCTCGGCCGAATCGATGCGCGCCGCCCACTTGGCGAGCGGACCGAACATCGCGGCGAAGTCCACCTCCTGGAAGGCCTCGCGGTCGCGGAAGTCCGAGCCCACGTCGCCGATGAAGAAGATCATCGGCGTGGAGTCCTGGAACGCGGTGTGCACGCCCACGGCGCCCTGGGTGGCGCCGGGGCCCCGGGTCACGAAGCAGATGCCGGGCCGTCCCGTGAGCTTGGCGTGCGCCTCGGCCATGTTGGCGGCGGCCGACTCGTGGCGGCAGGTGACGAGCTTCACCTTCGAGCGGTGCTCGTGCAGGCCGTCCAGCACCGGCAGGAAGCTCTCCCCCGGCACGTGGAATACCGTGTCCGCCCCGTGGATGACCAGCTGGTCGACGAGGATGCGCCCGCCCTGCCGTTCGGTGCTCATAGCTGCCTCACGAAGTACCCGCGGCTCCTGAGGATCTCCACCAGGCCGCGCGGCCCGGCCAGGTGGAGCGCGCCCACGGCCACGAACGCGCGCTCGCGGCCCGAAAGCAGGAAGGCCTCGATCCGGCCGGCCATCGCCTCGTGGCGCGACCAGATGAACTTCTCCTCGAGCTCCTTCGCCCCCGGCATGGCATCGTTGTAGGCGCGCGTCACGTCCAGCAGCAGGTTCGGGTCGCCCGCCTGCCAGGCGTTCACCACGCCCGTGATCTGGTCGCGCGTGAGCCCGCTCTCCAGCGCCGTGACCGCCCCCTCGAGGGCCTGCACGCCTTCCTTCTCGGAGAGCGAGGCCATGAGCTCGGTCTGCGCCTGCGCGCCCTCCAGCTCCACCAGCGACATCTTCGCGGCCTTCGCGCGCTTGATGAGGTGCAGGTCCACGCCCTGGTCCGGCGTGTAGCCCTGGCGGAACCACTCGTTGAACACGAGGAGGGAGGCGGCGAAGAAGGGCTTGACGGGCTCGAGCTGCGCCTCGGGCACGTTGAAGCGCTGCAGCTGCTTGCGAAGCCGCTCGTAGAGGGGCGCCGGGATGCGCTTCGAGAGCGAATCCGGCGGCGCGTAGAGCATCTGGGAGCTGCCCTTGGTCATCGCCTCGGCGTCGGTGATGTCGGCCTCGACGGCGAGGATCCTCGAGTCGGCGAAGGCCCTCTCCACCGGCTGCGGAAGGGGGTAGAAGGACGCCTTCCCCGCGTGCACGGTGCCGTAGAGGTAGACCTTGTTCGTGAGGGAGGACACCTCCCACAGGAACTGGCGCGGCGCGGCCGAGGTTTCCGGCGCGGCGGCGGAGGTGGCGGCGGGAAGGAGCCCGAGGAGGGCGCAGGCGAGCGTGGCGAGGGGACGCATGGCGGCTGGAGCGGTACTGTGTCTTGCAATTCTAGCCCACCGGGACCTTGTCCCCCCGCAAGCGAAGCTGTCACAATCCGGCGGCGTATCCCCAACAAGAACCACCCACCGGAGGTGCACCGATGATCCGCTCCGTCCGCGGGCTCGCGCTCGCTTTTGCCGCCGTCTTCGCCCTCTCGGCCGCCGCGCAGGAATGCAAGAACCGCGGCGACCTCGACGAGCTGTACTGCGACGACAACGGCGACCTCGTCGCCGACACGCCGAAGGACCCGAAGAAGCTCAAGACCCCGGGCACGCTGGTGTTCACCTACACCCCGGTGGAGGACCCCGCCGTCTACGAGAAGATCTTCAAGCCCTTCACCGACCACCTGGCGCAGTGCACCGGCAAGCGGGTGGTCTTCTACCAGGTGCAGTCCAACGCCGCCGAGATCGAGGCCATGCGCTCCGGGCGCCTGCACGTGGGCGGCTTCTCCACGGGGCCGACCGCCTTCGCCGTGAACATCGCCGGCGCCGTGCCCTTCGCGATCAAGGGCTACGAGAAGGACTTCCAGGGCTACAACCTCATCGTCGTGGTGAAGAAGTCGAGCCCGTTCCAGAAGCTCACCGACCTCAAGGGCAAGAAGTTCGCGCACACGGCGCCCTCGTCCAACTCCGGCCACATGGCCCCGATGGCCCTCTTCCCGAAGGAAGGCCTGGTGCCCGACAAGGACTACAAGATCCTCTTCTCGGGCAAGCACGACCAGTCGATCCTGGGCGTCAACTCCGGCGACTACGACGGCGCGGCSGTGGCCTCCGACGTCTTCCACCGCATGGCGGTGCGCGGGCAGATCAAGGAGGACGATTTCCGCGTGATCTACCGCAGCGCCAAGTTYCCSACCTCCTCCTTCTCGTACGCGCACGACCTCGAGCCCGCCTTCCGCGACAAGATGCTCAAGTGCTTCTACGACTTCCGCTACACGGACGACATGAAGAAGGCCTTCGACGGCGCCGACCGCTTCTACCCGATCAACTACAAGGAGCACTGGGCGGTGGTGCGCGACGTGGCCGAGGCCGGCGGCGACAAGTTCAACAAGGCGGCCTACGAGAAGGAATCCAGGCGCGAGGAAGAGGCGCGCAAGAAGAAGAAGTAGCCATGGCCGCCACCACGGCCCTCGTGCTGCGCGGGCTTTCCATGGAGTACGTCCGTGGCAAGCCCGTGCTGCGCGCAATCGACCTGGAGGTCGGCAACGAGGGGCTCACCGCCATCATCGGGCCCTCGGGCACCGGCAAGTCCACGCTCATCCGCTGCATCAACCGGCTGGTCGACCCGACCGCGGGCGAGATCCTGTTCCACGGGCAGGACCTCGCGCGGCTCCGGGGCGAGGCCCTGCGCCACGCGCGCCGGCGCATCGGCATGGTCTTCCAGGAGTACAACCTGGTCGAGCGCCTGTCGGTGATGGAGAACGTCCTCTCGGGCCGCCTGGGCTACGTGTCGCCCTGGAAGGCCTGGCTGCGCAAGTACCCGCGGGAGGACATCGACCGCGCCTTCGAGCTCCTGGACATCGTGGGGCTCGCGGCATTCCCCAACCAGCGCGCCGACAGCCTCTCCGGCGGCCAGCGCCAGCGCGTGGGCATCGCCCGCGCGGTGATGCAGCGCCCGCAGCTGCTGCTCGCCGACGAGCCCACCTCCTCGCTGGACCCCAAGACCTCCGTGGAGATCATGGAGCTCATGCGCGACATCGGCCGCCGCCAGTCGATCCCGGTGATGGTCAACATGCACGACGTGGAGCTCGCGCGCCGCTTCGCCGACCGCATCGTCGGCATGTCCGGCGGCGCGATCGTCTTCGACGGCCCGCCCGGCGACCTCACGGACGACCACCTGAAGGGCATCTACGGCGGCGAGGGCTGGCTGCATTGAGCACGCAAGGCGCAAGGGCGGCGTTCCCGGCCAGCTGGTGGGCCCGCGCGGGCTGGGTCCTCCTGGCCGCCTACGTCGTCTACGCCGGCTCGCGCCTGGACTTCACCTGGGATCGCTTCCTCGTCGGGCTCGACAACGGCGCGCGCTTCATCGACCGCATGTTCCCGCCGGTGATCGTGCAGCCCGATTCCCTCGCCAACGGCCTGGTCGAATCGCTGCAGATCGCGCTGCTCGCCTCGTTCCTCGGGATCGTGATCTCGCTGCCCGTGGGGCTCCTCGCGGCGCGAAACCTCATGCCCGTGTGGGCGACCTGGCCCGCGCGCATCGTGATCGCGCTGTGCCGCTCCTTCCACCCGGTGATCGTCGCGATCCTCTTCGTGAAGGCCGTGGGCTTCGGCGCCATGGCCGGCATCCTCGCGCTGATGGTGGCCTCCGTGGGCTTCATCGGCAAGCTCTTCGCCGAGGCGATCGAGGAGATCTCGCTCAAGCAGGTGGAGGCGGTGCGCGCCACGGGCGCGCCGTTCATGAACGTGATCACCTACGGCGTGCTGCCGCAGGTGTTCACGCGCTTCATCGGGTTCGCCACCTACCAGCTCGACTCCAACCTGCGCAACTCCACCATGGTGGGCATCGTGGGCGCCGGCGGCATCGGCGGCACCCTCTTCTCCGCCTTCCAGCGCTTCGACTACGACTTCGTGGCCGCGATCCTGCTTTCCATCATCGCGATGATCATGGTGGGCGAGGTGCTCGCCGGCTGGGTGCGCGGCATCTTCCTCGAGAAGGGCAAGGTCGATGGCGACTAGCGCCGCGCCCGGCGAGGCCATCCGGCGCGAGTGGCGCCGCTTCACGCCCGCGCAGCGGCTCGCCCGCTTCTCGGTCTACCTCGTGCTCGCCGCCTCCATCGTGTGGTCGGCGCGCACGGTCCAGGTCATCCCGGAGTTCCTCTACGACGCCCCGGAGCAGATGCAGGACCTGCTGCACCGCATGTGGCCGATCGACTTCGCCCACTACCGGGGCGGCGTGCACGACGCGCTCGTGGACACGCTCCACATCGCCTCGCTGGGAACGATCCTCGCGGTGATCATGGCGGTGCCCGTGGGCGTGCTCGCGGCGAGGAACGTCGTGCCCTTCGCCCCCGTCAACTACCTCGCCAAGCTCATCCTCGTCTCCAGCCGCTCCGTGAACTCGCTCGTCTGGGCGCTGCTCTTCGTGGCCGTGTTCGGGCCGGGAGCGCTCGCGGGCACGCTCGCCATCGCCTTCCGCTCCATCGGCTTCGTGGGCAAGCTCCTCGGCGAGGCGCTGGAGGAGGCCAACCGCGGCACCATCGAGGCGCTGGAGGCCACCGGCGCGCCGTGGCTCTCGGTGATGGCCAAGGGCTACTGGCCGCAGGTGCAGCCCGCCTTCTGGTCCATCGTGCTCTTCCGCTGGGACATCAACGTGCGCGAGTCCGCCGTGCTGGGGCTGGTGGGCGCGGGCGGCATCGGCATGGCGCTCGACACGGCCCTCAACCTCTTCCAGTGGACGCGCGTGGCGATGGTGCTCTTCTCGATCTTCACGGTGGTCGTCGTCGCCGAGATCGTGGTGACGCAGATCCGCAAGCGCATAATCTAGCCATGCAAGTCGGTCTCATCGGCCTGGGCCGCATGGGCTCGGGCATCGCCCGGCGCCTGTGCCGGGCGAACATCCACGTGGTCGGGCACGACACGGGGCCCGCGGCCATCGAGGCCCTGGCGGCCGAGCCCGGCTTCGAGCCCGCCCGGTCACTCGACGGCCTGCTGCTCGCCCTCAAGGCGCCTCGCACCGTCTGGTGCATGCTGCCGGCCGGGGACCCCACCCGGCGCGCCCTCGAGGCCCTCCTGGGCAAGCTCGCGCCCGGCGACCGCGTCGTCGACGGCGCGAACGGCCATTACCGGGAGACCATCGCCCGCGCGCAGCGCTTCGAGGCGGCCGGCATCGGGTTCGTCGATGCCGGCGTCTCCGGCGGCGTGTGGGGTCTCGAGCAGGGCTACGCGCTCATGCTGGGGGGCGCGGCGCCCGACGTGACGGCGCTGGAGCGGGTGCTCCGGGCCCTCGCCCCCGCTCCCGGGCAGTGGCTGCACTGCGGCCCGGCGGGGGCCGGCCACTTCGTGAAGATGATCCACAACGGCATCGAGTACGGCCTCATGCAGGCCTACGCCGAGGGCTTCGCGCTGCTGCAGGCGCACCCGGACTTCGGCCTCGACCTCGCCGCGATCGCGGACAACTGGACGAAGGGAAGCGTCGTGCGCTCCTGGCTGCTGGAGCTCACGCGCGACTTCCTCGCCGAGGACGCGAGCCTCTTCGGCGTGGCGCCGGTGGTGGCCGACTCCGGCGAGGGGCGCTGGACCGCGCAGGAGGCCATCGACCGCGGCGTGCCGGCCCCGGTGATCACCGCCGCGCTCATGCAACGCTTCGCGAGCCAGGGGCGCGACGACTTCGCCGCGCGCCTGCTCGCCACGATGAGGAACCGCTTCGGCGGCCACGAGATCCCGAAGGAGGAGCCATGAAGACCGCACTCGCACTCGGATTCGCCCTCGCGACGCTCGCCACGACCGCCGCGGCCCAGTCCTGCCCCTACCGCGGCGAGCTGGACGAGCTGTACTGCGACGCCAACCGCGACATGGTGGCCGACGCGCCGACGGACCCGAAGAAGCTCAAGAACCCCTCGACCCTGGTGTTCACCTACACGCCCATCGAGGACCCGGCGGTCTACCAGAACATCTTCAAGGACTTCCTCGAGAAGTTCGCCTCGTGCACCGGCAAGAAGGTCGTCTACTACCAGGTGCAGTCGAACGCGGCGCAGATCGAGGCCATGCGCGCCGGGCGCCTGCACATCGCCGGCTTCTCCACGGGCGGCACGGCCTACGCGGTGAACCTGGCGGGCGCCGTTCCCTTCGTGGTGAAGGGCGACGCCACGGGGCCGCGCTCCTACCACCTGGCCCTCATCGTGCGCGCCGACAGCCCCTACCAGAAGCCGGCCGACCTCAAGGGCARGAAGGTGGCGCACGTCTCGCCYTCCTCCAACTCCGGSAACCTCGCCCCGCGCGCCCTCTTCCCGGCACTGGGCCTCGTGCCCGACACCGACTACAAGACGCTCTACTCCGGCAAGCACGACCAGTCCATCCTGGGCGTGAACTCGGGCGACTACGACGCCGCGGCGGTGGCCGACGACGTGCTGGAGCGCATGGCCAAGCGCGGCGTGGTGAAGATGGAGAACTTCCGCAAGCTCTACGTGAGCCCGCCGTTCGTGACTTCCTCCTTCGCGCACGCCCACGACCTCGAGCCCGCCCTCGCCGCGAAGGTGCGCGAGTGCGCGACGAGCTACAAGTTCACCGCCGAGATGACGAAGGAGTTCAACGGCGACGACCGCTTCTGGCCGGTGGACTACAAGAAGGACTGGGCGGTGGTGCGCCAGGTGGCGGAGTCGACGGGCACCGCCTTCAACCGCGCGGCGTTCGACCGCGAGGCGGCCAAGGAAGCCGAGTCGAAGAAGAAGAAATAGCCCGGCGCCGGTCGGGCGCCCCGTGGCGCGATAAAATGGCGCCACCATGAGCAAAATCCTCCTGTCCCTGCCCAAGGGCGAGCGAGTCGGCATCGCCTTCTCCGGCGGCCTCGACACCTCCGCCGCCCTCGCCTGGATGCGCCACAAGGGCGCCATCCCCTACGCCTACACCGCCAACCTCGCCCAGCCCGACGAGAGCGACTACGACGACATCGCCCGCCGCGCGAAGCTCTACGGGGCCGAGCAGGCTCGCCTCGTGGACTGCCGCGAGGCGCTGGTGCACGAGGGCCTCGTGGCACTCCAGTGCGGCGCCTTCCACATCCAGACGGCGGGGCGCACCTACTTCAACACCACGCCGCTCGGCCGCGCCGTGACCGGCACGGTGCTGGTGAAGGCGATGCAGGAGGACGGCGTCAACATCTGGGGCGACGGCTCGACCTACAAGGGCAACGACATCGAGCGCTTCTACCGCTACGGGCTGCTCGCCAACCCGTCGCTCCGCATCTACAAGCCGTGGCTGGACCAGGACTTCGTGAGGGAGCTTGGCGGGCGCAAGGAGATGAGCGAGTTCCTCCTCTCGAAGAACCTCCCCTACAAGATGAGCGTGGAGAAGGCCTATTCCACCGACTCCAACATCTGGGGCGCCACGCACGAGGCCAAGGAGCTCGAGTTCCTCGACAAGGGCCTTCGCATCGTGCAGCCCATCATGGGCGTGAAGCACTGGGATCCGGCCGTCGAGATCAAGCCGGAGGAAGTGACCGTCCGCTTCGAGGAAGGCTTCCCCGTGGCGCTCAACGGCAAGACCTTCGCCAATCGCGTGGAATTGGCGCTGGAAGCCAATCGCATCGGAGGACGCCACGGCCTGGGCGTCTCGGACCAGATCGAGAACCGCATCATCGAGGCCAAGAGCCGCGGCGTGTACGAGGGCCCCGGCATGGCCCTCCTGCACATCGCCTACGAGCGGCTGATGTCCGCCATCCACAACGAGGGCACCATCGACAACTACCGCACGATGGGCCGCAAGCTCGGGCGCCTGCTCTACGAGGGCCGCTGGTTCGACCCGCAGAGCCTGATGCTTCGCGACACCCTGCAGCGCTGGGTGGGCCGCGCCATCACGGGCGAGGTGGCGATCGAGCTTCGCCGCGGCGACGACTACACGATCCTCGACACCACGAGCCCCAACCTCACCTACCACCCCGAGCGGCTGTCCATGGAGAAGGTGGAGGGCGAGGCCTTCTCGCCCGTGGACCGCATCGGGCAGCTGCAGATGCGCAACCTCGACATCCTCGACTCGCGCGACAAGCTGGGAATCTACTCGCAGGCGGGCCTGCTTCCCGCCGGCACGGGCGCCGCGGGGCTGCTCGGCCCGGGCGAGGAGAAGAAGAAGCCCTGAGGCCGACCGGTCCCTCGGGGCCGCCTACTGCGCATCCTCGGACATCCAGGGAACGGCCGACTTGGCCGCCTCCCGCGCCTCGGCCTCGGTCGGGAAGGCAAGCCGTCCGTAGCGGTTGAGGCATTGCCAGCCCCGCAGGTCCTCGGGGTCCCGGCGGTACTCCTCGAAGCCGAAGCTGCCGTCGTCGCGCACGAAGACGTCGACGCAGCGATCCGCGCCGGGGCTGTCATGGGAGGAAAGAATCCGATTGGCCATGATGGATCGCAGGCAGCGGCGACCGGATGCGCAACGGGTTGCGGAACCCGCCCCGGGCTATTGCCGGATCTCCGGCTCGACGAGCCTCGCCAGCGCCTCGAGGGACTCCTGCCAGCCGAGGTAGCACATCTCGACGGGAATCACCTCGGGGATGCCCTCCTGGACGACGTTGAGCTCGGTACCAC
>PQAI01000152.1 GCA_003105245.1 Betaproteobacteria bacterium | reverse complement strand
CCATGGCCCTGAAGCGCCCGAAGTGGAAACCCGGCACCGTCGTGGTGCTGGAGCACGTCTCGAAGGTCCTCAAGGACAACCCGCTGCGCGACCCCTTCGTGAGGAGCGTCGCGGTGTGGCTGCCGCCGCAGTACGACGAGGGCGCCACGCGCGGGCGAGGGAGGCGCTTCCCGGTGCTCGTGGACATGGTGGGCTTCACCGGCTCGGGGCTCTCCCACATCGCGTGGAAGAACTTCAGCGAGAACGTGCCCGAGCGCGCCGCGCGCCTGGTGCACGAGGGGAAGATGGCGCCGGCCATCATCGTCTTCCCCGACTGCTTCACGGCCCTCGGGGGCAACCAGTACGTGAACTCCTCGGCCATCGGSCGCTAYGCCGACTACCTCACGAAGGARATCGTSCCCTTCGTGGACCTGCACTTCCGCACGCTCGCCTCGCGCGAGCATCGCGGCTGCTTCGGCAAGAGYTCCGGCGGCTACGGCGCCATCGTGCACGGCATGAAGTACCCGCAGACGTGGGGCGCCATCGCGGACCACTCGGGCGATGCCTACTTCGACTTCGTCTACCACCACGACTGGCCCAACACGCTCAACGAGCTGGCCAAGTACCGGCCGCGCAAGGTCGCGCCCGGCGCCTGCGACGTGAGGAAGTTGGAGAAGGGCTGCGAGCGCGGCCTCGACGACGGGCGCGTGAAGGCCTTCCTCGAGGCGCTCTGGAAGAAGCCCAAGATCTCCATGGCCGAGGGGCACGCCATCATGAACATCTGCATGGCGGCTACCTACGACCCGGACCCGAAGGCGCCCAACGGCTTCCGCCTGCCCTTCAACCTGGAGACGGGCGAGATGCTCGAGGACGCGTGGCGGCGCTGGCAGCGGCACGACCCCATCCACATGGTGGCGAAGCACGCCAGGGCGCTCAAGTCATTGCGTGGCGTCTACATGGATTGTGGTTCGCGCGACCAGTACCACATCCACTACGGCACGCGCATTCTCTCCAAGCGCCTGGCGGAAGCGGGCATCAAGCACCGCTACGAGGAGTTCGACGACACCCACTCCGACGTCGACTACCGCATGGACGTCTCGCTTCCCTTCCTCGCCAAGGCCCTGAAATAGGGGACGTGTCCCGAATGGAGCCGCCCCCTTCTAGCGGCGGCGGCGCTTGCGGCGCCAGACGGAGGGGGGCTTGCCGAAGGCGCGCTTGAAGGCGCGGGAGAAGGAGTTCACGGCCTCGTAGCCCGCGTCCTCGGCGATGGCCTCGATGGAGCGCTCGGTGGTGAGGAGCTCGTGCGCCGCGAGCTGCAGGCGCACCTGGGTGAGGAAGCCGAAGATGGGCTCTCCGACCACCTGCGAGAAGCGCTCGGCCAGGGCGGAGCGCGAGAGCCCCACCTGGCGGGCCAGCCGTTCCACGGTCCACTGCTCCCCGGGACGCCCGTGCACGAGCGCGAGCGCGGCGCCCACGTAGCGGTCGTTGAGTCCCGCGAGCCAGCCCGCGCCGCCCGGCGGCAGCGATTCCACGTGGCGACGCAGCGCCTCGATGAGCACGAGCTCGGCCACGCGCGACAGGGATGCCGTGCCGCCCGGCCGTGGCGCGTCGGTGCCGGAGAGCGAGAGCCCGAGGGAATCGGAGAGCCACGCGAGAGGTGCGGTGCCGCGCAGCCCCGACTTGAGGACGGTGGGCAGCGCCGCGAAGAGCGGCTCGGCGAGGTGGCGCTCGGCGCTGATCGCGAGCGTCACCCAGCGCGTGCGCCGGCCGGACCCGCCCAGCGTGATCGGGGCGAGCTCCCCGGCCACGGGCGGGCGGATGAGCGTGGCGAAGGGGGTGGCCTCGACGGCGAGGTCGGAGCCCAGGAGGTGGGCCTCCCCGCGCGCGAGGAAGGCGACGTCGCCGGTGCGAAGCGCAACGGGCTCGGCCTCCCCGGCCTTGAGCGCGCATTCGCCCTCGAGCACCACGTGCGCGAAGGCGCGCGTCGCCGCCTGCGGCACCGACACGCACCACGACCCGCCCGCGGTGACATCGGCCAGCACCGAGCCCGACAGGCTCGCGAGTCTCAGTACCTCCGACAGGGCGTCCATAGGTAATCAGATTAGCTTTTCTGATCTGATTACGAAACTGCGGACGCCGGGGGCGTCAGTGGAAATGCGCGGCGGGGGAGTCGGCTTCCTCGGGAAGCTCGGCGTGGACGATCTCGCCCTCGGGATTGGCGAAGAGCGGCGCGCCGCAGTCCTCGCAGTACTCGGGCTCGAAGGTGCCGGAGAGCTTCTTCACCTCGGTGACGCCGCACTGCGCGAGTTCCGTGAGGAGATCCTCGATGGGCCCCGGTCGCGCGCCTTCCTCCTCGCGGCCGTAGAGAGGCCAGACGACCCCGTGCGCGACGTGGCTGTCGCCATTCACGGTGAAGCCGACGCGGTACTCGTCCACGCGCTCCTCCCCGAAGCCGGCGATCACGACGCGAAGCTGCGAGGGCTCGATCTGCAGGGCGTTCTCCAGGAAGGCGACGCCCGCGCGCACGGCGTAGGGACGCACGCGCCGGTCGGCCTCGCGGCAGTTCACGTAGTAGGCGTCCGGCAGCAGCGACTCGAACACGCAGCCGGGCAGCATGCGCGCGATCGTGGGGCGCGCCTGCGCGATCCACTGCTCGAGGCTCGTGGTGCGGCCGGCGTGCCCGCTCGCGTCCTCCTGCCAGCGGAACATGGGCTTGCCGCGCGGCGTGGCCACGGAGGCGATGACGAAGCGCGAGTCGGAGAGCAGCTGCGCCGTCTCCGGCATGCGCCCGAAGTCGATGCGCGGGATCTCGCCCGTCACCGCGGCGTCGCCCAGCTTGGCGGCCAGGCGCCTCAGCTCGGAGAAGTGGCGCGGCAGCTGGTCGATGGAGTAGAGGTAGGGCACGAGGGACACGCGCGTGTCGGCGGCGGCGACGTGCGCCTGCAGCTGCACCTTGAGCGCCTGCGCGTCCTCCTTCGCGATGGGCCCGGAGGGAATCGCGTACTTCGACCATGCGACCACGGGCGCGGCGACCAGCAGCGTCTCCCACGCGAGGTCGCCCTGCATGACCGTGACGGACTCCGAGATGCCTTCGGTGCGCTCGATCAGGACGTCGTAGGCCCCGGAGTTGGTCTGCCAGAGGTGGTCCAGGGCGCCATCGAGCGGCACGTCGTTGCCGTGCTCGAGGAGCTTCTCCACGAGTGCGGCGATCTGGGATTCCCAGAAGCGGTCCTCGGTGAGGCTGCCGGAGGTGTGGAGGCCGTTGGCCAGGGCGATGAGGCGCTCGGCGTCCCGGGTGAGGCGGGGCGCGGACTTGCTGCGGGTGCGGGCCATGGCGGGGAGGCCGGCAGGAAAATCGCCGGCGCGAATGACGGTTCGTCGGAGGCGTATTTTATCATTGCGGCAACGAACGACCGGAACGAGCCTCATGTCCGAATCCCGCAACGTGCTGGGCGGCGAGCTGCGCGCCTGCTCCTACGACCCCCTGACCGGCTACTTCCGGGACGGCTCCTGCCTCGAGGACGAGGGCGACGCGGGCACGCACGTGATCTGCGCGCGGGTGACGGAGGAATTCCTCGCCTTCAGCACCGCGCGCGGCAACGACCTGGTGACGCCCCGGCCCGGGATGCGCTTCCGCGGGCTCAAGCCGGGGGATCGCTGGTGCCTTTGCGCGCTGCGCTGGCTGGAGGCGCTCGAAGCCGGCATGGCGCCGCCGGTGGTCCTCGAGGCTACCCACGAGCGGGCATTGGACCTCGTCCCGCTCGAGGTGCTGAAGGCGCACGCTTTCGACTCGAGCCCCAGCCGCGAATCGCCCTGACCGCCTCGTCCAGCAGGTGCGAGATCTCCTCCCGGCGAAGCGCCTTGGCGCGCCGGTCGAGTTCGAAGGAAGTCGGAATCCTCATGGCCGTCTCCTGTCCGGTGATGGCGCCCACCTGGCGCCCGTGCAGCCAATGTAATTGCGGCTTCCGTGCTATACAATCCGGTTCATGGGCAAAGGATTGATGAAATCAAGGAACAAATAGCGTGAGCGCCCCCGACGACATGGCGGCCTTCGTGCGCGCGGTGGAGAAGGGCGGCTTCTCGCCCGCCGCGCGCGAGCTGGGCCTCACCCCCTCGGCGATCTCCAAGCTCGTCACGCGCATGGAGAGCCGGCTGGGGGTGCGCCTGCTCAACCGCACCACGCGCCGGCTCGCGCTCACCCCGGAGGGCGAGGCGTTCTTCCACCGCGCCCAGCGCATCCTCGCGGACATCGAGGAGGCCGAGAACGAGGTCGCGCGCTTCCGCGCCCGCCCGCGCGGCAGGCTGCGCGTGAACGTGGGCACCGCCTTCGGCTACCACCAGCTCGTCCCGGCGCTGCCGGAGTTCCTCGCGCGCTACCCCGAGATGGCGGTCGAGATCACGATGACCGACCGCATCGTCGACCTGGTCGAGGAGGGCGCGGACGTCGGCCTTCGCACCGGCCACCTCGCCGACTCCTCGCTCGTCTCGCGCAAGATCTGCGACATGGAGCGCGTGATCTGCGCTTCCCCCGCCTACCTCGAGCGCCACGGGCGGCCGGGCAAGCCCGAGGATCTCCTGGGACACAACTGCCTGGTGATCGCCGGCACGCCGCAGTTCCAGCGCTGGCCCTTCCGCTTCCCCGAGGGCGTGCGCGAGGTCGCGGTGGCCGGCAACGTTTCCGCGAGCAACGCCGAGACGCTCGTGCAGCTCGCCGTGAACGGCCTGGGAATCATCCGGCTCGCCGACGTGGTGGTGGGTGAGGCCATCGCGCAAGGCAAGCTCGAGCCCGTGCTCGCGGACTCCCACCACGTGGAGCCGCTGCCGCTGCACGCCGTCTTCCCCCACGGACGCCACCGCTCGCCGCGCGTGGCCGCGCTGGTGGAGTTCCTGCTCGAGAAGTTCTCCGACGCGCCCTGGCGCGTGCGCAAGGCCGGTCGTTGAACCTGCTCGCCCCCGCCGTCGCCTTCGTCGACCTCGAGACCACCGGCACCTCCGCCACGGGCGACCGGGTGACGGAGGTCGCCATCGTGCGCGTGGTGGAGGGCGAGCTCGTCGAGGAGTGGTCCACGCTCGTCGATCCCGAGCGCTCCATCCCGCCCGACATCCAGGTCCTCACCGGCATCACCAACGAGATGGTGAAGGGCGCGCCCACCTTCGCGGACATCCGCCACGAGGTGCTCGAGCGGCTCGAGGGGCACCTCTTCGTCGCCCACAACGCGCGCTTCGACTACGGCTTCCTCAAGAACGAGTTCGCGCGGCTGGAGACGCCCTTCACCGCCGACGTGCTGTGCACCGTGCGCCTGTCGCGCCGGCTCTATCCCGAGGCGGTGGGCCACGGGCTCGACGCCCTCATCGCGCGCCACGGGCTCGCCGATCCGCTGGACGCGGTCGATCCCGCGGCGAGGACGGGACGGCACTCCGCGCTGGGGGATGCGCGCGCGCTGTGGCGCTTCGTGCAGGTGATCGAGCGCGAGAAGCCGGCCGAGGAGATCGTCGCCGCGGTCAAGCGCCTGCTCAAGATCCCGAGCCTGCCGCCGCAACTCGCCCCCGACGCGCTGGAGGGCGTGCCCGAGTGCCCCGGCGTCTACCGCTTCTTCGGCGTGAACGACCTGCCGCTCTACATCGGCAAGAGCGTGAACCTGCGCGACCGCGTGCGCTCGCACTTCACCTCCGACTATCGCAATTCCAACGACCACCGCCTCTCGGCCGAGATCCGGCGCCTGGACTGGATCGAGACGGCGGGCGAGCTGGGCGCGCTGCTGCTGGAATCGCGCCTGGTGAAGGAGGTGGCGCCGCTGCACAACGCGCTGCTTCGCCGGCGCAAGACTTTCGGGGTGCTTCGCCTGCCGTCGCTTCGCGAGGCGCCGGAGTTCGTGAAGCTCGACGACATCGACTGGGACGAGCGCGGGCCCGGCGCCGAGCCGCTCTACGGACCCTTCGCCTCGCCGCGGGCGGCGCGCGACCTGCTGGAGGCCATCGCCGCCGAGCAGGGCCTGTGCTGGCGACTGCTGGGCTGGGAGAAGCGCGGCGGCCCGTGCTTCGCGCGGCAGGTGCGGAAGTGCCGCGGCGCGTGCGTGGGCGAGGAGACCCCGGAAGCGCACAACGTGCGCCTCGCCACGGCGCTGGAAGCGAAGCGGATTCCCGATTGGCCCTTCGCGGGGCCCGTGGCCATTGTGGAGCGCGATGCCGCGCGGGGCGTGGAAGAGGCGCACGTGATCCACCAGTGGCGCCACCTCGGCACGGCGCGCGACGAGGACGAACTCGAGGCCCTGGCCACCTCGCGGCGGCTCCCGGAGTTCGATCCGGACATCCTCAAGGTGCTCAGGCGCTGGCTCGAGGAAAACCCCGGGCGCGCGAGGGTCATTCCGGCCCCTCGTTGACTCGAGTCAATACGGCGCGGGTCGGGCGGGGTCAGGCTGATTCAGGGGAACTCCCGGCGGTGCATGACTTCAAACAGCCGCAACCCCATCACCGTCGTGCGCAAACCCCGCAAGGAGCAAGCCATGGATACCGTCACCGTCGAAGTCACGAAGGAAAAACTGCTGCAGGACCTCAACAAGGTCGTCGCGGAAACCGAGACGTTGCTGCGCGACACGGCCACGGTGGGCGGCGAGAAGGTCGCCACCTGGCGCACCGGCGTCGAGCAGAGCCTGAGGGCGACCAAGGCGCGGCTCGCCGACATCGAGCACACGGCCGTCGAGAAGGCGAAGGCGACCGCGCAGGCGACCGACCACTACGTCCACGAGAAACCCTGGCAGGCCATCGGCATCACCGCCGGGGTCGGCGTCCTCGTGGGCCTCGCCATCGGGATGATGCTCAACCGCCGCTAGGCGGCCGGGCCTCGTAGCCGATGACGGACACGCCCTCGCCGGGTGTGAAGGAAGCGCTGGGCGCGCTCGGCGCCGATCTGGCGGCGCTGGCGCGCGTCCGGCTGGAACTCGTCGCGATCGAGCTCAAGGAGGCATCCCAGCGGCAGAAGCGGATGCTCCAGCTCGCGGTCGTCGCGGCGCTCTTCCTCGCCGCAGGTCTCCTGGCGCTGGGCGTGCTGGTGGTGGTCCTCTTCTGGGACTCGTACCGCATTGCCGCGCTCGTCGCGGTTTGCGCTGCCTACCTCGGGATCGGTGGATGGGCGTTCTGGCGCCTGCGTGACATCGCCGAGAACAGCCCGGCGCCGCTCGCCGCGACCATCGCCGAGCTCGAGCGCGACATCGAGATGATCCGGGGTCCCGAATGAGCGAGTCGAAGGATCTGCTCGCGATCCGCAAGGACCTGCTGGTGGCGCAGTCCTCGCTCTATCGCCTGAAGGTGGTCCGGGACGCGGCGCGCGTGCGCGAAAGCCTCTCGCTGGGCCACGTGAGCTCGGCGATCGCCGGCTCCTCCACCGCCCGCGAAGTCGCGCTGGGCCTGCTTCTCACGGGGCTGGGGAGCGGCCGCGTCTCGCGTCTCTTCCGCCTGGCGAGCCGGACGCTCGTCGTCGCGCGCCTGGCGCTGGCGGCCTTCGGGATGCTGCGCGCGCAGCCGAAGCCCCCGCCGGAACCGCAACCGCCGCCCTCGACCTAGGCGTCGGCCAGCACGTCCGGCGTGTCGTTGCGWGGRTTGCCCACGAGCTTCGAGATGGCGCGGATGCGCGTCTCTCCCGCGTAGGGAGCGAGGAGCTTTCCGGCATCCGCCGGCGCGGCGGTGAGCCAGTCGTTCACGCGGTCGGCCGGCAGGATCACCGGCATGCGGTCGTGGATGGCCGTCACCGACTCGTTCGCGTCCGTGGTGATGATGGTGAAGGTCTCGATGGGGGGCGCGTCGGGCTGCGACTTGTCGTGCCAGCTCTCCCAAAGGCCCGCGAAGGCGAAGAGGGGCTGGTCGCCCGCGGTGATGGCGAAGGGCTGCTTGTGGCCCGGCTCGCCCTTCCACTCGAAGAACCCGCTCGCCGGCACGACGCAGCGCCGGCTCTTGAAGGCGTTGCGGAAGGAGGGCTTCTCGGCGACCGTCTCGGCGCGCGCGTTGATCATGCGGTTGCCGATCGAGAGGTCCTTCGACCAGAAGGGCACCAGGCCCCAGCGCAGCATMGCCACCTCGCGCGCGCCCTGCGCGTTCACGCGCACCACCGGCGCCTCCTGCGTGGGCGCGATGTTGAAGCGCTTGCGGATGCGGTCGTGCACGGGGACGTTGAACGTGTAGGCGATCACGTTCCCGTCGGCATCCAGGAARTAGCGGCTGCACATGGGGAAAGTATTGCACAGGGTTGCCCCGCCCCGGCGCGGCCGGTAACCTGTGCGCAGCCCATGCCCAAGACCCAAGCCTGCCCGAGCTGCCGGGCGCCGATGGACAAGCGAAGCTTCGGCCGCCAGTCCCACGGCGAGGTGATCATCGACGCCTGCTGGGACTGCCACGCCTTCTGGTTCGACCAGTACGAGAGCACCTCGCTCGCGCCGCGCGCCGTGATCGAGCTCTTCCGCCTCATCAACGAGCACCGCAACAAGCCCGCCCGCCAGCTCGCCGACAGCATGGCCTGCCCGCATTGCCGGGCGAGGCTCGTCCTCACGCAGGACCTGCAGCGCACCAACCGCATCACCTACCACCGCTGCCCCAACGGGCACGGGAGACTCACGACCTTCTTCCAGTTCCTGCGCGAGAAGCAGTTCGTGCGCTCGCTCTCGCAGCTCGAGATCGAGAGCCTGCGGGCCAGCGTGAAGCAGGTGCGCTGCTCCGGCTGCGGCGCCACGGTGGACCTCGCGCGGGACGCCGCCTGCAGCTACTGCCGCTCGCCCATCGCGGTGCTCGACGCCGAGGCGGTCGAGAAGGCGCTCGCGGCCCTGAACGAGGCCGACCGCAGGCGCACCTCTCCCAACCGGCAGGAGCTCGAGGCGGCCTTCGAGTCCCTGATCGCGACGCACAAGGACACCTCGCGCAAGTCGGGATGGAACCGCGAGATCTCCCCCATGCAAACGACCCCCGCCCTCATCGACCTCGTGGCCGAGGGCATCGGCCACCTGTTCCGCTGAAAGGAACCCCCGCATGAAGACGCCATCCCTGCTTCGCGCGATCCTCGCCGCCGCGCTCGCCGCCCACGCCGCCGCCTGCGCCAACGCTCCCGCCGTGCGCGAGCCTCCGCCGCTTCCGTTCACGGGAACGAAGTGGATCCTGGTGACGGAGCGCAAGCTTCCCGGCGAACAGGCCTACCTGGAATTCGGCGACGGGGCGGTGACGGGATTCTCCGGCTGCAACCGCGTCATGGGCCGCTACGTCCAGGACGCGATCGGCGCGGGCGCGATCATCTTCTCCACGATCTCGACCACCAAGCGCATGTGCGAGGACCCCGTGATGGCGGTCGAGGAACGCATGATCGCGGTGCTGCGCTCCTCCACGAACGTGAAGGTGACGGGCAACACGATGCGCATCGACGGCTCGGCCGGCAAGCTCGACTTCGTCGCGCCGATGCCGGAGCCGGTTCCCGAGAAGAAGTAGGGACCTGCGAAAACGAAACGGGCCGCGAGAGCGGCCCGTTCGTCATTTCGCGGCCGTGGCGTTCAGCCGCTGACCAGCTTGCCGTTCTCGATGCGCACCTTGTCGCCCACGCGCCAGGAAGGCTGCGTGGTGTAGCGCACCGTCTTCGTGCTGCCGTCCTCGAGCTTCACGCGGATGTCCCACGCGGTCGTGGATCCCTTGCTCTTCTCGACCTCGTTGCCGACGAAGGCGCCGCCGAGCGCGCCGGCCACGGTGGCCACGTCCTTGCCGCGGCCGCCTCCCACCTGGTGGCCGAGCACGCCACCGACGATGCCGCCGATCACGGCGCCGGCGCCGCTCGAATCACCCTTCTTCTCGATCGGGACGACGTCCGTGATCGTGCCGCAGTTGGCGCAGACCTTGGGCGCGGGGGCGGGCGCGGGAGCCGGAGCCACCGCGACGGGTGCGGGCGCGGCGGGCGCGTAGGACGGAGGCGGCGGCGCGTAGGTGGGAGTCGTGGGAGCGGGCTTCGCCACATGCGTGGGCGCGGGCTTCGCCACGTGCGTGGGCGCGGGCGGGGGAGCGTACTGCGGCGGCGCCGGCTGGGCCTGCACCGGAGCGGGCGGGGGAGCGTACTGCGGGGCGGGGGCGGCCTGGACCGGAGTCGGCTCGGGAGCGGGTTGCGAAGCGGGCGCGGCCGCCACGGGTGCCGGCGCAGGAGCGGGAGCGGCGGCCACGGGCGCGGGAGGCACCACGGCATCGGGCACGACCCCGGCCTGTTGCGCGGGCTTGGCGACGCTCACGGGCGTGGCGGGCGCCTGCGGCGCGGATCCGGGCAGCAGGCCCAGGTAGGACGCGGCGCCGGCCGCGCCGAAGACCACGACGGCGATCGCGCCGACGACGATGCCGGGATGGATGCCGGACTTGGCGGGGGTCCCGGGGGCGGGTGTGCTCATCGATGACTCCTGTCGTTGTTTCGCGACGCGCGGCGCGCGACGCACCAGTGAATCCTAACGCTTCTGGCCCGCGCGCGTTGACCGCCGCTAGATGTCCACGTGCGTGCCCAGCTCCACCACGCGGTTGATCGGGATGTTGAAGAAGTCGGTGGCGCGCGTGGCGTTGCGGTTCATCCACGCGAAGAGGTGGTCGCGCCAGGTCGCCATGCCGGGGCGCTCGCCGGCGCACACGATGGTCTCGCGCGACAGGAAGAACGAGGTCTCCATCGGCTCGAAGGCGAGGCCGTAGCGGACCCGGCAGCCGTCCAGGATCTCCTGCACGTCCGGCTGCTCCTTGAACCCGTACCACGCCTCGAGCTTCCAGAAGCCCTCGCCCAGGCGCTTGAGCTGCAGGCGGTCCTCCACGGGCACCTTGGGCACGTCGTGGGTGACCACGGTGAGGAAGACGACGCGCTCGTGCAGCACCTTGTTGTGCTTGAGGTTGTGCAGGAACGCCGAGGGCACCGTGTCCGTGGACCCGGTCATGAAGACGGCCGTGCCCTCCACGCGTTGCGGCGGGCCCAGCGCCAGGCTCTGCAGGAAGGGCTCGAGCGGGATGCCCTGCTCGGCGAGCCGGCGTCCCAGCAGCGTGCGGCCGCGCTTCCAGGTGACGAGCAGCGTGAAGCAGGCCGCGCCGATGACGAGCGGGAACCAGCCGCCGGAGAGGAACTTGGTCGCGTTGGAGGCGAAGAACGCGAGGTCGATCGCGAGCATGCTGCCGAGGATTCCCCAGGTCGCGAGCGGCGACCACTTCCACAGCCGGCGCGCGACCACCATCGCGAGCAGGCACTCGATCACCATGGTGGCCGCGACCGCGATGCCGTACGCGTTGGCCAGCCCGTCGGAGGTGCGGAACCCCAGCACGAGCAGGATCACGGCGACGAAGAGCGTCCAGTTCACGAACGGCACGTAGATCTGGCCGATGGCGCGCGAGGAGGTGTGCAGGATCTCCAGGCGCGGGACGTAGCCGAGCTGGATCGCCTGGCGCGTCATGGAGAACGCCCCCGAGATGACCGCCTGCGAGGCGATCACGGTGGCCGCGGTCGCGAGCGCCACCATGGGCAGCACGCCCCACGAGGGGAGCATGAGGTAGAAGGGGTTCTTCAGCCCCGCGGGGTCGGCCAGCACGAAGGCGCCCTGGCCGTAGTAGTTGAGGAGAAGCGCCGGCATGACCAGGCCCCACCACGCGATGCGGATGGGACGCTTGCCGAAGTGGCCCATGTCCGCGTAGAGCGCCTCGCCGCCCGTCAGCGCGAGGAAGACCGCGCCCAGGACGAGGAAGCCCAGCAGCGGGTTCGTGAGCAGGAAGTAGACCGCGTGCGAGGGATTGGCGGCCGCGAGGACCTCCGGGTTGCCCGAGATGCGCCAGGCGCCGATCGCGCCGATGGAGAGGAACCAGACGGCGGTGACCGGGCCGAAGAAGGCGCCCACGCTCGCCGTGCCGTGGCGCTGGATCACGAAGAGCGCGGTGAGGATGGCGAGGGTGACCGGGATCACCCAGTGCGCGAAGAGGGGCGTGGCCACCTCCAGGCCTTCCACGGCGGAGAGCACGGAGATGGCCGGGGTGATCATGCTGTCGCCGTAGAACATGGCGGCGCCGAAGATGCCCAGCATGATCACGGCCCAGCGCGTCCTGGGCTCGTGGTGGATGCCGCGAAGCGCCAGCGCGAGGAGGGCGAGGATGCCGCCTTCGCCGTCGTTGTCGGCGCGCATCATCACCGAGAGGTACTTGAAGGCGATGACCCAGGCCATCGACCAGGTGATGAGCGAGAGCAGCCCCATCACGTTCTCCGGCGTGGGCGCGATGCCGTGCTCGGGGCTGAAGCACTCCTTGAGCGCGTACAGGGGGCTGGTGCCGATGTCGCCGAAGACGACGCCCAGCGCTCCCAGCACCAGCGCCGCGGTGGGCGCGTGCGGGGCGTGCGAGTGCGTGACCGGTGCCGCGGGGGAACTCATTCAAGCTCCCGCGCCGGACGGGGCTCCCGGCGCAAGTGGGGCGGGACTATACGCCCCCTTGCTGCACCGCACAACCGCCGGTGCCGATGTCGCCGATCAGGCGACGTAGAGGAGGATGGCGACGTAGTGGACGGCGCTGCCGGCGAGCACGAAGAGGTGCCAGATGCCGTGGAAGTGCGCGAAGCGCTCGTCGTAGAGGTAGAAAACCACGCCCGCGGTGTAGATGGCGCCGCCTGCCGCGAGCCAGGCGAAGCCGGACCAGGAGAGCGCCTCGATGAGCGGCACCACCGCCACCAGCGCCACCCAGCCCATGAGCATGTAGATCGCGAGCGACAGGATGCGCGCGCCCCGGGCGAACCAGATCTCCTGGACGATGCCCACGAGCGCGAGCCCCCAAACCACGCCGAAGAGCGACCAGCCCCACGGGCCGTTCAGGGTGACGAGCGTGAAGGGCGTGTAGGTGCCCGCGATCAGCAGGTAGATCGCCGCGTGGTCCATCTTGCGCAGGACGCCCTTCGCCCGCCCGCGAACGGAGTGGTAGAGCGTCGAGGAGAGGTACAGGAAGACGAGCGTGGTCCCGTAGATCGAGAAGCTCACGATCTTCCACGGGTCGGCCTTCAGCGCGCCGACCACGATGAGCGCCACCGCTCCGGCGAGCGCGAGGAGCGCCCCGGAGAGGTGGGTGATGCCGTTGAATCTTTCGCCGCGGTACATCAGGGGGGCCTCGGGAAGGCCGGGTCGCGGTGCCTCAGGCGGGCGGGGTCTCGGAATCGGGTGCGGGGGCGGCCTCGGCGGATTCGCCCGCCTTGGCCTGCTTGTTCGCCAGCTTCTTCTGCAGCTTCTCTTCCTTCTTGCGCTTCTGATCGAGCTCGCGCTTGCGCTTTTCGAATGCGTAGTTGGGTTTGGCCAAGATCGTGCGCTCCTTCCAGGGGGTAAGGTGGGGCCATTGTCCCACGCTCCGCGCCAGCGCGCTTGCGCCGCCTCAACCGGCCGTCAGGCCGCCGTTTCGGCCGCCAGGATGGCCTCGAACCCCTCGCGGTAGGTGGGGTAGAGGAAGCGGAAACCCTCGCCGCGCAGCCGGGCGCTGGAGATGCGCTTGTTGCCGCCGCGCTGCAGCACCTGCGCGTTGTCCTCCCCCAGGGGCGGGGAGGGCAGCCCCAGCCGGGCCGCGATCCAGTCGAGGATCTCGCCCATCGGCGTGGGGGCCTCGTCGCTGCCGAGGTAGAGCGGCTGCACCGAGGGCCGGCCGACCAGGTGGACGATCGCGCGCGCGCAATCGTCGCGATGGATGCGGTTCGTCACGGCCGCGCGCGACCTCGCGGACACCGGGGAGCCCGAGCGCACCATCCGGATGAGACGGTCGCGCCCTGGCCCGTAGATGCCCGAGAAACGGATGGCCGTGGCCTCGAAGGGAGCGCCGGCGAGGAGCGCCTCGCCTTCCAGGAGCGCCCGGCCCGAGAACCCTTTCGGGGTCGCGGGCGAGGTCTCGTCGACGACGCCGCCGTCGTCCTGCCCGAAGACGCCCGTGGAGGACACGAAGACCAGCCGGCGCGCGCGGCCCTTCGCGGCCGCCGCGATCACGTTCGCGAGCCCGTGCACGTAGGCGTCGCGGTAGGTCTCCTCCGTGAAGGCGTCCGCCGACACGCAGTAGACGACGCATTCGGCCTCGGCCAGCGCGGCGGGATAGGTGGCGGGGCGCAGCACGTCCATCGCGTGGGAGCCGGCCTCGACGCTCGCCTTGCGCCGCCCGATGTCGGCCGGGTGGCCCGCCTCGCGCAGCAGGCGCGCGGCTACCGAGCCCACGTACCCCGCGCCGGCGATGAAGACGCGCGCCATCAG
Source organism: Betaproteobacteria bacterium (assembly GCA_003105245.1). GTDB lineage: Bacteria > Pseudomonadota > Gammaproteobacteria > Burkholderiales > Usitatibacteraceae > FEB-7. The sequence goes on along the minus strand of PQAI01000152.1, from coordinate 1,790 downwards.
GAGAGGACGAGCGCGACGGCGAAGCCGTCGTAGCCCTTGCTGCCCACTGTCTGGATGGCCGTGGCGGAAATGCGCGGCTCCGCGGCCATCAGCTTGTTCAGGCGCCGCACCCCGCGCACCGCGGCATCCTCGCTCGCGGGGTCGGCGACGGCGCCCTTGCGCACGACGTTGTCCACCACGATGACCGTGCCGGGCCGCGACATCTTGAGCGCCCAGGCGAAGTAGTCCGGGTTCGAGGGCTTGTCGGCGTCGATGAACACGAAGTCGAACGGCCCCTCGGCCTCGCGATAGAGCTCGTCCAGGCTGTCGAGCGCCCGGCCCACGCGCACCCGGACGATGTTCGCGAACCCGGCGCGCGCGAGGTTCTCGCGGGCCACGGAGGCGTGCTTCGGGTCGATCTCCAGGGTGATCAGGCGCCCGCCGGGCGGAAGCGCGCGGGCGAGCCAGATGGTGCTGTAGCCGCCCAGGGTGCCGATCTCCAGGATGTTGCGCGCGCCGTGGATGCGCGCGAGGAGCTGCAGGAACTTGCCCTGCGGCGGCGAGACGTTGATCGCCGGRAGSCCCGCGGCCTCGCTCGCGCGCAGCGTCGCTTCGAGCGCCGSGTCCGGCTTGACCAGCGTGTCGGTGARGTAGGAGTCGACGGCGTTCCAGGTGTCTTGGGTCATGACCCCAAGACTATCACTTGCGGACGCGCTTTTTCTCCATCGCCGCGACGGAGCGGGAAACGATCTCCTTCAGAACGGCGAGATCCACGTCCGCGAGCTTCTTCAGGTAAAGGCAGGATTTTCCCGTCCTGTGCTTGCCGAGCCGCGCGAGCAGGTCGGCGTAGCGCTCGAACCCCGGCATGACGTAGACCACCAGCTCGCTCTTGCGCGGCGAGAAGCCGACGATGGGCCACTCGCCCTCGCGGCCGTCGGCATACCGGTAGACGTAAGTGCCGAAGCCCACGATGTTGGATCCCCAGAGCACGGGCTTTTCTCCCGTCACCTCGCGCAGGAGCTTCGCCACGGCCTGGCCGTCCTTGCGGCGCTGCTCGTCGGGGACGGCCGCGAGGAACGCGGCGACGCTCGCCTTCGTGGGCCGGGTCTTCGCTTCCGCCATGGTCGCCTCCTTCGGTTGCACCCGGCTCAACCGGGCCCGCCCGCGCCCAGCGCGGCGAGCGCGGCGGCGCGCTGCGTCTCCACCTCCGCGAGCGAGCTCACGGTGACGCCGAGGTCGCGAAGCAGCCCGTCGGCGATCCCGTAGACCCAGCCGTGCACCGAGACGTCCTGCCCGCGCTCCCACGCGTCGCGAAGGATCGAGGTCTCGCACACGTTCACCACCTGCTCGATCACGTTCAGCTCGCACAGCCGGTCGACCTGCGCGGAGGCGTCCTTCAGGACGGAGAGGATGTCGGGGTACTTGTTCCTCACGTCCTGCACGTGGCGCAGCCAGTTCTCCACGAGGCCCAGGCGGTCGCGCCCCAGCGCCGCGCGCACGCCGCCGCAGCCGTAGTGGCCGACGACCATGATGTGGCGCACCTCCAGGACCTCGACGGCGAACTGGATCACCGACAGGCAATTGAGGTCCGTGTGCACGACGACGTTGGCGACGTTGCGGTGCACGAACACCTCGCCCGGCGGCAGGCCCACGATCTGGTTGGCGGGCACGCGGCTGTCGGCGCAGCCGATCCACAGGTACTCGGGCGACTGCTGCTTCGCGAGGCTCGTGAAGAAATCGGGATCGCTGCGCAGGACGCGCTCGGCCCAGGCCCGGTTGTTGTCGAAGAGGCGGGATAGCGATCGCATGGA
>PQAI01000151.1 GCA_003105245.1 Betaproteobacteria bacterium | reverse complement strand
GGCAAGCAGCTCCGGGGTGGCCGCCTTCCGGGAGCAATGCAGGGAGACGGCTTCCAGCTCGCGCAGCCGCGCGAAGTCGGCGCCGGTGGGATCCCCGACGATGTAGCCGCGCGGAAGCTGCGGTGACGCCTCGCGCGCCGCCATCAGGGCCTCGAACGAGAACGAGGAGAGCAGCGGCGCCGTCGCCCCCTCCCAGAGGGAATGCGCGAGCGAGGCGACCGCCCTGCCCGTCTCGCGATCCGTCCCGGGCGCCGGCTTGATCTCGACGTTGGCCATCGTGCCGCGTTCCCGCAGCAGGCGGGCCGCCTCGTCGAAACGCGCAATGGGCTCGCCGCGGAACGCGTCCGAGAGCCAGCTGCCGGCATCGAGGGTCGCGAGCTCCGCCCAGGCGCGCTCGCCGGCCGGGCCCGATCCCGAGGTCGTCCGGTCGAGCGTGGAATCGTGGAGCAGGAAGGCCACCCCGTCGCGCGCGAGCTTCACGTCGAACTCGGCCGCCCGGAAGCCCAGCGACTGCCCCAGGCGCAGCGCCGCGAGCGTGTTCTCGGGGGCGAGGGAGCCGCCGCCCCGGTGGGCGATGAGCTTCGGATAGGGCCAGGGATTCATGGCGAGACGGGCAGGCGGTGGACGGCGACGATCACGACGATCAGCACGAGGTAGGCATAGCAGGCGGCCAGCAGGTCGTCCAGCATGACCCCGAACCCGCCCTTCACGCGCGCCTCGAAGTGGCGGATGGGAAAGGGCTTCCAGACGTCGAAGAGCCGGAAGAGCGCGAAGGCCAGCGCCTGCAGGAAGAGGCTGCCCGAGACGAGCGCCGCGAGCGGCAGGAAGGCCACGATCTCGTCCCAGACGAGGGCCCCGTGGTCCTCGACGCCCAGGTTGCGTCCCGCCACGCCGCACGCCCACACGCCGACGAAGAAGAGCGGGATCGCGAGGAACGCGATCACCAGGGGATGCAGCGCGAGCGCCAGCAGCCAGTACAGGCCCAGGGCCGCGAGGGTGCCGAAGGTGCCGGGCGCGAACGGCGCCAGGCCGGCGCCGAATCCCAGGGCGATGAAATGCGCGGGATGCGCGAGGAGGAAGCGAGCGTCAGGCCGCCGTGAAGTGGTCGAATCCACGCCCGTCGACGCTGATCGCCTTGCCGTCGGCGCCCACCAGGGAGACGCCCTTGCCCTTGCGGATCTCGCCGATGCGCGTGAGGGGGACGCCGAGCATGTCGGCGAGGTCCTCGATCGATTCGCGCGCGTTGGCGGGGGCCGTGAAGCACAGCTCGTAGTCGTCGCCCCCGGCGACGATCGCGGTGAGCCCCGCCAGGGAGGAGGCGTGCTTCGCGCCGATCGCGGAGACGGGAAGGCGCTCGGCCTCGACGGTCGCCCCCACCTTGGAAAGCTCGCAGATGTGGCCGAGGTCGCCGAGCAGCCCGTCGGAGATGTCGATGGCGCTCGTGGCGAGCCCGCGAAGGGCCTGCCCCAGGGACACGCGCGGCGTGGGCTCGTAGAGCCGCATCACCGCCTCCATGTAGTCCTCCTCGTCGAGCTTGAGCAGCCCCCGGCGGTGGGCCACCGCGAGCGCGGCGTCGCCGAGGTTGCCGGACACCCAGATGTCGTTGCCGGCCTTGGCGCCGTTGCGGCGCAGGGCTGCGCCGGCGGGCACCTCGCCCATGATCGTCACCGTGAGCGTGAGCGGGCCCTTCGTGGTGTCGCCGCCGATGAGCGAGACCCCGGACTCCTCCGCGAGGTCGAAGAAGCCCTTGGCGAACTTGGCGAGCCACTCGTGGTTCACCGCCGGGACGGTGAGCGCGAGCATGGCCCAGTAGGGCGTGGCGCCCATGGCCGCCATGTCGGAGAGGTTCACCGCCAGCGCCTTGTGGCCGAGCGTCTCCGGGTCCACGTCGGGGAAGAAGTGCGTGCCCGAGACCATCGTGTCCGTGGAGACCGCGAGGTCCATGCCGTTGGAGACGTCGACCAGCGCGCAGTCGTCGCCCACGCCCAGCACCGCGTTGGCCGCGGGCCGCGTGAAGTGCCTGGCGATGAGGTCGAACTCGGGGGATTGCTTGATCATGCCTGCGCCTTTCCTCGGGAAGGGGCCGCCGCGCGGCCCTTCGAAGCCTGCCTCGGTTTCCTTTCCGCGGTGCGACCGGCGGCGACCTCCTCCGGCCGCACCGCCGCGGCCACGCGGTCGAGGATCCCGTTCACGTACTTGTGCCCGTCGGTGCCGCCGAAGCGCTTGGCGAGCTCGATGGCCTCGTTGATCGACACGCGGTAGGGAAGCTCGGGGGCGTGCGCGATCTCCCAGGCGCCGATGAGCAGGATCGCCTTCTCCACGGGGCTCACTTCCGCCCACTTCCGGTCGGCGTGGGGCTCGAGCAGCGCCTGCAGCCCCTCGGCCTCGCCGATCACGCCGGAGAGCTCGGCCTTGAGGAACGCCTCGTCGGCGGCGCCGTAGCCCTCGAGCTCGGCCAGGTGGTGCCCGATCTCGGCGGCCTTCGCCCCCGTCATCTGCCATTCGTAGAGGCCCTGCAGCGCGAACTCGCGCGCCCGGCGCCGGGGCGATCTCATCCGCTCACCGCCTTCAGGAGGTTGGCCATCTCGATGGCCACACGCGCCGCTTCCGCGCCCTTGACGGCCGCGCGGCTGCGGGCCTGCTCCTCGGTGCTCGTCGTGAGCACGGCATTGGCCACCGGGACCCCCGTCTCCAGCTGCACGTCGAGGATGCCGCGGGCGCTCTCGTTGGAAACCACCTCGAAGTGGTAGGTCTCGCCGCGCACCACCGCGCCCAGGGCCACCAGGGCGTCGTAGCGGCGGCCGAAGCCGCGCGTGCGAAGGGCGAGGGCCTGCAGGGCGAGCGGGATCTCGAGCGCGCCCGGCACGCTCACCACGTCGATGTCGGCCGGGGCCACGCCCAGGTTCACGAGCTCGCGGTCGCAGGCCGTGAGGAGCTCGCGCACGATCTCCTCGTTGAAGCGGCTCCAGACGATGGCGACGGCGAGGCCCTCGCCCTTGAGGTCGGAGGCGAACGCGGTCATAGGGCCTTCACCTGGGTCGCGTCGTCGGGCGAGACGTACTCGACCACCTCGAGCCCGAAGCCCGCCATGCTGGGAATGCGCTTGGGCCTCGCGAGGACGCGCATGCGCCCCACGCCGAGATCCCGGAGGATCTGCGCCCCGATGCCGTGAAGCTTCGGGTCCCACTTGCGGGCGCCGCGCGAAGCCGGCGCCGCGTGCGAGAAGCGCTGCAGGATCTCGTCGGCGGCCTCGTGCCGGCGCAGCAGCACGATCACGCCCTCCTTGTGGTGGGCGATGATGCGCATGGCGTCCTGCACGGAGTAGGCGTGGCGGCTCGCGTCGAAGTCGAACACGTCGATGGAGTGGAAGGGCTCGTGCACCCGCACGAGCACCGGGCGCTCCGGCGAGGGCTCGCCGCGCACGAGCGCGTAGTGCAGCTCGTTGGCGGCGCTGTCGTGGTACACGCACAGGCGGAACGGGCCGTAGGGCGTGGCGATCGGCCGGTCGGCCACCCGCTCGATGAGCTTCTCGTTCACGCCGCGATGGCGGATGAGGTCGGCGATCGTGCCGAGCTTGAGGCCGTGGCGGGAGGCGAATTCGACGAGGTCCGGCAGGCGGGCCATCTCGCCGTCGGGCTTCATCACCTCGCAGATGACGGCCGCCGGCGTGAGGCCGGCGAGCTCCGCGAGGTCGCATCCGGCCTCGGTGTGGCCGGCGCGCACCAGCACGCCGCCGTTCTGCGCCATCACCGGGAAGATGTGCCCGGGTTGCACGATGTCGCCGGGCTTGGCGTGCTTGGCCACCGCCACCCGGACGGTGCGCGCGCGGTCGGCGGCCGAGATGCCGGTGCTCACGCCGGTGGCCGCCTCGATGGAGACCGTGAAGGCCGTCCCGTGCGGCGAGCGGTTGTCGCTCACCATGAGCGGTAGGGCGAGCTGGCGGCAGCGATCCTCGGTGAGGGTGAGGCAGATGAGGCCGCGCGCGTGGGTGGCCATGAAGTTGATGGCCTCGGGCGTGACGAAGTCGGCCGCCAGGACGAGGTCGCCCTCGTTCTCGCGGTCCTCGGCGTCGACGAGCACGACCATCCTGCCGAGGCGGATGTCGTCGATGATCTCTGCGGTGGGGCTGATGTTCAAGGCGGCCTCCGGGCTGGCCCTCTATTTTGCCCGATTGGGCGCCCTCCCGCCCGCGGCGGGCGTCCGGCGATCAGCGGTGGAAGCGGACGGCGCAGGCCGGCAAGCCCCGGCAAAGCAGGGATCGCACCAGGCGTTGCGGCCGTTCCTCGTGCCAGGAAGCGTCGAGGGGGGGCGCGCTCAGGCGAACCGTCCACAGGTCGTCTCGGCGCARCAGGTGCGATTCCTCCCGGACCAGCTCGCTTGCCCGCCCCGGCTTGCCCCGGTGCAGGTAGTCGTGAACGAGCTCCAGGAGAACGTCGGCCGCCTCGTCTTCGTCGGAGTATTCGTCCGGGAGCGGCAGCGGCCKGTCGCGGTCGGCGATGCAGCGGATGCCTCCGCCCTCGATCGCGTCGATCCAGCAATCCCAGGCGGCCACGGAAATGGCCGCCGCCTTCGCCGGCGCGGGCCGCGCGCCCGCGGGCACGGGCCAGGGGCTCGCCATCGCGCCCGCGCAGGCCCAGGCACACAACAAGGCCACCCAGAGTCGCATCGCAGCTCTCGTTCGTGGGATGGTCCATTCTGCGCCCGGCGGTCCCGCGGCGGCGGCAGCCGGAGGCGTTTTCTCCCGCGTGGTTGCCCTAGGTCAAAGGTCCCATCGGGCGTAAGGTGTCTCTTTCGGGGAACAAGACCCGGAAATTCGCCAGGAGGAGGTCCCATGGACAGGAAGCTTTTCCTCGCCGTCGCCGGTTTCGCGGCGGCCGTAGCCGTTCCCGCCGCGCTCGCCGCCGATCGCGCCCCCGCCGACGTGGTGAAGTCCCAGTGCGGGCGCTGCCACGAGGCCGGCACCTCCGGAGCGCCCAAGCCCGGCGACAAGGCCGCGTGGGCCCCGCGCTTCAACAAGGGCGTCGACGCCCTGGTCCTGTCGGCCATCCGCGGCCACGGCGGGATGCCGCCGCGCGGCGGCAAGGCGGACCTCACGGACGGCGAGCTGCGCGGCGCGGTGCTCTATCTCTTCGATCCCACCGGGGCCACCAAGCCGCCCGTGAAGGCTTCGGCCGCCGCTCCCGTCGCCGTCGGCCTGCACAAGGCGAGCGCGGGCGGCCTGGACGTCTACCTCGGCCGCATGAGCGCCGAGCAGATGCGCGCCTATCCCGCGGGATCCCCCGAGGCGAAGATGCACGGCGGCATCCCCTCGGGGAGCGGCTACCACCACATCAACGTCTCCGTGTTCGACGCGGCGAGCCAGGCCCAGGTCACGGGCGCCACCGTGGAGCTCGAGTACCAGCAGCTGGGGATGGGCGGGCAGAAGGCGACGCTCGAAGCCGCGACCGTCGCCGGCCAGACGAGCTACGGCGCCTACGTGCGCCTGGCGCCCAAGGCGAACTACAACTTCCTCGTACGCGTGAAGAAGCCGGGCGCGAAGCAGGAAGCCGAGGTCCGGTTCCAGGAGAAGCTGAACTGAGGCCGGGCGCGGCCTAGCCGCGCTCGCCCACCAGGCGCTCGAGGTACCTCGCGGTCATGTCGACCTCGAGGTTCACCGCCGCCCCGGCCGCGAGCCGGCGCATCGTGGTGACCGCGCGGGTGTGCGGGATGATGTTCACCTCGAAGCGCCTCCCCGCCACCGAGTTGACCGTGAGGCTCACGCCGTCGACGGCGATCGAGCCCTTGCGCGCCACGTAGCGCGCCAGCTCCGCGGGCATCTCGATCTCCAGGCGCCAGCTCCCGCCCAGGTCCTCGAAGGCGGTGACGGTGCCCACGCCGTCCACGTGCCCGCTCACGAGGTGCCCGCCCAGCCGGTCGGCCAGGGTGAGCGACTTCTCGAGGTTCACCTCGCGCCCTTCCGCGAGCCCCGTGGTGACGGCGAGCGTGGCGGCGGAGGTGTCCACGTCGAAGCCGGCGGCATCCTTCGCCACCACCGTGTGGCACACCCCCTGCAGCGCGATCGAGTCGCCGAGGGCGACGTCGTCCATGCCGAAGCCGGGCGCGTCGATGCGAAGGCGCAGGCCGTCGCCGTGCGGCCGGGCGGAAGCGATGCGGCCGACGGCCGTCACGATGCCGGTGAACATGTCTCAGGTCTCCAGTCTGGCGGTGACGCGCACGTCGGCGCCGACGCAGCGCCGGTCGATCCAGCGCAGCCGCGGCGCCTCGCCGAGCGCCTCGAATCCGGGAAGGGCGAAAAGTCCCTGGGCCGCGTCCCCCATCAGCAGGGGCGCGAGATAGAGCACGATCTCGTCGACCACGCCCGCGCGAAGGAGCGCGCCGTTCAGCTTCGCCCCCGTCTCGACCGTCACCTCGTTGAAGCCGCGCTCGGCGAGCAGGCGCGCCACCGCGGCGAGGTCGGTCTTCGCGCCCTCGGCGGGCACCGTCACCACCTCGGCGCCGCGCGCCTCGAGCGCCTGCCGCCGGGCGCGATCCTCGCTCACGGTGAGCACGAGGGGCGGCTCGCCGGCGAGGATCCTCGCGCCGGGCGGGAGCTCCAGCCGGCTGTCGATCACGACGCGCCGCGGCTGGCGCGAGCACGGCACGTGCCGGACCGTGAGCTGCGGGTCGTCGCGCAGCACGGTGCCGATGCCGGTGAGCATGGCGCAGGAGCGTGCCCGAAGCGCGTGCACGTCGCGCCGCGCCGCCTCGCCGGTGATCCACCGGCTCTCGCCGTTGGCGAGCGCCACGCGCCCGTCGAGCGAGGCGGCGCACTTGAGCCGAAGCCACGGCCGGCCGCGCTCCATGCGCGAGAGGAATCCGAGGTGGGCCTCGCGGGCCTGGGCGGCGAGGAGCCCCGTCTCGACCCGGATGCCGGCCGAGCGCAGGCGATCGAAGCCCTTGCCCTTTACTAGGAGATTGGGATCCTCGAGCGAGGCCACGACGCGGCCGACCCGCGCGGCGACGAGAGCGTCGGCGCAGGGAGGCGTGCGGCCATGGTGGCTGCAGGGCTCGAGCGTGAGGTACACAGTAGCGCCCTCGGCGCCTTCGCCGCAGGCGGCGAGCGCCATGGCCTCGGCGTGCGGCTCCCCGGCGCGCGCGTGCCAGCCCTCGCCGAGGATCCGCCCGCCGCGGGCGATCACGCAGCCCACGTTCGGGTTGGGCGTGGCCGTCTCGCGCCCGCGCTCGGCGAGCGCGAGCGCGCGGGCCATCAGGGCATGGTCCTCGGCGGAGAAGCTCACCCTACTTGTCCCGCACCTCGCGGATCGCGTCGCGGAAATCGTCGACGTCCGAGAAGCTGCGATAGACCGAGGCGAAGCGGATGTAGGCCACCTTGTCGAGCTTGCGCAGTTCCTCCATCACCATCTCGCCCAGGCGCCGCGAGTCGACCTCGCGCTCGCCCAGGGCGAGGAGCTTCTGCTCGATGCGCGTGATGGCGGCGTCCACGAGCTCCGTGGTCACCGGGCGCTTGTGCAGCGCGCGCTGGAAGCCGGTGCGCAGCTTGGTCGAGGAGAAATCCTCGCGCTGGCCGTTGCCCTTCACGATCTGCGGCATCCGCAGCTCCGCCGTCTCGTAGGTCGTGAAGCGCTTGGCGCAGACCTGGCAGCGGCGGCGGCGGCGGATGGAGTCGCCCTCCTCGCTCACGCGCGAGTCGATCACCTGGGTGTCCTCGGCGCCGCAGAAGGGGCATTTCATCGGGGTCCTCCGGCGCCGTCCTCAGGCCAGGCCGTAGGTGGCCCGCATCGCGGGGCCGTAGACCGGGAACTTCGCGCAGAGCGCGTTGACCTTCGCGCGCACGGCGGAGAGCTTCGCGTCGTCGGCGTGGGCCTCGAGCGCGTCGGCGATGAGGTTCGCGACATCCCCGGCCTCGGCCTCGCGCAGGCCGCGGGTGGTCATCGCGGGCGAGCCCACGCGGATGCCGCTGGTGACGAAGGGCTTCTCCGGGTCGTTGGGGATCGCGTTCTTGTTGACCGTGATGTGCGCCTTGCCGAGCGCGGCCTCCGCGTCCTTGCCGGTGACCTTCTTGGCGCGCAGGTCGACGAGGAAAAGGTGGCTCTCGGTGCGCCCCGAGACGATGCGAAGGCCGCGCTGCGTGAGCGTCTCGGCCATCCGCCTCGCGTTGGCGAGCACCTGCGCCTGGTAGGACTTGAAGGCGGGCTCGAGCGCCTCCTTGAACGCGACCGCCTTGGCGGCGATCACGTGCATGAGGGGCCCGCCCTGGATGGAGGGGAAGATCGCGGAGTTGAGCGCCTTCTCGTGCTCGGCGGCCGCCAGGATGATCCCGCCGCGCGGGCCGCGGAGCGTCTTGTGCGTGGTGCTGGTCACGAAGTCGGCGATGCCCACCGGGCTGGGATACAGGCCCGCGGCGACCAGGCCGGCGTAGTGGGCCATGTCGACCATGAGCATCGCGCCCACCTCGTCGGCGATGTCGCGGAAGCGCTCCCAGTCCGCTCGCAGGGCGTAGGCCGAGGCGCCGGCGACGATCATGCGCGGGTTGAACTCGCGCGCGAGGTCGCGCACCTGGTCGTAGTCGATCTCCTCGACCTCGCTCAGCCCGTAGGCCACGGAGTTGTAGAGCTTGCCGGAGAGGTTCACGGCCGCGCCGTGCGTGAGGTGGCCGCCGTGCGCGAGCGACATCCCGAGGATCGTGTCGCCCGGCTTGAGCATCGCCATGTAGACGGCCTGGTTCGCCTGCGAGCCGGAGTGCGGCTGCACGTTGGCGTACTGCGCGCCGAAGAGCTTCTTCACGCGCTCGATGGCGAGGCTTTCCGCCACGTCGACGAACTCGCAGCCGCCGTAGTAGCGCTTGCCGGGGTAGCCCTCGGCGTACTTGTTGGTGAGGACCGTGCCCTGCGCCGCGAGGACCGCGGGGCTCGCGTAGTTCTCGGAGGCGATGAGCTCGAGGCCGTCTTCCTGGCGGCGGTACTCGTCGCGGATGGCCTGCCAGATCTCGGGATCGACGGATGCGAGGGTGTGCGTGTCGGCGAACATGGGCGGGCCCGGTCTCGGCCGGGGCCTCAAGGGAAGTGATTGAAAGCGTGGAGGATTCTAGCACGCGCTGCCATGGCCCCGGCCGCCGGATTGCCTTGCGCCGGCGCGCCCGTTTATCGTTCGGGACATCCCCGGATCGCCGACACCCACGGAGTGACGCCTTGAACGCCCTGCTGCGGCTCGCCGCGGCCATCGACGCCATGAACGACCGCCTCGGCACCGTGGCCAACGGCATGGTGCTCGCGGCCTGCCTCATCAGCGCCGGAAACGCGATGATGCGCTACGCGTTCGACCTCTCGTCGAACGCCTGGCTGGAGGTGCAGTGGTACCTCTTCGCCGGGGTGGTGATGCTGGGCGCCTCGCAGACGCTGCGCCTGAACGAGCACGTGCGCGTCGACATCACGTACATGCTCCTGCCGGAGCGCGGGCGCGAGTGGCTCGACCTCGCGGGGACGGCCCTCTTCCTCGTGCCCTCGATGCTCGTCATCGCGTGGCTTTCGTGGCCGTTCTTCCTGCAGTCCTGGTCGATCCAGGAGATGAGCACCAACGCGGGCGGGCTCCTGCGCTGGCCGGTGAAGCTGCTCCTGCCGGCCGGCTTCGTGCTGGTCGCGCTCCAGGGGGTCTCCGAGATCATCAAGCGGGCCGCGGCGCTGCGCGGCGACGTGCGCTTCGACAGCCGCTACGAAAGGCCCCTGCAGTGATCCCGCTGGAGTGGATGCCGCCCCTGATGTTCGCCGGGCTCGTGGTCTTCATGCTGATCGGCTACCCGGTCGCCTTCACGCTCTCCGCGCTGGGGCTGCTCTTCGGCTTCGTGTCCGTCGAGCTGGGCTTCTTCGAGCCGGCGTTCCTGCAGGCCATCCCGGGCCGGATATTCGGCTCCATCCTCGCCAACGACCTCCTCCTCGCCATCCCGTTCTTCACCTTCATGGGAGCGATCCTGGAGAAGTGCGGCCTCGCGGAGGACATGCTCGATTCCATGGGCCAGCTCTTCGGCCCGGTGCGCGGGGGGCTGGGCTACTCGGTGATCCTCGTGGGATTCATCCTCGGTGCCATCACCGGCACCGTGGCCGCGCAGGTGATCGCCATGGCGCTCATCTCGCTGCCGGTGATGATCAAGTACAAGTACAACATGAAGTACGCCACGGGGGTCCTCGCGGCCTCCGGGACCATCACCCAGCTCGTCCCCCCGTCGCTCGTCCTCGTCGTGCTCGCGGACCAGCTGGGCAAGAGCGTGGGGGACATGTACCTCGGCGCCTGGGGGCCGTCGATCCTGCAGATCCTCATGTTCCTCGGCTACACCTTCGCGCTCACGATCGTGAAGCCCGACTGGCTGCCGGCGGTGCCGCGGGAGGACCGCACGCTCCACGGCCGCGCGCTGGTCGTGAAGTGCCTCTGGGGGATCGTCCCGTCGGCGGTGCTCATCTTCCTCGTGCTGGGAACGCTCCTGCTGGGACTCGCGACCCCGACGGAGAGCGGGGCCATGGGGGCCGTCGGCGCCATCGTCCTCGCCGCCCTTCGCCACCCCGCCCTGGGCGCGGGCGGCCGGCGCGCTCTCCTGGTGATGCTGGTGGCCGGCGCCGCCGCGACGGTCGCGGGCATCCTCGCCTTCAAGTCCCCCGCCTTCMGGGTCGCGGTGGCCGTGCTCTACGCCGCCTTCGCCTACCTGGCCCTGCGCGCGGCCATGATCACGGAGCTCCGGGAACTCATCCGGAAGGCCTTCGAAGCCACMATGCGCATCACCGCGATGGTGGTCTTCATCCTCATCGGGTCGACGTGCTTCTCGGTGGTGTTCCAGGGGGTGAACGGCGGCCCGTGGCTGGAGCACTGGCTCACGAGCCTGCCGGGGGGCGTCTGGGGMTTCCTGCTGTTCGTGAACCTCTTCGTCTTCTTCCTGGCCTTCTTCCTCGACTTCTTCGAGATCGTCTTCATCATCGTGCCGCTGCTCGCGCCCGTGGCGAAGACGGTCCTCGCGCCGGTGGTCGGCGAGGATGCCGCGCTCGTCTGGTTCGGCGTGATGCTCTGCGTGAACCTGCAGACGTCGTTCATGCACCCGCCCTTCGGCTTCGCGCTCTTCTACCTGCGCGGCGTGGCCCCCAGGGAGGTGAGGAGCGCCGACATCTACTGGGGCGCGCTGCCGTGGGTGGCGCTGCAGCTCGTGCTGGTGGCGCTCGTGATCGCCTTCCCGAAGCAGGTGACGATGTTCCTGGACAAGCCGGAGCGCATCGACCTGGACAAGGTGCGCATCGAGCTCCCCGCCGAGGAGGACGCGCGCCCGGAGGGCGGCTCCGCCGAGGAATTGCAGCGCGCCCTGGGCGGCAAGGCAACCCCGCCGGACGAAGCCCGGAAGCCGCCGGCCAGGGACGGAAAGGCCCCTCCCCCGCCACCGCCCTCCGAGGAGGAGAAGGCCGCGGCCGAGATCCAGCGCCTGCTGGAGCGGCGCTAGGGCGCGGCTACTTCCTCGGGGCGGCCTTCGCGGGCTCCGTGCGGCGCCCGGTCACCATGAAGTTGTCGAAGGCGCTTTCCGCCACGCGGAACCAGAGCACCTGGTCCTCCAGGAACTTCGACATGTGCTCGAACACCGCCTTGAAGCGGGCGTTCTTCGCCGAGATCTCCGCGAACATCTCCATGGTGGCCTTGTAGCCCGCCTCCATGACCGGCCGCGGAAACGCCCGCAGCTGCGCGCCGCTCGCCACGAGCCGGCGCAACGCCGCCGGGTTGCTCGCGTCGTAGCGGGCGAGCATCAGCGTGTTCGCCTCGTGGGCCGCGGCCTCCACGATGGCCTGGTATTCCTTGGGCAGCCCCTCCCAGGCCTTGGTGTTCACGAGCAGGGCGAGCGCCGCCCCGCCTTCCCACCAGCCCGGGTAGTAGTAGTACTTGGCCACCTTGGCGAGACCGAGCTTCTCGTCGTCGTACGGCCCGACGAACTCGGCCCCGTCGATCGTCCCCTTCTCGAGCGCGGAGTAGACGTCGCCGGCGGCTATCTGCTGCGGCACCACGCCCAGGCGGGCGAGGACCTCCCCGGCCATGCCGGCCGTGCGCAGCTTCAGGCCCTTGAGGTCGGCGACGGACTTGATCTCCTTGCGGTACCAGCCGCCCATCTGCGCGCCGGTGTTCCCGCACAGGAGGGCGCGCATGCCGAAGTCCTTGAAGAAGTCGTTCATGAGGGCGTCGGCGCCGCCCGCGTACCACCAGGCGTTGATCTGCCGCGCGTTGAGCCCGAAGGGAACCGCGGTGCCGAAGGCGAACGTGGGGTCCTTGCCGACGAAGTAGTACGGGGCCGTGTGGCCGATCTGGACCGTTCCGTTCTGCACCGCGTCGGCCACCTGCAGGCCCGGGACGATCTCTCCCGCGGCGAATACCTGGATGTGGAACTTGCCGCCGGTGGCCGCCGCGACGCGCTTCGAGAATGCGTCCGCCGCGCCGTAGAGCGTGTCCAGGCTCTTGGGAAAGCTCGAGGCGAGGCGCCACTTGACCTCTCCGGCGCCCTGCGCGAAGGCCGGGGCGCTCCCGGCGGCCAGGATGCCGGCCATCCCCGCGCCGGCGCTGTTCAGGAATTTCCTGCGTTTCATGTCTTTCTCCTCTCCCGTAGCGCGCCTCGCGGGCGCGGACCTCGTTCCTATTCGCCGGCGACCGTCATGCGCTCCACGAGGATCGAGCCCGTGGAGCGCGAGCCTCGCACGAGCACGTCGCGGCCGACGGCGGCGATGCCGCGGTACATGTCCTTGAGGTTCCCGGCGATAGTCACCTCCTCGACCGGGTAGCGGATCTCGCCGCCCTCGACCCAGAAGCCCACCGCGCCGCGCGAGTAGTCGCCGGTCACGGGGTTCACGCCCTGCCCCATCATCTCCGTGACCACGAGGCCGCGGCCCATCGCGCGAACCAGGCCATCGAAGTCCTCGCCGCCCGGCTGCAGCACCAGGTTGTGGCTGCCGCCGGCATTGCCCGTGGTCTCGAGCCCGAGCTTGCGCGCGGAGTAGGTCGACAGGAAGTAGCCGGTGAGGACTCCCGCGTCCACGACGCGGCGCGCCCGGGTGGCCACGCCCTCCCCGTCGAACCAGCAGCTCGCCATCGCGCCGGGCAGGTGCGGGAGCTCCTCGAGGATCACCCGGGGAGAGAAGACGGGCTGGCCCGCGCAATCGACGAGGAACGAGGACTTGCGGTAAAGGCTCGAGCCGCTGGCCGCGCTCACGAAGTGGCCGATGAGAGAGCCGGCCACGTTGGCCTCGAAGAGCACCGGCACCTCGGCCGTGGCCACGCGGCGCGCCCCCAGCCTGCGCACGGCGCGTTCTCCCGCCCGGCGTCCCACCGCCACCGCGGCTTCCAGGCGGGCCGGATCGCGCTCCGCGCTGTACCAGTAGTCGCGCTGCATCGCCTCGCCCTCGGAGGCGAGCACGCCGCAGCCGATGCTCGCCCGGGAGGASGGAAASCCGCCCACGAATCCSAGCGARTTGGCGAGGACGAAGTCSGCGTCCCAKGAGGAGACCGTMGCGCCCTCGGAGTTCGTGATGCGCCGGTCCACGGCCCGGGCCGCGTCCTCGGTCTGGCGCGCGAGCGCGATGGCCGCCTCCACGCCCAGGCCCCACGGATGGCAGAGGTCCAGGTCGGGGGCATCGCCGCGGTACAGCCGCGGCGGATCGGGAAGGCCCGCGGCCTCGTCGGGCGCGGTGTGGCGCGCGATGGCGCACGCCGCCTCCACGGTGCGCCGGATCGAGTCCGCCGAGAGGTCCGAGGTGCTCGCGTTGCCGCGGCGCTTGCCGAAGTAGACCGTGACCGCCAGCGCCTTGTCGCGGTTGTACTCGACGGTCTCCACCTCGCCCAGGCGCACGGTCACCGACTGCCCGACCGAGGCGGAGCATTCCGCCTCGGCGTCGCTCGCGCCGCTCGAGCGCGCGAGCTCGAGCGCGCGCAGCGCGGCCGACTGGAGGGCGGGACGATCGAGGGGGAGCGCCGGGGCGGAAGGCGTATCGGGCATGTTCGCAGGGTGTGGAAGACGGGCGGTTCGCGCGCGGGGTCGCCAAAACCTCTAAACTTCAGCGGCTCGCCGTGCACCCGAACCGGCGATATCGAAGACCCGATGAGCGACGAGAATCTTATCAGCAAAACCCGCCGCAAACGGCAGGCGCACGACCTCCAGGACCTCGGCAAGGCCCTCACCCGGCTGCGTAGCGACCAGCTCGCGCGCATCGAGATGCCCGACGACCTGCGCGAGGCCGTCGCCGATTGCCGGGCGATGACGAAGCACGAGGCCATCCGCCGCCAGCTCCAGTACATCGGGCGCATCATGCGCGACATGGATTGTGCTCCCGTCGCCGCGCAGCTCGAGGCACTGCACGCGCCCAGCCACCGGCAGACGGCGCTCTTCCACCGCGCCGAGCGCTGGCGCACCGACATCCTGGCCGACCCGGGAAACGTGGAGCGGTTCGTCGAGGAGCATCCCGCCGCCGACGCGAAGCGCCTGCGCGATCTCGCGACCGCCGCGGTCGCCGAGCGCCAGGCGGAGCAGCCGCCGAAGCGCTACCGGGAGCTCTTCCAGATGATCAACGACGTCCTGCAGAACGCCGCGAAGCGCGAGCCATGAGCGCCCACGACCCCGTCACCATCGGCCTGGTGGCCACGAGCGACCGCGCCTCGCAGGGCGTCTACCGCGACGAGGGCATCCCGGCGCTGGAGGGCTGGCTGACCGGGGCGCTCCTGAACCCCATCCGCTTCGAGCGCCGCCTCATCCCCGACGAGCGCGAGGTCATCGAGGCCACGCTCGTGGAGCTCGTCGACCGGGCCGGCTGCCACCTCGTGGTCACCACGGGCGGCACGGGCCCGGCTCCGCGCGACGTGACCCCGGAGGCCACGCTCGCCGTGGCGGACCGGGAGATGCCCGGGTTCGGCGAGCAGATGCGCCGCATCAGCCTGGAGTTCGTGCCGACCGCGATCCTCTCGCGCCAGGTGGCCGTGATCCGCAAGGCGGCGCTGATCCTGAACCTCCCCGGTCAGCCCAAGTCCATCCGCGAGACCCTGGAGGGCGCGAAGGACGCGGAGGGCCGCGTGCGCGTGGCGGGGATCTTCGCGGCGGTGCCCTACTGCATCGACCTCGTCGGCGGCCCCTACCTCGAAACCCGCGAGGAGGTCGTGAAGGCCTTCCGCCCCAAGTCCGCCATCCGTCCCCCGAGGTCCTGAAGAATGGAACTGCTCTCCCACATCGAACTGGCCACCGGTGCCGACCCCCGCGGCACCGTCATCTGGATGCACGGCCTGGGCGCCGACGGCTGGGACTTCGTGCCCATCGTGCGCGAGCTGGACCTCCCGGAGGACCTGGCGCTGCGCTTCATCTTCCCGCACGCGCCGGTGCGGCCGGTGACCATCAACAACGGCTACGCCATGCGCGCCTGGTACGACATCGCGATGGCCGACATCGGCAGGCTTCCCGACGAGGCGGGCATCCGCCAGTCGCAGGCGCAGGTCGAGGCCTTCCTCGCGCGCGAGAAGTCGCGCGGGATCGCGGCGCGCGACATCGTGCTGGCCGGCTTCTCGCAGGGCGGGGCCATCGCGCTGCACGCGGGCCTGCGCCACACCGAGGCCCTCGCGGGGATCCTCGCGCTATCGACCTACCTGCCGCTCGCCGAGACGCTCGACCGGGAGTCGAGCGACGCGAACGGGCGCGTGCCCGTCTTCATGGCGCACGGCACGCAGGACCCGGTCGTTCCGCTCGCGCTCGCCGAGTCGTCGCGCGCCACCCTCGCCTCGCGAGGGCTGGACCCGGAATGGCACACCTACCCGATGCCGCACTCCGTGTGCGCCGAGGAAGTCGGGGCAATCTCGCGATGGCTCGCGGCCCGCTACGCGAGCCCGATCATCCTCGCCTGAGCGCGCTGCCTCAGGGCGCGGCGGGAATGGCGAGCGGCTTGCCGCGCTCGACCACGAAGGTGGCGAGCGCCCTTGCCGGCCGATCGCCCACGGCGCGCACGTCGTGGACGCGACCCGCGGGGATGAGGTAGGAATCGCCCGGCGCGAGCCTCCTCGGGGCTTCGCCCTCGACCTCCATCACCACTTCCCCCTCGACCACGTAGCCGGTCTCGACGCCGGGATGCGAGTGCCGTCCCGTCGAGGCGCCCGGCGCGATTTCCACCTTCACGAGAAGCACCTCCTGCGCCTCTCCCGGGCCCGCGGAGCGCTGCAGCACCTGGCGCTGGACGGCCGCCGGCTGGGCGTGGGGCGTGCCCGCCGCGAGGAGCGCAAGGGCCAGGGCGGCGAGCGCGCCCCGCTTCACGGCCGGCCTCCCGCCGCCATGAGTCTCGCGAGGCGGCGGCGCCATTCCTCCGGAAGCGGCGCCGGACGCCGCGTGGCGCGATCGACGTACACGTGCACGAAGTGGCCCTGGGCCGCGGCCCGGTCCCTGCCCTCGCCGAAGAGGGCGATCTCGTAGCGCACGCTCGAGTTGCCCACGTGCGCCACGCGCATCGCCGCGGTGACCGTCTCCGGGTAGGTGAGCGGCTCGAAGTAGTGGCACCCGGTCTCCACCACGAGCCCGATCCGCTCGCCCTTTTCGACGTCGAGCAGGCCCTCGCGGATGAGCCACTCGTTAACGACGGTGTCGAAGTAGGAGTAGTAGACGACGTTGTTCACGTGGCCGTAGGCGTCGTTGTCCATCCAGCGCGTGGTTACCGGGCGCGAGTGCGGGTAGTCCGCGCGGACGTGGGGGGTGGGTCGCGCCATCATCCTTCCCCGGCCGCGGGCGCCTTCGACGCGGGGACGAAGAACTTCACGGTGCGCGCGTAGGCGCCCGGCACCGGGCACATGGCGCCCCCGAGGAAGGCCTCCACCTCCTCGCGCCGCTTCATCGTGTCGTGGTAGCCCAGGCCGATGAGCTCGTTGCAGTAGCCCTGCTCGAAGAGCAGGTAGCTCGCGAGGTTGGCGCCGCCGCGGCGCATGGCGCCGACGCTGCGCAGGAGGAAGCGGATCGGCGCCGGGAGGCTGCGCACGTGGCGCACCGCGATCGCGTCGAGCGGCTCGGAGGGCGTCATCACCAGCACGTCGACGTGGTGCAGCGTGAGCCCCAGCTGGCGCAGCCGTTCCGGCGGGACGGCGCTGATCGTGCGGTTGATGCGCTCGAGCCGCTCGATGTCCACCGCGAGGCTGTCAAGGAAGATCGAGTTCATGACGTGGCCGGCCACCTGCGCGAGCGTGGGGTAGGTCTCGCCGCGGGTGCGCTCCGGGTCCTCGTTGCGGATGCGCGCCGTGCCCACGACCACCACGCGGTCGGCGCCGAGGTGCAGCGCGGGGCTCACGGGGGCGATCTGGCGCATGGACCCGTCGCCGAAGTACTCGCGGTTGAGGTGGTAGGCGGGGAAGAGGAAGGGAATGGCGGCCGAGGCCATCAGGTGCTCGACCCGGATCCTGGAGCGGATGCCCACGCGCTGCGAGCGCTTCCAGCCGGCGATGTGCGCCGCGCCCTCGAAGAAGCTCACGCTCTGCCCCGAGGTGTAGCCCGAGCAGGTGATGGCCACCGCGTCGAGGGCCCCCTTGGCGATGTTGTCGCCGATGCGCGCGAACTCGAGCTTGCGCGCGAGCAGCGCCGCCAGCGGCCGGTTGTCCAGCAGCGAGATGCGCCGGTCGCGCAGGAACGCGCCGAAGAAGAGCCCGGCGATCCAGCGCGAGCTGTTGGCGGTGACACCCGCGACGTCGGCCCGGTAGACGTGGCGCGGCTCGAAATGGCGCCACACGTCGAGGAGGTTGTCCACGGCGCGACCGAAGTCGTCGGCGTGGCAGGCTAGCGCGCCCGCGTTGACGGCGCCCGCGGAGGTCCCGGTGATGATGGGGAAGGGGTTGACGGTCGGGTCGGGCAGCATCTCCTTGAGCGCCTGCAGCACGCCCACCTGGTAGGCGGCGCGCGCGCCTCCGCCCGCGAGCACCAGTGCGGCCTTTCCCGAAGCCACTTCCATGCCTCCCCCCTTCCGGCGCGACCTAGCTGTGTTTTCTATGAGGA
>PQAI01000150.1 GCA_003105245.1 Betaproteobacteria bacterium | reverse complement strand
CCGCTGGCCACCGGGATCGACGCGCTGTCCCGGTTCCAGGGCGTGAAGCGGCGAATGGAGGTGCGCGGCACCGTGAACGGGATCACGGTGTACGACGATTTCGCCCACCACCCCACCGCGTTCGAGACCACCATCGCGGGACTGCGCAAGCGCGTGGACGGGGCGCGCATCGTCGCCGTCTTCGAGCCGCGGTCCAACACCATGAAGCTCGGCGCCATGCGCCGGCGCCTAGCCGAAAGCCTCGCGGGCGCCGACCTCGTCTACTGCTACGCCAACGGCCTCGGATGGGATCCGGCCGAGTCGCTCGCGGCGCTCTCCACGCGCGCGGCCACCTATTCCGACCTCGACCCGATGGTGGAGGCGCTGGGCCACGTGCTGCGGCCCGGCGACCACGTCCTCGTCATGTCCAACGGCGGCTTCGGCGGCATCCATGCCCGGCTGCTCGCGCGACTCGCCGCAAAGGAGCCCGCCCGATGACCCCGCTCGCCTTTCGCATCGTCAACGTCTTCACCCGCGGCGCGAGCCTCACGGGGAACCCGCTCTGCGTCTTCGAGGACGGCGGCGGACTCGACGACGCCACGATGCAGGCCCTCGCCCGCCAGTTCAACCTCTCCGAGACGACCTTCGTCCTGCCCTCGGACAGGGCGACGGCGCGGGTGCGCATCTTCACGCCGTCCTACGAGATGCCCTTCGCGGGCCACCCGACGCTGGGCACCGCGCACGTCGTGCGCTCGCTCCTCGGGACGGCCGACGCGATCACCCTCGAGATGAAGGCGGGCGTGATCCCCGTGTCGGCCGCGGGCGACCGCTGGACGCTCTCGGCGAACGCGCCGCGCTGGCGCGAGGTCGGGGAGCCGCGCGCGGAGCTCGCCGCCATCCTCGGGCTGGCGGAGGGCGACATCGCCGGGCGTCCCCTGTGGGTGAACGCGGGCAAGGAGCAGCTCATGGTGCCGGTGACGAGCGTCGAGGCGGTGCGCCGCACCCGCCCCCGGCCCGACGCCTTCTCGCGCCTCAAGAGCGAGGACGGGCAGAGCATGGCCTACGTGTTCGCCGACGAGGGCGACGCGAAGGCGAGCGTGGTCTCCCGCTTCTTCTTCCCGAGCGGCCCGGCCATCCTCGAGGACCCGGCCACGGGATCGGCCTGCGCCAACCTGGGGGGATGGTTCCGCGCCACGCGCCCGGGCGAGTCGCTCGTCCGAACGGTCTCGCAGGGCGACGAGGTCCGCCGCCCCTCCACGCTGTTCCTCTCCGTGACCGCGGATGCCATCCGCGTCGGTGGCGACGTGGTCGAGCTCGCGCGCGGCACCCTCGGGCTCGCGGGAACGACTTGAAGACGATCCTCTACCTGCACGGTTTCATCAGCTCGCCGGCCTCGCGCAAGGCGGTGATGCTGGGCGACTACCTGCGCGGCCAGGCGCCGGAGATCGAGTACCTCGTGCCCGCGCTGCACCACCGGCCCGCGCGCGCCATCGCGGAGGTGCACCGGCTGTGCGGGGCGCGGCGGCGCGAGGACCTCRTGGTGGTGGGCAGCTCGCTGGGCGGCTTCTACGCCACCGTCGCGGCCGAGCGGGCGGGATGCCGMGCCGTGGCGCTCAACCCGGCCGTGCACCCGCAGCGCCATTTCGGCCGCTACGTCGGCCCGCAGGAGAACCTCTACACCGGCGAGCGCTTCGACCTCACGCGCGAGCACGTGGCGGAACTCGCCGCGATGGATCCCCCGGCGATCACGCAACCCGGGCGCTACTGGCTCATCGTCGAGACCGGCGACGAGGTGCTGGACTACCGCGAGGCCGTCGCGTACTACGCGGGCGCCTTCCAGTCGGTGGTGCAGGGCGGCGACCACGCGCTCTCGAGCTTCCCGGAGTTCGTTCCCGACATCGTGGCGTGGGCGCGGGAGGAAGCGCCGGCCCCCGCGAGGTCGGGGCCATGAAGCAGGTGCTCTTCGAGGAGGACGGCGCGTTCCGCGTCGGGACCATCCTGTCGGAGGCGGGCGCGGCCTTCCAGGTCGAGGCCGCCCACGGCAAGCGCTCCAAGGTGAAGGCGAGCGCCGTGCTCCTGCGCTTCGACGGCCAGGCGCTTTCCGGCTTCATGCAGGAGGCGCAGTCGCGCGCCGAGGCGCTCGACCCGAAGTTCCTGTGGGAAGTCTGCGGCGCGCAGGAATTCGGCTTCGCCGACCTCGCGCAGGAGTACTTCGGCCACCCCCCGGCGCCGCTGGAGGCCGCGGCCGTCGCGCTCGCCCTGCATGCGAGCCCCATGTACTTCTACCGCCGGGGAAAGGGCCGCTACCAGGCCGCCCCCGAGGAGAACCTCAGGGCGGCGCTCGCCGGCCTGGAGAAGAAGCGCCGGCAGCAGGAGCAGGTGGATGCCTGGACCGCCTCGCTCGCCTCGGGAACGGTGCCGCCCGAGCTCGCGGCGCGGCTCGACGCGCTCCTCTTCAAGCCGGACAAGATGTCGCTCGAGTGGCGAGCGCTCGACCAGGCCGCCACGCAGGCCGGGCTCGCGCCGCCGAAGCTGCTGGCGAGGATCGGCGCCCTGGCCGGGCCCGAGGAATACTTCCTGCGCCGCTTTGCCTTCGAGTTCTTCCCGTCGGGCCTCGGCTTTCCCGACGTGGCGCCGGTCGCGGCGCCGCGGGACCTGCCGCAGGCGGCGTCGCCCGCCTTCTCCATCGACGACCACGAGACCACCGAGATCGACGACGCCTTCTCGGTGGAGCGCCTGGCCGACGGGCGCCTTCGCGTGGGCGTGCACATCGCCGCGCCCGCGCTCTTCTTCGGGCGCGACCACGCGCTGGAGGCCATCGCGCGCGAGCGCCTGTCCACGGTGTACTTCCCGGGCGGCAAGATCACGATGCTGCCCGAGGCTGCCATCGCCGAGGCCACCCTGGGCGAGGGGCGGGAGGTGGCCGCCGCCTCGCTCTACCTCGACGTGGATCCCGACACGCTGGAGATCGCGGGCACCGAGTCGCGGCTCGAACGCGTGGCCATCGCCACGAACCTGCGCATCGCGGAGCTGGAGACCCGGCTGCACGAGGAATCGCTCGCGGCGGGCGTGGTCGAGGGCTCGCACGGCGAGGACCTCCTGCTGCTCTGGCGGCTCGCGAGGAAGCTGCGCGCCGCGCGCGGGGCGGGCGACGTGGTCGAGGAACGAGCCGGCAAACAAAAAACGGAGAAGCTCGACTACACCTTCCGCGTCGACGGCGGCCGCGTGGCGATCGAGCCCCGGCGCCGCGGCACGCCCATCGACGTGCTCGTCTCCGAGCTCATGATCCACGTGAACGCGACCTGGGGACGCGCGCTGGCCGAGGCCTCCATGCCGGCCATCTACCGCAACCAGCGCGGCATCAAGACGCGCATGGAGGTCGAGCCGGGCGCGCACGAATGGCTGGGCGTGTCGCACTACGCCTGGTCCAGCTCGCCGCTCCGGCGATTCTCCGACCTCGCCAACCAGCGCCAGCTCGTGGCGCTGCTGCGCGGCGAGCCCGCCCCCTACTCGCGCGACGAACTGGCGGCCGCGGCGCGCGAGTTCGAGACGGCCTACGAGGCCTACGCCGAGCACCAGCGCCAACTCGAGCGCTACTGGTGCCTGCGCTGGATCGCGCAGGAGGGGCTGGAGGGGGCCGACGCCGCCATCGTGCGCGACGAGCTGGTGCGCCTCGAGGGCATTCCCCTGATCTGCCGGGCCATCGGCCTGCCGCCCTGCGCGCCCGGGGACCGGGTCCGGGTGGCCTTCGGCGAGCCCGACTACTGGGAGGTGAACCTCCCCTGCCGCTACGCCGGCGGGCCCCTCGGCGGGTAGGCGCTGCTATCATTCGGGCTCATGTTCCGCACGCCCGAGCGACCCCGCGCCTGCCGATGCAACTGAGGCAGACTCCCCCCGACGCGCTCCTGCGTTTCTCCGACTACCTCCTCGAGCGGTTCGGCCTCGTCGCCTCCATGCAGGTGGCGCTCGTGGGCTCCATCGCCTTCCACGCCTTCGCCATCGTCGGGCTGGGCTTCAAGGTGCCCGATCCGCGCGGGATGCCGGCGCCGCACAACGTGCTCGACGTCGTGCTGGTGAACGCGAAATCGGCCACCCGGCCCGAGAAGGCGGACGCGCTGGCGCAGGCCAACCTCGACGGCGGCGGCAACACCGACCAGAAGCGCCGCGCCTCCAGCCCCTTCCCGGTCATGGAAAGCCGGGAGAGCGCCCCCGAGCTCAAGCAGGCGCAGACCCGCGTGCAGCAGCTCGAGCGCGAGGCCGCCGAGCTCATGACCCGGCTCAAGTCGCAGGCGGCGGTCGCCCCGTCAGACCCGGTCACCGACCGCAAGGAAGCCTCCGACAAGACGGCCCAGGACCTGATCGAGAAGAGCCTGGAGATCCAGCGCCTGGAGGCGCAGATCCGCCGCGACTACCAGGCCTACCAGGAGCGCCCGCGCAAGAAGTTCGTGGGCGCCCGCGCGGCCGAGTACCGCTTCGCGATGTACGTGGACAACTGGCGGCTGAAGATCGAGCGCGTGGGAAACCTCAACTATCCCGAGGAGGCCCGCCGCCGCAAGCTCTACGGGTCGCTGCAGCTCACCGTGGGCCTCAAGCCCGACGGCGAGGTGGAGTCCGTCGAGATCAACCGCTCCTCGGGCCAGAAGGTGCTCGACCAGGCCGCGCTTCGCATCGTGCGCCTCGCCGCGCCCTTCGACCGCTTCCCGGACGCGATCCGCGCCGATACGGACATCCTCTACATCACCCGCACCTGGACCTTCACCCGGTCCGACCAGCTGTCGGCCGAATAGGCCCCTTCGCCGCCGTTTCGCACCCCGGGGCGTGCATTTCGTCGCCCGATCCGCGACAATCGCGCCCCATTGCCGCAACGTCGCTTCCGTGCCGGCCGATCCCGCCGGAAGTCCCAACCCGTCCCCCAAAAGGAGAACCCATGTCCCTCGTGAAGTCCCTCGCGGCCGCGGTGGCCGTGGCCGCCGCGGCCCTGGCCCCGGTCCCGGCCCTGAGCGCCCCGGCCAAGACGGTCCCCATGCGCGACTTCTTCCGCAACCCGGAGCAGGCCGCGCACCAGATCTCGCCGGACGGCAAGTACCTCTCCTGGCTCGCGCCGTGGGAGCGGCGCCTGAACGTGTACGTCCGTCCCTTCGCGGGAGGCGAGGCGAAGCGCGTGACGGCGGAGACGGCGCGCGACCTCGCGGGCTACGGCTGGAAGGGCGAGCGCATCATCTACGCCAAGGACTTCGGCGGCGACGAGAACTTCCACGTCGTCTCCGTGGACCTCTCGGGCGGCGACCTCAAGGACCTCACGCCGGGCGAGAAGGTGAAGGCGAACGTCGTGGACATCCTCGAGGACGATCCCGACCACGTGATCCTCTCCCACAACCGCCGCGACGCGCGCGTCTTCGACGTCTTCCGCGTCAACGTGAAGACGGGCGAGGAGAAGCTCATCGCCCAGAACCCGGGCAACATCACCGGGTGGATGACCGACCACGACGGCAAGCTGCGCGTGGCCCTCACCACCGACGGCGTGAACCAGTCGCTCCTGTACCGCGAGCGCGAGGAGGATCCCTTCAAGTCCATCCTCACGACGAACTTCCGCGAGACGCTCTTTCCGCTGCTCTTCACGTTCGACAACAAGCGCCTCTACGTGGCCTCCAACCGCGGCCGCGACAAGGCCGCGTTCTTCGTCTTCGACCCCGCCACGGCGAAGGAGACCGAGCTCGTCTTCGAGCACTCCGACGTCGACGTCTCCCAGCTCGGCTGGTCGCGCAAGCGCAAGGTGCTCACGACGGCCAACTACACCACGTGGAAGGACGAGCGCAAGTTCCTGGACAAGGAGACCGAGGAGATGTTCGCCGCGGTGCAGGCGAAGCTGCCGGGCTACGAGATCTCCTTCGTCTCGCGCAACCGGGCCGAGGACAAGTACATCGTCGCGACCACGAGCGACCGCACGCGCGGCAAGCGCTACGTGTTCGACAAGGCCACCGGCAAGCTCGACTTCCTGGCCGACATCTCGCCCTGGCTGCCGGAGCAGGAGCTCGCGGAGATGAAGCCGGTGAAGTACACCTCGCGCGACGGGCTCACGATCCACGGCTACCTGACCCTGCCCCGGGGCGTGGCGGCGAAGAACCTGCCGGTGGTGGTGAACCCCCACGGCGGCCCGTGGTACCGCGACTCCTGG
Source organism: Betaproteobacteria bacterium (assembly GCA_003105245.1). Lineage (GTDB taxonomy): Bacteria > Pseudomonadota > Gammaproteobacteria > Burkholderiales > Usitatibacteraceae > FEB-7. The sequence continues at coordinate 17,434 of PQAI01000150.1, read as the reverse complement.
CGCTTCAACCCCGAGGTCCAGTTCCTGGCCAACCGCGGCTACGCCGTCTTCCAGATGAACTTCCGCGGCTCCACCGGCTACGGACGCAAGTTCTGGGAGGCCTCCTTCAAGCAGTGGGGCCGGGCGATGCAGGACGACGTGACCGACGGCGTCCAGTGGCTGGTCAAGGAGGGCATCGCCGATCCGAAGCGCGTCGCGATCTACGGGGGAAGCTACGGCGGCTATACCACGCTGGCGGGTCTCGCATTCACGCCGGACCTCTACGCCGCCGGCGTGGACTACGTGGGCGTGTCCAACCTGCTCACGTTCCTCAAGGCCATTCCGCCCTACTGGAAGCCCTACCTCGAGATGCTCCAGGAGATGGTGGGCCACATGGAGAAGGACGAGGCGATGCTCAAGGCCGCCTCCCCGGTGTTCCACGCCGACAGGATCAAGGCGCCGTTGCTCATCGCCCAGGGCGCCAAGGACCCGCGCGTGGTGAAGAGCGAGTCCGACCAGATGGTCGAGGCGATGAGGAAGCGCGGCGTCGAGGTCGAGTACCTCGTGAAGGACAACGAGGGCCACGGCTTCCGCAACGAGGAGAACCGCTTCGAGTTCTACGAGGCGATGGAGCGCTTCCTGAAGAAGCACATCGGCGGCTAACGCCGGCCCGTTTCGAGGAGCCTGGCGGCCACGGCCGCCAGGCGCCCGAAGCGCCCGTCCTCGTCGGGGCCGTTCCAGGCGGCCGCCACGCGCACCGCGAGCGCCTCGCCCTCCGCGAGCGGCCGCCAGGCCACCCCCTTCACGCGCACCGCGAGCGTGGCCCCGTTGGTGATCGTCCAGCCCTCGCCCGCGGCGATGCGCTCGAGCGTCTGGATCTGCCCGGGCTCCACGGTGATCACCTGGGGCCGGTAGCCGATCGCGCGGAAATGGCGCGTGCAGAAGTCGTGGTAGGCGGGATTGAAGGACCGCGGGTTCCAGAAGAGCGGCAGGTCCGTCACGTCGAGGAGGGAGACGCGGCGGCGGCGGGCCAGCCGATGCCCCGCGGGGAGCGCGGCCACGAGGCGGCTCGACTGCACCTCCCGCGTCTGGAGGCCGGCGACGTTGCCGGGAAGCCCCAGGAGGGCGAAGTCCAGCCGGCCCGCCTTGAGCGCCGGAACGAGGTCGCGCGAGGGGCCGGGGACGATCTCGATCGCCACCCCCGGCAGGGCGCGTTGCCACGCGCGCGCCACGCGCGCGCGGTCGCCGACCGTCACCGCCATCGTCACCCCGACGCGAAGCCCGCGGCCGGCCGGTTCCCGCGCGGCGGCGAGCGCATCGCCCAGCGCCTGCGCGTCGCGCAGCAGGGCCTCGGCGCGCGCGAAGGCGATTCGCCCCTGCGGCGTGAGCGTGACGCCGGAAGCGCTGCGGTCCAGGAGGCGCGCCCCCAGGGCGCGCTCGAGCTCGGCCACCTGCCGGCTGAGCGGGGGCTGCGAGACGTGCAGCCGCTCGGCGGCCGCGCGGAAGCTGCCGCAGTCGGCGACGGCGACGAAGTAGCGCAGCTGGCGCAGGTCGAAGCGCGGGGCCATGCCGAAAAGGTATCACGCGAATCGTCTTGGCGCGAAGCCGGCCCGTGGCGGCACAGTGGCGCTCCCGCGGCCCTTCCGGGCGCGCTTCGGGGCGCGAGAACCGCGCTTCGTCGCGCGCCCGTGGCGCCGCGTCGCCCGGCGGGCCATCCTGCCATCCATCCATGCATCGGGAGACTGCAATGACTGCAATACGAACGGCGGCCGCCACGGCCGTCGCGGCGCTGGCCCTGTCGGCCGGCGCGGCCACGGTGCCTGCCACCGTGGGCAACGACTACTCGGACCTCTGGTGGAATCCGCAGGAGAGCGGCTGGGGCATGAACATCGCCCAGCAGGGCGAGACGGCCTTCGTCACCCTCTTCGTCTACGGCCCGGACGGCAAGCCCACCTGGTACTTCGCCTCCGACGCCCGCGTGTTCGCGCTCGACGCCTCCGGGAGCCCCGCCTTCCGCGGCACGCTCTACCGCGCGACGGGGCCCTGGCTGGGCGGCCCGTTCGATCCGGCGCAGGTCGCCCTGCAGCCGGTCGGGCAGATCGTGATCGAGCCGCGTCCCGAGGCGCGGCTGAACCTGAGCTACACGGCGGAGGGCGTGTCGTTCTCGCGCGACGTGGTGCGCATGAGCTTCTCGGTGCCCGATCTCGGCACGATGTACCTCGGCTCCTTCAGCCTGCGCCAGAGCCTGCCGGAGGGCCCCCCCTACGGCACCCGCCAGTTCGGGGCCGAGGTCCTCGTCCACGTGGTGGGGAGCACCGCGTTCCTGCGGATCGAGGATCCGCAGGGCACCTGCGAGTACCGCGGCACGCGCACGCCGGTGGGGCGCTTCGCGCGCATCGCGGGCCAGTTCACCTGCGCCGGGGGCGAGTCGGGCACCTTCGACATCGCCGACTTCGAGGTGACGCAGCACGGCTTCTCGGGCTACCTGCGGACCTGGTCGCCGTCGGGCAACCAGTACGGGCGCTTCGCCGCCGCGCGCTACTAGGGTCGCGCGGCCTTGAAAAGCGCGAGCGCCCGCTCGCGCTGCGCCGGGTGGTCGACGATCGGGGCGGGATAGTCGCGCCCGATCACGCAGCCCGCGGCCTCCTGCTCCGCCGGCGGCATGGTCCACGGCGCGTGCACGAAACGGTCGGGCACGCGCGCGAGCTCGGGCAGGTAGCGGCGGATGAAGCGGCCCTGCGGGTCGAACCGCTCCGACTGGGCCACCGGGTTGAAGATGCGGAACCAGGGCTGCGCGTCGCAGCCGGTGGAGGCCGCCCACTGCCAGCCTCCGTTGTTGGCGGAGAGGTCGAAGTCGAGCAGCCGGTCGGCGAAGTGCCTCTCGCCGCGGCGCCAGTCGAGGAGCAGGTCCTTCACCAGGAAGGAGGCCGTGACCATGCGCAGCCGGTTGTGCATCCAGCCCGTGCGCTCGAGCTGGCGCATGGCCGCGTCCACGATGGGATAGCCCGTGCGCGCCTCCTGCCACGCCGCGAAGTGCGCATCCGTCCCGGGCCAGGCGATGGCGTCGTACCCGCGCCGGAAGGCGCCCGTGGCCGCGTGCGGATGGTGCCAGAGGATCTGGAAGTAGAAGTCGCGCCATGCCAGCTCCGAAAGCCACGTGGCGGGCCCCTCGCCGCGGGCGAGCCAGGCAGCCCGCGCGAGCCGGCGGATGGAGATCGTGCCGAAGCGGTTGTGAACCGACAGGTAGGACACGCCCTTCACCGCGGGGAAGTCGCGCGCCGCGGCGTAGCGGGGCATGCGGGCCTCGAAGTCCGCGAACAGGCGCTCCGCCCCCGCCATGCCGGCAGCGACCTTCAGCGATGCGAGGTCGGTGGGCGCGAATCCGAGCGCCTCCAGCGTCGGCACCGGCGTGCCGTATCCCGCCGGGGCGAGGTTCGCCGCGTGCCTCTCGACGGGGTAGGACTTCAGGTAGTAGTCGTCGGCCTTCGCGAGCCACGCGCGCTTGTAGGGCGTGAACACGGAGAAGGGCCCGCCCGTTCGCGTCAGGATCTCGTCGCGGGCGAAGATCGCCTGGTCCTTGGCCAGGTGGAGCCTGCGTCCGCCGGCCTCGAGGGCGCGGCCCACGGCCGCGTCGCGGTCGAGGGCGGACGGCTCGTAGTCCTCGTTGGCGAAGACGGCGTCGGCCGCCAGGCGCCCGGCGAGCGCCGGTATCTCGTCGCGCGCGCGGCCGTCCAGGACGAGCAGGTCGCCGCCGCGCCGGCGCAGGGCCTCGCGAAGCTCCACGAGGCTCTCCCGCACGAACTCCACGCGCCGGTCGGCGCGCGCGGGCAACGGATCGAGGATCTCGCGGTCGAACACGAAGGCGCACCAGACCTGCCGCGACGACGCGAGGGCGTGGTAGAGRCCGGCGTTGTCGGTGTCGCGCAGGTCGCGGCGGAACCAGAAGAGGGAGCGGTCGTACGCGATCACGGTCCTTCCAGGGGCGAARATCGCCCCCTCCGCGATGGCAGCGGGGGGGCGTTCGAATTAGAATATGGGGTCGGTGGCAAATGCAAACGATCAACCTCACGAGCCACTTCCTCATCGCCATGCCCGGCATGGTCGACCCGAACTTTTCCCGCAGCCTCACCTTCATCTGCGAGCACAACGAGCGCGGCGCGCTGGGCCTCGTGGTGAACCGTCCCACGGACGTGACCCTGGGCACCCTTTTCCGCCAGGTGGAGATCGAGCTGGACGACGAGCCGCTCGCCTCGCAGCCGGTCTTCTTCGGCGGCCCGGTCCAGCTGGAGCACGGGTTCGTGCTGCACCGCCCGCTGGGCGAGTGGCGCTCGACGCTTCCCGTGGGAGAGATCGGCCTCACCACCTCGCGCGACATCCTCGAGGCGATGGCGCGCGGCGAGGGCCCGTCCGACCGCCTCGTGGCGCTGGGCTATGCGGGCTGGGCGCCCGGGCAGCTCGAGGACGAGATCAAGCGCAACGGCTGGCTCACGGTGAGCGCCGACCTGGACGTCATCTTCCGCGTGCCGCCCGAGGGCCGCTACGACGCGGCGCTCGGGGCGCTGGGCGTCACTCCCGGGAACCTCTCCGAAGAGGCGGGGCACGCGTGAGCCCCGGAGCCGCCGACGCGCCCGCCCTTTCCGGCACCCTCATCGGCTTCGATTTCGGCGAGAAGCGCCTGGGCGTGGCGGTGGGCGAGACGGCCACGCGGCTCGCGCACCCCATCGCCGCCATCGCCGAGGAGGCCACCGAGGCCCGTTTCGCCGCCATCGCCCGCCTCGTGGCGGAGTGGCATCCCGCGGGCTTCGTGGTGGGCCTTCCGCGCCACCGCGACGGCGGCGAGCACGAGGTGGCCCGCCTCGCCGGCAAGTTCGCCCGCCGGCTGAGCGCCCGCTTCGGGCTGCCCGTGGCCTTCGTGGACGAGACCCTCACCTCGGCGGAGGCCGCCGCGCGCCTGCGCGAGGCCGGCGCCCGGGGCACGGCCAAGGGCGACCTCGACGCCCACGCCGCCACGCTGATCCTGCAGAGCTACCTTGACGAACTCCACCGACCGGAATCCCCCCATGGCCGCACCCCTTCCTGAACCCGAGCGCCTGCTCGAGGCGCTCGTCGCCCGGATGAAGCCCGTCACCGCGCCCGACGCGGGCATCGTCGGCATCTACACCGGCGGCGCCTGGGTGGCCGAGCGCCTGCACCGCGCCCTCGGCCTGAAGACCCCGCTGGGGCTCCTCGCCGTGACGCTGCACCGCGACGACTTCGGCCGCATCGGCCTGCACCGCGAGGCTCGCCGCAGCCACCTGCCCTTCGAGGTCGAGGGGCGCGACATCGTGCTGGTGGACGACGTGCTGCACACGGGCCGCACCGTGCGCGCGGCGCTGAACGAGCTCTGGGACTTCGGCCGTCCGAGGAGCGTGCGCCTGGCGGTGCTCGCCGACCGCGGCGGCCGCGAGCTGCCCTTCGCCCCCGACTACACCGGCGCCTTCGTCGAGATCGATCCGGGCGAGGAGCTCGTGCTCACCAACGAGGGCGGGCGCCTGCGCCTGGCCGCGGTGCGGAGGCCGGCATGAGCGCGAACCTCCAGCTCGACTCCCAGGGCCGCCTGGTGCACCTGCTCACGACGGAGGGCCTGCCGCGCAGCCTCATCCTGCACATCCTGGACACGGCCGCGCAGTTCGTGAGCGTGAACGAGCGAGAAGTGAAGAAGGTGCCGCTGCTGCGCGGCAAGTCGATCTTCAACGTCTTCTTCGAGAACTCCACGCGCACCCGCACGACCTTCGAGATCGCCGCCAAGCGCCTGTCGGCCGACGTGATCAACCTCAACATCGGCTCCTCCTCGACCGCCAAGGGCGAGACGCTCCTCGACACCGTCTGGAACCTGCAGGCCATGGACGCCGACATGTTCGTCGTCCGGCACGCGGAGGCGGGCGCGCCGCACCTCATCGCGCGGCACGTGAAGCCGGGCGTGCACGTGGTGAACGCCGGCGACGGCCGGCACGCGCACCCCACGCAGGGGCTGCTCGACATGTACACCATCCGCCACTACAAGCAGGACTTCTCGCGCCTGGTCGTGGCGATCGTGGGCGACGTGCTGCACTCGCGCGTGGCGCGCTCGCAGATCCACGCCCTCACGACCCTGGGCGTGCCGGAAGTGCGCGTGGTCGGGCCCAAGACCCTCCTGCCGAAGGACGTGGAGCGCCTCGGCGTGCGCGTCTTCCACGACGTGGCCGCCGGGCTTCGCGACTGCGACGTGGTGATCACTCTGCGGCTGCAGAACGAGCGCATGAGCGGGCCGCTCCTGCCCTCCGCCGGCGAGTTCAACAAGACCTACGGCCTCACCCCCGAGAAGCTCGCGCTCGCGAAGCCCGACGCGATCGTGATGCACCCGGGCCCCATCAACCGCGGCGTGGAGATCGACTCGGGCGTGGCCGACGGGACCCACTCCGTGATCATGCCGCAGGTCACCTTCGGCATCGCCGTGCGCATGGCGGTGATGGCCATCCTCGCCGGGAACGACCGATGAAACTCGAGATCCGGAACGCGCGCGTCGTGGACCCGCAGAGCGGCCGCGACGAGAACACGACCATCCACATCGCCGACGGCAGGATCGCCTCCCTGGGCGCGGCCCCCGACGGCTTCCGCGCGGAGCGCACCATCGAGGCGAAGGGGCTCGTGGCCTGCCCCGGCCTGGTGGACCTCTCGGCGCGCCTTCGCGAGCCGGGCTTCGAGTACCGGGCCACGCTCGAGTCCGAGATGCAGGCCGCGGTCGCCGGCGGCGTCACCTCGCTCGCCTGCCCGCCCGACACCGACCCGCCGCTCGACGAGCCGGGGCTGGTCGAGATGCTCAAGCGCCGCGCCGGCAGCCTCATGCGCTCGCGCGTCTTTCCCCTGGGGGCGCTCACCCTGGGCCTGAAGGGCGAGAAGATCGCCGAGATGGGCCAGCTCGCCGAGGCCGGGTGCGTGGCCTTCTTCCAGGCGGACGCGCCGCTCACCGACCTGAACGTGCTGCTGCAGGCGATGCGCTACGCGGCCACCTTCGGGCACGCGGTGTGGCTTCGGCCGCAGGATTCGCACCTCGCGCACGGCGGCGTGGCGCACGAGGGCGAGGTGGCCACGCGGCTGGGGCTTCCGCCGCTGCCGGCCGTGGCCGAGACCGTGGCCCTGCACGCGATCCTCGAGCTCGCGGAGTCGACGGGCGCGCGCGTGCACCTCGCGCGGCTTTCCACCGCGCGCGGCGTGGCCCTCGTGGCCGCGGCCAAGGCCCGCGGGCTGCCGGTGACCTGCGACGTGGGCGTGCACCACCTGCACCTGTGCGACCGCGACGCCGGCGACTTCAACGCCCACATGAACCTGGTGCCGCCGCTGCGCGACCCTTCGGACCGCGACGCGCTGCGCCGCGCGCTGGCCGACGGCACCATCGACGCGGTGTGCTCCGACCACACGCCCGTGGACGACGACGCGAAGCTGGTCCCCTTCGGCGAGGCCGAGCCCGGCGCCACGGGCCTCGAGGTGTTCCTGCCGCTCGTCCTGAAGTGGGGCGCCGAGATGAAGCTGCCGCTCGCCACGACGCTGGCGGCCGCCACCTCCCGCGCCGCGGCGGTGCTCGGCATCGAGGCGGGCCGTCTCGCGCCGGGCAGCCCTGCCGACCTCTGCCTCTTCGACCCGCAATGCCCGTGGGTGGTCACGCGCGAGGCGCTGGCGAGCCAGGGGCGCAATTCCCCCTTCATGGGCCTGGAGCTCACGGGACGCGTGACGACGACGATCGTCGACGGCCGGGTCGTCTATCCCGGCTGAAACCCCTTCTTCCCCACCAGAACGGATTCCCATGGAGAACCCGCTCACCGACTTTTCGTCCCTGCCGCGCTTCGCCGACATCCGGCCCGAGCACGTGCTGCCCGCGATCGAGTCCCTTGTCGCGCAGGGCCGCGAGGCCATCGAGAGCCTGGCAACCGCCCCGGGCGAGCCCGCCTGGGAGGGGTTCGTGGAGCCGCTGGAGACGGCCAACGAGCGCCTGGCGCGCGCCTGGTCGCAGGTGTCGCACCTGAACGCCGTCGTGAATTCGCCGGCGCTTCGCGAGGCCTACAACGCCGCGTTGCCGCGGGTCACGCAGTTCTCCACGGAGCAGTCCCAGGACCTGCGCCTCTACGGCCGCTTCAAGGCGCTGGCCGCCTCGCCGGGATTTTCCCGGCTGCCCGCCGGGCGCCGCCGGCTGGTGGACAACGAGTTGCGCGACTTCCGCCTCGGCGGCGCCGAGCTCGAACCCGCCGCCAAGGTGCGCTTCGGCAAGCTCCAGGAGGAACTGGCGGCCCTCTCCTCGCGCTTCCAGGACAACGTGCTCGACGCGACCAACGACTTCGCCCTGCACGTGACCGACCCGGCGCAGCTTTCCGGCCTGCCCGCCGACGTCGTCGAGACGGCCCGGCAGGCCGCGGCGCGGCAGGGGCGCGAGGGCTGGAGCCTCACGCTGCACATGCCCTGCTACCTGCCGGTGATGCAGTACGCGGACCACGCCCCGCTGCGCAGCCGCATGTACCGCGCCCACGTCACGCGCGCCTCCGAGTTCGGCAGGCCCGAGTGGGACAACACGCCCCTCATCGCCGCGATCCTCGACAAGCGCGCCGAGGTCGCCTCCCTCCTGGGCTACGGCACCTACGCCGGGGTCTCGCTCGCCACCAAGATGGCCGGCTCGCCGGAGGAGGTGATCGCCTTCCTCGACGACCTCGGCCGGCGCGCCAGGCCCTTCGCCGAGCGCGACATGGCGGAGCTCGTGGACTACGCGCGGGGCGACCTCGGCCTCGACGAAGTGCGCGCCTGGGACGTCCCCTGGGTGAGCGAGAAGCTGCGCCAGGCGCGCTACGCCTTCTCCGAGAACGAGGTGAAGCGCTACTTCCCGGAGGACGCGGTCCTCGCCGGGCTCTTCCGCGTCATCGAGACGCTCTACGGCGTGCGCGTCCGGCCCGCCCCGGCCCAGGCCTGGCACCCGGACGTGAAGTTCTTCGCCATCGAGGACGCCTCGGGAAGCCTCGTGGGCCAGTTCTACCTCGACCTCTACGCCCGCGAGGGCAAGCGCGGCGGCGCGTGGATGGACGACGCGAGGAACCGGCGGCGGCTGGCCGGCCGGCTGCAGACGCCGGTCACCTTCCTCACCTGCAACTTCTCCGCCCCGGTGGGCGGCGAGCCCGCCTTCCTCACCCACCGCGAGGTGATCACGCTCTTCCACGAGTTCGGCCACGGGCTGCACCAGCTGCTCACGCGCGTCGACGACCTCGGCGTGTCGGGTATCGCGGGCGTGGAATGGGACGCCGTGGAGCTGCCCTCGCAGATCATGGAGAACTTCTGCTGGGAGTGGGACGTGGTGTCGCCCATGTCGCGAAACGGCGACACCGGGGAGCGGCTGCCGCGCGCCCTGTTCGACAAGCTGGTCGCGGCCAGGAACTTCCAGAGCGGGATGCAGTTCGTGCGCCAGATCGAGTTCGCCCTCTTCGACATGCACCTGCACCACGACTTCGACCGCGCGGGCGACAGCGTGCAGGCGCTCCTCGAGCGCGTGCGGCGCCAGGTGGCCGTGGTGCACCCGCCCGATTGGAACCGGTTCGCCAACCAGTTCTCGCATGTCTTCGGGGGCGGCTACGCGGCGGGCTACTACAGCTACAAGTGGGCCGAGGTCCTGTCCGCGGACGCCTTCGGCGCCTTCGAGGAGGAGGGCGTGCTCAATCCCGCGACCGGGGCGCGCTTCCGCGACGAGGTGCTCGGCGTGGGCGGCAGCCGCCCGGCCCTCGAGTCCTTCGTCGCCTTCCGCGGCCGCGAGCCCCGGATGGACGCCCTCCTGCGGCATAATGGGATGACAGCCACCGCCTGACGGAGGAACCGATGCCCGTTCGCACCCGACTTTCCGTGATCGCCGCGGCGGCGCTGCTGCTGCCCGCGCTCGCGACCGCGCAGGCCAACGTCTATCGCTGGGTGGACAGCAACGGCAAGGTCCACTACTCGGACACGCCCCCGCCCGAGCCCCAGAAGAACCTCACCCAGAAGCGCGTGGGCGGCGGCTATGCGGCGGATGCCGTGCAGCTTCCCTACGCCACCCAGGTCGCGATGCAGAAGTCGCCCGTGACGCTCTACACCGGGGCCGATTGCGGCGATCCCTGCAAGCAGGGCCGGGAGCTCCTCTCCAAGCGCGGCATTCCCTTCAGCGAGCGCGACGCGCAGGCGAACGCCGACGACGCCGAGACGCTCAAGAAGCTGGTGGGCGCGGCCGAGGTCCCGGTCCTCACGGTGGGCTCGGCCAAGGTGAAGGGGTACGAGGAAGGCGCGTGGCACTCCGCCCTCGACGGCGCGGGCTACCCGCGAACCGCGCTGCCGGGCCAGGTGCCCCCGCGCCCGCCGGCGCCGCCCCCGAAGGCCCAGACGCCGCCCGCACCCCCCGCGCCGGACACGGCCGCCACGCCGAAGTAGCGCGCGCGATCGCCGCCGGCCTTCGGGAGGACGACCGGCCGTGAAGCTCGCCACCTGGAACGTGAACTCCCTCAAGGTGCGCCTGCCGCACCTGCTGGAGTTCCTCGCGCGCCAGGCCCCGGACGCCCTCTGCCTGCAGGAGACGAAGTGCGAGGACGCGGCCTTCCCGGCCGCGGCCATCGAGGCCGCGGGCTACCGCTGGGTGCACGACGGCCAGAAGACCTACAACGGCGTGGCGATCCTCGCGCGCGAGGAGCCGTCCGCGATCACGCGCGGCATCCCCGGGTTCGCCGACCTGCAGAAGCGCGTGATCGCCGCCGACGTGGGCGGCGTGCGCGTCGTGAGCGTCTATTGCCCGAACGGGCAGAGCGTCGGCTCCGAGAAGTACGACTACAAGATGCGCTGGTTCGCCGCGCTCGCGGCSTGGCTCGCGACCGARATGGCCGGCGACCGGCCGCTCGCCRTGCTGGGCGAYTTCAACGTGGCCCCCGAGGACCGCGACGTGCACGATCCCGAGGCCTGGCGCGGRCAGGTGCTSGTGAGCGATCCCGAGCGCGAGGCGYTGCGCGCGCTCCTCGGCCTGGGGCTCGCGGACGCCTTCCGCCTCTTCGAGCAGCCGGAGAAGTCCTACASCTGGTGGGACTACCGCATGGCGGCSTTCCGCCGCAACATGGGCCTTCGCATCGACCACATCCTGCTCACGCGCGCGCTCGCCTCGCGCTGCCGGTCCTGCTCCATCGACGTCGAGCCCAGGAAGCTGGAGCGCCCCTCGGACCACGCGCCGGTGGTCTGCGAGATCGGGACCTGAGGCCCGCCTTGGCCACGCGCCTGTCGGTCCGGGAGGAGGAGAGGCTCGCGCGCCTGGCCGCCTACCGGATCCTCGGCACGCCCCCGGAGGCCGCCTTCGACGACCTCGCGCGCCGCGCGCAGGAGGCGGCGCGAGTTCCCATGGCCTGGCTCGCCTTCGACGACGGCAGGCGCGAATGGGTGAAGGCCGGCGTGGGGATCGGCTTCGCCGAGCTCGCCGGCGCGCGCCGCATCGCCGGCACGGCCGGTGCCCCGCCCGCCACGCGCGTCGTCGAGGACGCGGCGGCGGGCGAGCTTCGCTCGCACCCGCTGGTGTCCGGGGAACCGAAGCTGCGCTTCCTGTGCACCGTGCCGCTCGTGACCGTGGACGGCCACGCGGTGGGCGTGCTCGCGGTGGCCGACCGCGTGCCGCGCCGCCTCGAGCCCGCCGCGCGCACCGCGCTCGAGAACCTCGCCGCCCTCGCCATGGCGCGGCTGGAGGCGCGCCTGGCCGCGCCGCCGCCGGTTGCCTGCGCCGATGGCGCGTCCCCCGCCTCGCTGCACGAGCAGCTCGCGCGCGAACGCGAGTTCTCCGACGCCGTGATCCAGAGCCTGCCCGGCGCGTTCCTCGTCTTCTCGCGCGCCGGCGAGATGCTGCGCTGGAACGCGCGCACGCAGGCGGTGACCGGCTATGCCGACCGCGAGATCGCGGCCATGGGCGCGCTCGACTTCATCGCGAAGCCGGACCGCGCGGCGGTAGAGGCCGCCATCCGCGCGGTGGCCGACGAGGCGCGCGAGGTGACCGTCGAGGCCGGCATCGTCGACAAGGCCGGGCACGCGCGCCCGTACCTCTTCACGGGCCGGCCCCTTCGCCTGGGCGGCCAGAACTGCGTCATGGCCTTCGGCCGCGACATCTCGGAAGCCAAGCGCGCCGAGGAACAGACGCTGCGCGCCAAGGAGCGTCTCGACCTGGCGCTCGCCGGCTCCCGGCTGGCGCTGTGGGACTGGGACCTGCGCTCCAACCGCATCTTCTTCGACAAGAGCTGGGGCGGGATCCTCGGCACGCGCGGCCGCGAGACCACGGTCGACTGGGACGAGGCGAACGCCGCCATCCATCCGGACGACGCGCAGCTGCACGCCGCGGCGGTGGCCAACGCCGTCCAGGGCGTGAGCGACGAGTTCGAGTGCGAGTACCGCGTGCGCCACGCCTCGGGCGAGTGGGTCTGGGTGCACGCGCGCGGCAGGGTCACGCAGCGCGGGGAGGGCGGCCGGGCGCTTCGCATGACGGGCACCTCCGCCAACGTGACCAAGCGCAAGGAGGCCGAGGAGCGCGCCGAGTACCTCGCCACCCGCGACGGGCTCACGGGACTGCCGAACCGGGTGCTGCTGCACGACCGCCTGGAGCAGGCGGTGGTGAACGCCGCGCGCAACCGGACGGGCTTCGCGTTCATGTTCATCGACCTCGACCGCTTCAAGACCATCAACGACTCCCTGGGCCACGACGTGGGCGACGAGCTGCTCAAGGGCGTGGCCTCGCGCCTGGCGGCCTGCGTGCGCGCCTCCGACACCGTGGCGCGCCTGGGCGGCGACGAGTTCGCGGTGATCCTCGAGAACCTGCGGGGAACCGACGACGAGGGGGCGCAGCAGGTGGCCGAGAAGATGATCGCGGCGATGGCCGAGCCCATGCTCATCGGGCCGCATCACCTGAACACCTCCTGCTCCATCGGCATCAGCCTCTACCCCGCCGACGGGCGCGACAGCGCCACGCTCATGAAGCACGCGGACGTCGCGATGTACTACGCGAAGGAGAAGGGGCGCAACAACTACCGCTTCTTCTCCGGCGAGATGAACCTGCGCGCCCAGGAGCGCCTGTCCATCGAGAACTACCTGCGCCTGGCCCTTCGCCGCAACGAGCTGGTGCTGCACTTCCAGCCGCGCGTGCGCATGGCCGACGGCGTCCTCACGGGCGTGGAGGCGCTGGTGCGCTGGTCGCACCCGCGCCGCGGCCTGCTGGATCCGGAGAAGTTCATCGACGTGGCCGAGGACTCGGGCCTCATCGTGCCCATCGGGGAGTGGGTGCTCGAGCGCGCCTGCCTGCAGCTTCGCGAGTGGCAGGCGGTCCTCGGCAAGGGCTTCCGGATCTCGGTGAACCTGTCGGTCGGCCAGCTGGCCGACGGCGAGCGGCTCCTGCGCGCGGTGGAAGGCGCCCTTTCGCGCGCCGGCGTCGAGCCGGCCTGCCTCGAGCTCGAGCTCACGGAGAGCATCCTCATGCAGAACCTGGGGGAGAAGGCGGCGCTCCTGGACCGGCTCGGGGAGATGGGCGTGGGCCTCTCGATCGACGACTTCGGCACCGGGTACTCGTCGCTCTCCTACCTCAAGAGGCTGCCGGTGGACGCGATCAAGATCGACAGCTCGTTCGTGCGCGACATCGGGCTGGACGCGAACGACGAGGCCATCGTGCGCGCCATCATCGCGATGGCCCACTCCCTGAGGCTCGCGGTGGTCGCCGAGGGCGTGGAGACGGCCTCGCAGTTCGAGAGCCTGCGCGCGCTGGGCTGCGACGAGTACCAGGGCTTCTTCGCGAGCCCCGCGCTGCCCGCCCCCGAGTTCGCCCGCCGCTTCGCGCGGCGCTGAGCTCACTCCTTCGCGTCGATCCGCAGCTCCTGGACCTTGCGGGTGAGGGTGTTGCGCCCGATGCCCAGCAGGCCCGCGGCCTCGATGCGCCGTCCCCCGGTGTGGGCCAGCGCCCGCGTGATGAGCGCGGTCTCGAAGTCGCGCGTGAGGGCCTCGGCGATGCCGGTCTCGCCGCGGGCAAGGCGCGCGGCGACCTCGCGCTCGAGCGCGGCGCGCCAGTCGCTCTCGCCCGGGGCGGAGCCGGCGGGCACCTCCTCGCGCACCTCGGGCGGCAGGTCCGCCACGTCCACGACCTGGCCGGGGGCCATGACCGTCAGCCAGTGGCAGAGGTTCTCGAGCTGGCGCACGTTGCCGGGGAACTCGCGCGTCGAGAGGAACTGCACGGCGGCGTCGCTGAGGTGCTTGCCGTCCACGCCCAGCTCGCGCGCGCTCTTGGCGAGGAAGTGGCGGGCGAGCGCGGGGATGTCCTCGCGGCGCTCGCGCAGGCTCGGCAGCCTCAGGCGGATCACGTTCAGGCGGTGGAAGAGGTCCTCGCGGAAGAGCCCCTGGCGCACGCGCGCCTCGAGGTCCTGGTGGGTGGCGGCGATCACGCGCACGTTGGCCGTGATCGGCGTGTGGCCGCCCACGCGGTAGAACTGCCCGTCGGAGAGCACGCGCAGCAGGCGCGTCTGCAGGTCGGGAGGCATGTCGCCGATCTCGTCGAGGAAGAGGGTGCCGCCCTCGGCCTGCTCGAAGCGGCCGCGGCGCATGGCCTGCGCCCCGGTGAAGGCGCCGCGCTCGTGCCCGAAGAGCTCGCTCTCGAGCAGGTCCTTGGGGATGGCCGCGGTGTTGATGGCGATGAAGGCCCGGCCCGCGCGCGGGCTGTGGCGGTGCAGGGCGCGCGCCACGAGCTCCTTGCCGGTTCCCGATTCTCCGGTGATGAGCACGGTCGCGTGCGACTGCGAGAGCCGCCCGATGGCGCGGAAGACCTCCTGCATCGCCGCGGCCTGGCCGAGGATCTCGGGCGTCTCCCCGCCCTCCGCGGGCGCCTCGAAGCGCCGCCGGCCCTCGTCCAGCGCCCGGCGCACGAGTTCCACCGCGTGGTCGACGTCGAAGGGCTTGGGCAGGTACTCGAAGGCGCCGCCCTGGAAGGCGGCCACCGCGCTCTCGAGGTCCGAGTAGGCCGTCATCACGATGACGGGCGTGGACGGCAGGCGCTCCTTGAGCGTCTGCATGAACTCCAGGCCCGTCAGGCCCGGCATGCGGATGTCGCACACGACGACCTGCGGGGACTCCTCCTCGAGGAGCTCGAGGGCCTCGCGGGCGGTGCCGAAGGTGCGAAAGCCGATGCCCTCGCGCGCGAGCGCCTTCTCGAAGACCCAGCGGATCGAGCGGTCGTCGTCGATGATCCAGACGGGGTTCATGGGTTCGTTTTCCATGTCAGTGGCGGGCGAGACCGGCCTCGGCGGCGTTGCGGACGGGCAGCAGGATCCTGAAGCAGGTCCGTCCCGGCACGCTCTCGAACTCGATGAGCCCGTGGTGCTGGTGGACGTAGTTCTGGGCGAGCGAGAGCCCCAGCCCGGTGCCGCCGTCGCGGCCGCTCACCAGGGGGAAGAAGATCTTCCCGGCGAGTTCCTCGGGCACGCCGGGGCCGTTGTCCTCGATCTCGATGGCGATCGCGTGGCGGTAGCGCGCCCTGGCGATCGTCACCTGGCGGGCGATGCGGGTGCGGAAGGCGATCTCGCCGCGCCCGGACATCGCCTGGGCCGCGTTCCTCGCCACGTTGAGGATGGCCTGGAGGAGGCTCTCCTTGTCGCCCGGGAGGTCCGGCAGGCTCACGTCGTAGTCGCGCCGGACGACGAGGCCCTGCGGGTACTCCGCGAGCAGCAGCGTGCGCACGCGCTCCATCACCTCGTGCACGTTGAGCATCTCGATCTGCGGCAGCCGGTGCGGCGTGAGCATGCGGTTCATGAGCGACTGCAGGCGGTCGGTCTCCTTCACGATCACCTGCGTGAACTCGCGCAGGTCCGCGTCGGGCAGCTCGCGCTCGAGGAGCTGGGCCGCGCCGCGGATGCCGCCCAGGGGATTCTTGATCTCGTGGGCGAGGTTGCGGATCAACTCCCGGTTGGCCTGCTGCTGCTCGAGGAGCTTCGCCTCGCGGGCGATGCGGATCTGCTGGTCGAGCTCGCGCAGCTCGATGAGCAGCCGCGCCCCGTCCTCCTCGACGGGGACGGCCACGCAATGCACCGTGACGCCCTGGCCGGCGAGCTCGAGGGCGAGCTCGTTGTCGTTGAAGCCGGCGTCGTCGGCCACCGCCTGCGCGAGGCGGGCGAGGAAGCGCTCGTTGCCGGGCAGGACGCGCGCGAGCGGCGTGCCGATGAGGTGCTTGCGCCCGTGCGCGAGCAGCGTCTCCGCGGCGGGGTTGGCGTAGGTGACCTGGAGGCGATCGTCGAGCATGAGCACGGCGGTCGCGAGGAGCTCGAGGCCCGGGAAGCTCGCCGTCATGCGCGCGCGCCGCCCAGGCGGGCAGCAATGGCCGCGCCAGCGAAGCGCGCTGGCGCGTCGGCAGAAGGGGATTGCCGGAAGGGGAGACTGCGCGAGGCTAGGGCTTCAGCGCGCCGAGCTCTTTCTTGATCGCCTCGATGTTCTTTTCCTGCTCGGCGGCGGTGGCCTGCAGCCCCCGGATGCGTCCGGAGGCACGGTCGATCGCCGCGCGCATCTCGGCCTGCTGCGCGGGCGTCGGGTCGGTGGCGTCCTGGGCGACGCGCACCGCGGCGATGAGCGCCGGGTTCTGCCGCTCCTGCAGGAGGGCGCTGCGCGTTTCCGCGAGGGACTTCTCCTCCTGCGCGAGCTCCTCCTGGAGGATGCGCCTGCGCACGTCGTCCCGGCTCTTCTGCGTCTCGCGGTCCACGGAGGCGACCGTCGTCGGCCCGTTGCCGGCGCCGGCCGAGGCAATGCCCTTCGGGGTCACGATGGCCACCGCGGGCTTCGCGGCGGGCCTGTCCGCGGCCTTCGCGGAAGTCTTCTCCGGCGCGCTCGCCGTCGGCGAGCCGGGGCCCGGGATCGTGCTGATCGGCTCGAGGTCCAGGACGATCGCGCCCTTCATCGGCCGGTTGGTGTAGGTCACGCGGCCGTTCTCGTCGACGTGCTTGTAGATGGTCGTCTGCGCAACCGCGAGCGGCGAGGCGAGGCTCACCGCGACACCGATCCAGAGCGTCTTCATCACGCACTCCCACGCGCGACAGGGGATTGTCAGGATAGGGAGTGCTCATCTTGAAAGTCAACGAGATCAAGGACCTAGGCCGAAAATGCCCCATACCTTGTGGTCGGGACGGCGGCGGACCACAAGGCCGGCCGGGCACGGAAACGAAAAAGGGGCGGACGGGGCCGCCCCTCTTCCTTCCGGCACCGGGCCCCGGTTGCGTCAGGCCGAGTAGTACATGTCGAACTCGACCGGGTGCGTGGTCATGCGGAAGCGCTGCACCTCCTCGTACTTGAGCGCGATGTAGGCGTCGATCATGTCGTTGGAGAACACGTTGCCCTTGGTCAGGAAGTCGCGGTCCTTGTCCAGGGCCGCGAGCGCCTCGTCGAGCGACGCGCAGGGGTGCGG
>PQAI01000149.1 GCA_003105245.1 Betaproteobacteria bacterium | reverse complement strand
GTCGAGGAGGTGCCCTTCGTCGTCACGCCCGACAGCGTCACCCAGGCCATGCTGGAGATCGCCAGGGTGGGCCCGGGCGATCACGTGATCGACCTGGGCTCCGGGGACGGGCGAATCGTGATCACGGCCGCCAGGCGCTTCGGGGCGAGCGGGCTGGGCGTGGACATCGACCCGACGCTCGTGGCGAAGAGCATCGAGAACGCCAGGGCCGCGGGCGTGGACGGGAAGGTGAGGTTCCTCGAGCAGGACCTCTTCAAGACCGACCTCGACAAGGCCACGGTGGTGACGCTCTACCTGCTGCCGGAGGTGAACCTGAAGCTGCGGCCCTCGCTCCTCGCCCTCAGGCCCGGCACGCGCATCGTCTCGCACGACTGGGACATGGGCGACTGGAAGCCCGACAAGTCCATCACCATCCCGGTGGCCACCAAGAAGCTGGGCACGAAGAAGGCGAGCGACGTGCACCTGTGGATCGTGCCCGCCTACGCCGACGGCCTGTGGTGCGGGCAGGGCAACGCCACGGGCACGAAGATGACGATCTCGCAGCAGTTCCAGCAGGCGACGGGCACCGTCTCCAACGTCCGCGGGGTGTACCACTTCGAGGGCCGCGTCGAGGCCACCCGCCTCGCCTCCACCGCCGGCGACGGCAGGATCGCCTTCGACGTCTCGGGCGACGACCTCAAGGTGCGCGGCGCCGAGGGCGTCTTCAAGCACCTGGACGGTACGCCCTTCAAGCGCAGCTGCTGCGGAAGCTGCCGGGACTACTAGCGCCGATGGCCGAAGCGTCCGGGCCGCCCGTCTCCGCCGCCACGCTGCAGCACTACGAGAGCCGCGCGGAGGCCTTCCGCGAGGGCACGCGCGACCACGACGTCTCGCAGAACATCGAGGCGCTGCTGCGCCACCTCTCGGGCACGCCTCCCTTCACGATCCTCGACTTCGGCTGCGGGCCGGGGCGCGACCTGAAGGACTTCACGGCGCGCGGGCACGTTGCCATCGGGCTGGACGGCTCGGCGAGCTTCGCGGCGATGGCGCGTGCGGAAAGCGGCTGCGAGGTCTGGCAGCAGGACTTCCTCGCCCTCGACCTGCCGGCCGGGCGCTTCGACGGCATCTTCGCCAACGCCTCGCTCTTCCACGTGCCGCGGGAGCACCTCGCGCGCGTCCTGCGGGAACTGCACGCGGCGTTGAAGCCCGGAGGAGTCCTCTTCTGCTCCAACCCGCGCGGCAACGACGAGGAGGGCTGGAACGGCGGGCGCTACGGTGTCTGGCACGGCCTGGAATCGTGGCGGCGATGGATGACGCAGGCGGGCTTCACCGAGCTGGAGCACTACTACCGGCCGACCGGCCTGCCGCGCGAGCAGCAGCCCTGGCTCGCCACCGTCTGGCGCCGCTGAAGACGGGGGCGGGACCCGTCCCCTACTTCGCCCTGGAGCCGACGGTGAGGGCCGTGGCGATGGCGAGCGTCTGGAGGGCGGCGACACCCCAGAGGACGTGGGAGTAGCGCCCGGCGTCCATGAGCGGGCCGAAGGCGAGCGGCGCGCAGGCGAGCCCCACGTCGATGCCCGAGTAGACGAACCCGTAGATGCGCCCGTACGCGGCCTGCCCGAAGGTGCTGGTGGCCGCGCGGCGCACGAGCATGTCGCGCGAGGGCCCCGAGAAGCCCGCGCCGAAGCCCATGATCCCCATGAGCGCCACGATGGCCCAGGCCGGCGCGGCTTCCGTGGCGAGCGCCACCGCGCAAAGCGCCGCGACACCCAGGGCGATGGCGACGTTGCGCTCCTGCGTCGAGCCCTGCGAGGCGAAGAAGCCGCCGGTACCCGTCCCCGCGGCCGAGCCCAGCAGGTAGGCGGTGAGCCCCGAGGTGGCGAGCGCGAGCGACACCCCGTAGCTCCTCTCGAAGATCGGGGCGGCGAAGTTCTGCAGGATGCCGAAGGCCATCACGGTGAAGAAGAAGAACACGAAGCACATCCACACGACCGGCACGCCCAGGAAGGCGAAGGTCCCGCCGGAAGCGTGCTTCGCCTCGCCGGGGACGAGGGGCGTGTCCTGAAGCATGCGGCGGTTGGCGAGCAGGAAGGCGAGCGCGCAGACGCCCACGATCGAGGCCGCGATGCCCGAGGCCCTCCATCCCCAGGTCCCGGCCACGGCGATCATGAGCACCGGCGAGGCGGCCCAGCCCAGGCTCCCCGAGAGCCCGTGCACCGAGAACGCGTGCCCCAGCCGCGGCGCCGAGACGCGGCGGTTGAGGAGCGTGAAGTCCGCGGGGTGGAAGACGCTGTTCCCCATCCCCGCGACCATGGCCGCGGCGAGCAGCATCGGGAAGTTCTGCGCCGAGGCGAGCACGAGTCCCGAGGCCGACAGGAGCGTGATCCCGCCCGCGAGCACCCGCAGCGCGCCGAAGCGGTCCACCACGAACCCCGCCAGCGCCTGCCCCACGCCGGAGACCACGAAGAACACGGTCATCGCCAGGCCCACCTGGGTGAACGTCAGGCCGAACTCCGCCATGAGCCACGGGAAGAGCGGCGGGATCATGAAGTGGAAGAAGTGCGAGGTGCCGTGCGCGAACCCCACGAGGGAGATCACGGTGGCATCGTGGCGCAGGCTGCCGGCGGGCGGGGCGGTGGCGGACATCGGCGGATTCTATCGCGGTAACCCGTTGACACCAGTCAAAAGCCCTTGAATCCGAGGGGTTAGGGTGGAGGGGAACCCCCGGAGGCATCCAGCCATGGACTCGCGGGAACGGCCCTCCCCGGAAGCGATCGAGGGCTGCATCGCCAGGGTTCTGCAGGCCGAGCGGCAGGCGCAAGCCTCGATCGAGTCGGCCCAGGGTCGCGCCGCGGCCGAGGTGGCCAATGCGCGCGGGAAAGCGCGTGCCATCGCCGAGCAAGCCGAGGCCCGCCTTGCGGCTGCCCGCCAGTCCGTCGAGGCCCGCATCGCCCGGCACCAGGCTGCGGCCGATGCGCGGGTGCGCGACCTGCAGGCGACGCTGGCCCCCGCCGAGGCCGACGAGTCCCGCCTCGACGAGGCGCTCGCGCAGGTGGCCGCCTCCCTAACCACGGGGCGCACGCCGTGATCCCCGCCGGCAGCCTCGAGTACGCGTTCTCCCGCATGCAGTCGCGACTTGCGCGGCGGGCCTCCGAAGGCACGTGGTCCGCGATCGAGGAAGCCCGCTCGCTGGTGCCCATCCAGGATGCCGCGCGCGGCACTTCGCTCGAACGCCTCCTGGAGGCGCTGCCGCCGCAGCCGGACCTGCCGGGCGTCGATCGCGCCGCGCGCAAGGCGTGGTCGCGCGCCGTGGCCGAGGCCGCCTCGTGGATGCCCGTGGAGTGGGGCCCGGCGCTCGCCTGGTGCGACAGTGAAACCGCGCCGCACCCGACGCTGCTGCCCTCGCTGGGGCACCCGGCCTGGCGCGGGCGCTGGCCCCAGGGCGCGGACGACCCGGGCCTGGAAGAACTCGCGCGGCTCGTCGCGGGCCACCTCGCGCGCTTCCGCATCGCACCGCTGCACGAAGCCAACGCCCTGCGCCGCGACTTCGAGGCACGGCTGCTCGCGTTCTTCCGCCGCCGTCCCGTCGAGCCCTCCGCCGCGTTCGCGTGGCTCGCGCTCGCGGCCCTGGACCTGGAGCGCCTGCGCGGGGAGATCGAGCGCCGCCTCGCGTTTCCCGGGGCGAGGATCGCCGCATGATCCGCCCGCGCCCAGCCCGCTGGTTCGAGGCGCTGGTGGCCAGGGACGACACTACGCTATTGCTGGAGGCTCTCGCCGCCACGGGCGCGGTCGAGCTGGAGGCACGCGCGGGCGCCACCCTTCCCGAGGCCTTCGCCACCGCCGGGCCCGCGCTGGCCCGCTTCGCCGACTTCCGCGCCCGCTACGGCACCTGGTGGCCCGCCGATTCGCTGGTGGCCTCGCGCTTTCCCGAGACCCCGGGAAAGACCCTCGAGCGCGGCCTCGAGCGCCTGGATGCCTGGGCGCGCGAGGCCGAGCCCACGATCCGGCTGCTGGAGAAGAACACGGAGGCGCGCGACGAGGCGCTTCGCTGGCACGACATCCTCACCGTGCTCAAGGACTCGCGCGTGGACCTGGGCGCGCTCGCGCAGGCGGGGCCCCTCGCGCAGGCGCGGCTGCTGGCCTTCGCGCCGGGGCCGGAGCCGCCGCTGCCCGCCTCGCTCCTGGTGCGCGATGTCACCGCCGGCGAGCGCCGCTACGCGATCGTGGTGGGCGGCGCCGCCGATATCGAGACCGCGGCGCGCGAGACCGTCGCCGCCAAGGGCCGCTGCCACCCCATCGCCGACTGGCTCACGGGGAACCGCGCCGCCAACCTCGCGGCCGCCAACGAGCGCCTGTCCCGCATCGCCGACGAGCGCGCCGACCTCGACGCCGTCCTCGAGGGACTCAACGAGAAGCACGGCCTTCGCCAGGCCCTCGGGGACCTGATGCGCCTGCAGTGGGTGATCGAGCACGTGCAGGCGCTCGAATCGGGTGACCGCTTCGCCTGGGTCACGGGCTGGACGAGCGACCGCGACGGCGCGAGCCTCGCCGCGGCCGTGGACCGCTCCGGCGCGCGCGCGCTCATGCACTTCGGCAAGCCGCCGCCCCTTTCCATGGCGCCTCTCCTCTTCGTGAACCCGCGCTGGGCCCGGCCCTTCGAGCTCTTCCCGCGGGCCCTCGGCGTGCCCGGCGCCACCGAGGCGGACCCCACCGTGGTCCTCGCCATCGCCGTGCCGCTCATCTTCGGCTACATGTTCGGCGACGTGGGCCAGGGGCTCGTCATCGCCGCCATCGGGCTGTGGCTTCGCRACCGCACGCCGGTGGCGAGGATCTTCGTGGCCGGCGGCCTCTCGGCCGCGTTCTTCGGCTGGGTGTTCGGCAGCGTATTCAGCATCCACCACGCCATCCCCGCCCTCTGGACCGATCCGCTGGCCGCCCCCATCCAGGTGCTCGCGGTTCCCATCGGCGCAGGCGCCATCCTGCTCGCGGCCGGGCTCCTGCTGCACGCGCTGGGCTCGTTCTGGCGCGGCGAGTGGGCGAGGCTCCTCGGCGAGGACCTCGGGCTCCTCGCCCTCTATGCCGGGCTCCTCGGGCTCTTCGAGTCCTCCGACTTCCAGTGGCTGGCGCTCGCCGGGGCGCTCGCCTTCGTGATCGGCCACGCGGTGCACGCCGGGGAGCCGCGCGCGCTCGGCTCGGGGCTGGGCGAGCTCGTGGAACGCACGCTGCAACTCCTCATCAACACGCTGTCGTTCGCCCGTGTGGGCGCCTTCGCGCTCGCGCACGCGGGCCTGTCGAGCGCCGTCTCGGCGCTCATGGCCGAGGCCGAGAGCTTCCTGCTGCGCGCCATCATCCTGGTCCTCGGCAACGTCCTCATCGTGGTCCTCGAGGTGATGGTGGTCTCCATCCAGACCACGCGCCTCGTGCTCTTCGAATTCTTCGCGCGCTTCCTCACCGGCGCCGGGCGCCCCTTCCGCCCGCTGGCGCCGCCTCCCACCCTCATCGACGGAGACTCGAGATGAAAACCCCCTTCACGCTGCTGGCCGCGCTGGCGTTCGTCCTCATCGTGGCAGCGGCCGTCGTCACCGGGTCGCTCATCGCGGCCTCCCCGGCGCTGGCCGCCACCCCCGGCGGGGGACCGCTCGATCCGCAGGCGCTCGCCTGGGGCCTCGCCGCGGCCGCCGCGGCAACGGCGCTCTCCTCGCTCGCGGCCGGCTACGCGGTGGCCAAGGTCGGCACGGCCGCCGTGGGCGCGCTCGCGGAGAAGCCCGAGCTGATGGCGCGGCTTCTCATCTTCGTGGGCCTCGCGGAGGGCATCGCGATCTACGGCCTCATCGTCTCGATCCTCATCCTCAACAGGCTGGGCTGATGGCCTCGCTGGTCTTCATCGGTGACGAAGTGGCGGCGGCAGGCTGGCGGCTCGCCGGCGTGGAGGCGCGCGCGGCCATGCCCGGCGCGGAAGGCGCGCAGCTCGCCAAAGCCCTGGAAGAAGCGCAGCTCGTGCTCGTCTCCGCGGAGGCCGCCGCGCGCATCCCCGAGGCCGACCTTCGCGCGGCGCTTCGCCGCCTCACCCCCGTCACCGTCGTCGTGCCCGACCTGCGCGAAGCCGTTCGCTACCCCGACGTGGCCGCGCGCATGAAGCGCCAGCTCGGCATCGAAAGCTGATCCATGGATCCCCTCCACGCCACCGAAGCCCTGCTCGCCGTGATCGAGGAGGACCGCATGCGCCGCTGCGAGGCGATCGAGGCGGAGGCGCGGCGCACCGCCTCGCAGGTCCTTGGCGAGGCCCGCTCGGCCGCGCGCCTGCGGGTGCGCGAGGCCCTCGCGATCGAGCGCCGGCGGCTTCGCGAGGCGCTGGCCGCCATCGACGCGGCGCTGGCCACGGAGCTTCGCCTGCACGACCAGCGTGGCTTCCGGGCGCTGCTGGACAAGACCTGGGAGCGGCTTCCCACGGCGCTCGCGGTGCGCTGGTCCGACGCGAGCCAGCGCGGCGAGTGGGTGCGACACGTCGTCGACTCCGCGCGCGCGGTGCTGCCGGTGGGCGCCTGGACCATCGCGCACGGCCCGGGCTGGCCCGTCTCCGAGCGCGAGGAGCTCGCCGAGCTGCTCGAGCGCCTGGGCGTCCAGGCCGAGTTCATCGAGCGCGTGGGCTTCGGGCCCGGCCTCGAGGTGCGCTGCAAGGGCAACCGCGTCGACGGCACCGCGGCGGGACTCACCGCCGATGCCGGGGAAGTGGGCGCGCGGCTCCTCGAGTGCCTGGCCGCCGACAGGGTGGAGGCGCACGCATGAGCATGGCCGCCATCCGCTGGATCTCCGGCCCCGTGCTGCGCGCCACCGTGCGCGGCCCCTTCTTCCTGCGCGAGTGCGTGCGCGTGGGCCCGCGCAGCCTCCTGGGCGAGGTGGTGCGCCTCGACGGCGACGAGATCACGGTGCAGGTCTACGAGGACACCACCGGCCTTCGCCCGGGCACCCTCATCGAGGGCGAGGGAAAGCCCCTCGCCATCCGCGTCGGACCGGCGCTGCTGGGCAACATCTACGACGGGCTGCTGCGCCCGCTCACCGGGATCGACGCCCGCGTCACGGCGGGCGCGCGCCCGGCGCCCGCCGCGCGGCTCGCGTTCCGGCCCGTCCGCAAGGTGGGCGAGGCGGTTCGCGGCGGCGAAAGCCTGGGCGAAGTCCCGCTTGCCAGCGGCCGCACGCTCGCCTGCCTCGTGCCGCCGGATCTCGAAGGCGAGCTCGTCGCGATCCACGAGGCGGGCGTTTACGACGACACGCAGCCCGTGGCGGGCGTGCGCACGGCCGACGGCCGCGAGGTGGGAGTGGCGATGTCGCACGCCTGGCCCGTGCGCGTGCCCCGGCCCGTGGCGCGGCGCCTGCCCACGCGCGAGCCCCTGGTCACCGGGCAGCGCATCCTCGACGCCCTCTTCCCCGTGGCGCTCGGCGGCAAGGCGGCCATCCCCGGCGGCTTCGGCACCGGCAAGACCGTGCTCCTGGAAGCGCTCGCGAAAGGCTGCGCCGCCGACGTGATCGTCTACCTCGGCTGCGGCGAGCGCGGCAACGAGATGGCCGGCGTGCTCGAGGAGCTCCCCCAGCTCATCGATCCGCGCACCGAGCGCAAGCTCATGGAGCGCACCGTCATCATCGCCAACACCTCCAACATGCCGGTGGCCGCGCGCGAGGCGTCCATCTACTCGGCCATCACCGTGGCCGAGTACTTCCGCGACCAGGGCCTGCACGTGGCCCTCATGGCCGACTCCACCAGCCGCTGGGCCGAGGCGCTGCGCGAGGTGTCGGGGCGCTTCGGGGAGCTGCCCGGCGAGGGCGGCTACCCGGCCTACCTCTCCTCGCGGCTCGCGGAGTTCTACGAGCGCGCCGCCCTCGTGGAGACGCTCTCCGGAAGCCGCGGCTCGGTCACCGTGATGGGCGCCATCAGCCCGCCCTCGGGCGACTTCTCCGAGCCGGTGACGAGCCACACGAAGCGCTACGTGCGCGCCTTCTGGGCCCTGGACGTGAAGCGCGCGCAGGCGCGCTTCTACCCGGCGGTGCATCCCCTGCAGTCCTATTCCGAGGACGCGGCCGAGTTCGCGCCCTGGTGGAGCGAGAACGGCAACACGCAGTGGCTGGAGCTTCGCCGGCGCTTCCTCACGCTGCTCGACGAGCAGTCGCGCCTGGAGCGCATGGCCAAGATCATCGGCAAGGACGCGCTTCCCGCGCGCCAGCAGCTGACGCTCGCCTGCGCGGACCTCGTGAACGAGGCCTTCCTGCGCCAGAACGCCTTCGCGCCCAAGGACCGCGTGTCCGGCCCGGCGAAGCAGGCGGCCATGATGCGCATTGCCGGGCGCTTCATCGAGCTCTCCTCGCAGGCGGTGGCCGCCGGTGTCGCGCCCGACCGGATCACGCGCCTGGCCTGCCTGCGCCCGCTCGCGCGCATGGGCGAGGAGATCGGCGACGACGAGATGGAGAAGTTCGACGCCGTGGCGAGCGCGCTGGAGACCGAGTTCCACGACCTCATTCCCGCCCCGGAGGCCCGCGATGAAACCGCGGCTGCTGGCTGAAGGCTGCGCCACCCGGCTCGCCGGGCCGCTGCTCTTCCTCAGGCGCACCGTCGACGTGGGGCTGAACGAGGCGGTGGAGGTGAAGGGCGCCGACGGCCGCACGCGCCTGGGGCGCGTGGCCGCGGCCGACGAGGAGACGCTCACCATCGAGGTCCTCGAGAACACCGCGGGGCTGGGCCTGGCCGACGTGGTGGTGCGCTTCGTGGGCCAGCCCCTCGAGTTCGCCCTCGGCCCGGGCATCCTCGGCCGCGTCTTCGACGGCGTGGGCCGCGTGATCGACGGCGGCCCGCCCATCCCGGCGCGCGAGGCCTATCCCATCGAGGGCCTGCCGTGGAACCCGGTGGCGCGCGGGGTGCCGAGGGACTTCATCGAGACGGGCGTTTCCGCCATCGACCTCATGAACAGCCTCGTGCGCGGGCAGAAGCTGCCCATCTTCTCGGGCGGAGGGCTTCCGCACGACAAGATGGCCGCCGACATCGCGACCAACGCGCGGCTGCCGCGCGGCGCCGCGGGCGACTTCGCCATCGTCTTCGCGGGCATGGGGCTGCCGCACGACAGCGCGGAATTCTTCCGCCGCCGCCTGGAGCAGGGAGGAGCGCTCGAGCGCACGGCCCTCTTCCTCAACCTCGCGGCCGACTCCTCCACGCAGCGCCTGCTCACGCCGCGCTACGCCCTCACCGCCGCCGAGTACCTCGCCTTCGTCGAGGGCAAGCACGTGCTGGCCATCCTCACGGACATGACMAAYTACTGCGAGGCGCTGCGCGAGGTGTCCTCCTCCAAGGGCGAGATCCCCAGCCGCAAGGGCTTCCCGGGCTACCTCTACTCCGACCTCGCCACGCTCTACGAGAGAGCCGGCTGCGTGCACGGCGCCAAGGGCACGCTCACCCAGCTCTCGATCCTCACCATGCCCTCGGACGACATCACGCACCCGATCCCGGACCTCACGGGCTACATCACCGAGGGGCAGATCGTGCTCTCGCGCGACCTCGACCGCCGCGGCGTGAATCCCCCCATCAACGTGCTGCCGAGCCTCTCGCGCCTCATGAAGGACGGCACCGGGGAGCGCTACACGCACCGCGACCACCCGGCGCTCGCCTCCCAGCTCTACTCGGCCTACGCGCGCGCCGTGCAGACGCGGGTGCTGGCGGCGGTGGTGGGCGAGGACGGGCTCTCGGAGGCCGACCGCCGCTACCTCGCCTTCGGGGAGGGATTCGAGAGGAACCTCGTGCACCAGGCGGGCGCGAGGAGCTTCGCCGAGAGCATGGAGGCCGGCTGGCGCCTGCTCCGGGGACTGCCGCACGCCGAGCTCACGCGCCTCTCCGACGAGCAGATCGCGCGCTACCTCGCGAAGGCATAGCGACCGCCATGGCCGACGTCGCCCCCAGCCGAAGCGCGATCCTGGAGCTGCGCGACGAGCGCCAGGCCATGGTCGAGGGGCACGCCTTCCTCGACGAGAAGTGCCTCGCCATCGCCGCCGAGATCGTGAAGGAGCTCTCGCGCTACCTCGCGCTGGAGGAAGAGTTCCTGCGCGCCTCGCGGGAAGCGGCGCGCGTGCTCGCGGGGGCCATCGCGCGCCACGGGTTGCGCGAGCTCGCGCTGCACCCCGCGCCCGCGTCCCACGCGCTCTCCCTCGCGCTTCGCTCGCGCCCGGTGATGGGGGTGAAGATCGCCACCGCCACGCTCGCCGGCGAGCGCTCGCCGCCCATCCCCCCGGATTGGGGATCTCCCGAGGCCAACGCCTGCTCGGCGGCCTTCGCCGGCCTCCTCGCGCTGGCGCCCCAGGTGGGTGCGGCGGCCGCGAACCTGGAGAGGCTCTCCGAGGAATACCGCCGCTCCATCCGCCGCGCCCGGGCCCTGGACGACGTCCTGATCCCGGAGGCGGCTCGCGAGCTCTCGGCCATGGAGACCGCGCTGGAGGACCTCGAGCGCGAGGACGCCATCGCCATGCGCCTGGGGCTCGCGCCCCGCGGCTAGCCCGGCGCGGGAGGCTCGCCTACACTGCGCCCATGCCCGCCGACCCGAGCCTCCTGCCCGCCGTCCGCGACTGCCTCGCGGGCCAGTTCGCGCTGGCCATCGACGGCGAGCGCAAGGCGATCCTGGAGGTGATCGAGCACCAGCTCGCGCAGAGCGCGAACCGCGACAAGTGGGCGCAGCTGCACGCCGCCCTGGACACGCTGCGCGCCATCGGGCCGCACCTGCGCGAGAAGCTCGCCGCCGCCGTGCGCACGCGCATCGACGCCAAGCTCTCCCCCGGCAGCGACGAGTTCTCGAAGACGGCGCGCTTCACCGCCTCGGCGCTCAGCCTCGTCTCCGAGGACGAGGTGCAGGAGGAGATCGCCGTGGGCAACACCACGCGGCGGCTGCGGGAGGCCACCGGCGACCAGTTCTACGCCATCAACAACCGGCTGGCGGTGGTGATGGGCCTGCCGGGCGTGCTGCCCGACGAGCGCAGCCCCGCGCATCCGCGGATCTTCGTGCGCGCCCTGCTCGACGTCATCGCGGAGCTGGCTCCGGACGTGGCCTCGAAGCTCTCGGCGTTCGCCGCCCACGACCCGGCGCTGCTCACGGCGCTCTCCAACGCCTACCGCGACGCCAACGCGCTGCTGGCCTCCCGCGGCATCCTCCCGGATTTCCACCGCAGCTACGGCGCGCCGCAGCAGGTTCCCGGCGTGCACGCGGTCGCCCACGAGGTGCCGGGAGTGTCCGCGCCGAAGCCCGCAACGCCGTCCCGGCCCGCGACGCCGCCCCGGTCCGCGACGCCTGCGGCCCCCGCGGCGCCCCCGCCGCCCAAGCCCGCCGCGACCGCCGCGCCCCTCTTCGACCGCATCATGGCCAACGCGGTCGCGCCCGAGGCCGTGGTGAACGAGCTGGTGGCCTCCGTGTTCCGGCGGCTGGCGGACGACCCCCACCTCACGGCGGCGGCCAAGGCGCAGATCGCGCGCCTGCAGGCAGCCGTGACGCGTGTGGCGGCGGGCGACCGGCGTTTCTTTGTCGATCCCGGCCACCCCATCCGGGGCCTCATCGACGCCATGGCGGAGCTGGGAGCGGCCGGCAGCGCGCACCACCATGTCGACGGCCGCCTTCCCGAGGAATGGATCGCCGACGAGACGAGCGCCCTCCTCGCCTACGGGCGCCTCGAGATCGCCGCCGTGGCGGCCGCGCGCGACCGCCTCGCGGCCCGGGCGCAGCGCCACCACGAGATCCTGGTCGAGGACGACGCCCTCGTGCGCCGCGTGCGCCGGGAGGAGGAGGAGCGCGCGGCCGTGCAGGACTCCGCCCTCGAGATCGCCCACCGCATCTCCTCGGCCGAGATCACCACGGACGCCGGCGCCTTCGTCTACGAGACCTGGCGACCGGTGCTCGTCCACGCCCACCGCACCTCGGGGTACGGGGGCCCCGGCTGGATCCAGGAGCTCGCCACCCTCGATGAACTCCTGTGGACCCTGGCGCCACGCACCAGCCTCGAGGAGCGCGACCGCCTGGCCGCCCTCCTGCCCTCCGTGCGCGACCACGTCGCGCAAGCCCTCATCGCGGCCAAGGTGCCGGCGGAGCAGATAGAGGCGCGGCTGGAGGAGCTCGACCGGCTGCAGGCGGAGGTGCGCCGCGCCCCTGCCGCCGTGGCGAGCCTCATCACCACCACCGCGGGGCTGGGCCAGAAGATCACCGACGACGTCACCGCCACCCTGCACATCTCGGCCGAGGCGGTGCAGGACGAGGGCCTCGTGCGCGGCTCGTGGTTCGAGTTCACCGAGGAGGACGGCTCGCACCTGCGCGCGCGCCTGAACTGGCTCTCCCCCGTGCAGGGCGCCTGCGTCTTCAAGGAGACGGCCCGCAACCGCTCCTTCGCCCTCTCGCTGGCCGACCTGCGCGCCAGGCGGGATGCCGGCCAGGCCCGGCCCGTGGACGGCCCCGGGGTGGCGCTCGCCTGCGTCGAGGCCGCCCTGGCCGACATGGCCCGGGAACGCGGGCTCGGGGCCGACCCGATGCGCGCCGGTTGATCCTGGTCAAAAGTTCGCGGGAAGCCTTCCCTAGACTGCTCGCATGGCGCCGGAATCGGGCGCCGAGGGCTTCCCCGCCGTTCCCCCAGGTACGGCGTTCTTCACCGGCTGGACCGTCAGGTTCCGCCGGTTTTTCTTTTCGGGGCGCCTATTTCCGGACGAGTTCGACGCGACGGTTCTTTGCCCGTCCCTCCTCGCTGCGGTTGTCGGCCACGGGGCGCTCCTGGCCGAAGCCGGCCGCGGACAGCCGCTTCGCGTCGATGCCGCCGGCCACGATGGCGGCCATGACGCTCCGTGCCCGCTTCTCGGAGAGCGACTTGTTCGCCGCCGCCTGGCCCACGTTGTCCGTGTGGCCCTCGATCGCGACCTTGAGCGCCGGCGCCGACTTCAGCGCTGCCACGATCTCGCGCACCGTGGCCTGCCCGTCGGCCTTGAGGTCCCACTTGCCGGTGTCGAAGTTGATGTAGAGCGCGATGAAGCCGTTCCTGTTCAGCTCGTCGAGGAGCTTGTTCGCGCTGACCACCTGCTGCATGGCGGCCACCTCGACGATCTGCAGGCGGTAGCTCTGGGCCGGGGCGCTGAAGATCTCCGGCTCCACGCGCACCCAGACTTCCTTGCCGCCGGTGTTCACCTTGAGGGTCGTCTCACCGCCGTCGCCCTCGCGCGGCAGGCGCTCGTAGACCACCTCGCCGCCGATCGACTTGATCGCGTTCTGGTAGTTGCGGATGACCTGCAGCGGGCTGGGCTGCTTCTGCGGGTCGTCGTGGAAGTAGCGGATCACCGTGGCGTCGCCCTCCACGGCCTTGCGCTTCGGCTCGCCCGCCGCCGCGCCCACGGCGAACTCGACGGCGTTGTAGTTGCGCTCGTACTCGGCGATGTGCGAGTTCGGATAGCGTGTGAGCAGCGGGTGGTCCTTCGACTTGGGCGCGTCGGGGGCCGCGAATGCCGGTCCCGAAGCGGCGGCGACCAGCACCATGAAGCCACCGAGAAGTCTCGCGAAAGCCATCTCTACCTCCTGCCGGGTGGGGAGGCGGCCACGGTATCCCACGCGGGTTCCGGCGTCCATCGCGCCGGAGGTTCACGCGCCCGAGGCCACCGCGGTCAGGATGGCGCCGCCGAGCGCCAAGGACGCCAGGCCCAGGAGCCTGGGGTGGCGTGCGGCATGCCGGACGGACCGCCGGGCAAACTCGCGGTGCCGCCGCCACGGGAATGCGAAAAGGCACGCCGTCGTGACGACGAGCACCCAGCCGAAGGATAGGAAGACACCGGGAAACGGCGTCTTCGGCGCGTGATGGACCATCGCCGCACCGACCGCGAGGCGAGCCAGCAGCTCCATGTAATGGGCCGATGCCGAGGACGCGAAGCCCGAAAGGAACCGCCCTGCCCGTTCCGGGAACAGGAGGGAAAGCGCGGCGAAGCACACCAGGTAGAGCCCTGCGAGGACGACCACCGCGGTCGCGACGATGCCGATCATCGGCGGGATTCTAGCCGGCCTGCCCGGCGCGATGCGCGGCGAGGTAGTGGGGCGTGCGGGCCTTGGGGAGCTTGTAGACGAAGTGGTAGCGCGCGACGTGGTAGCTGGGGTCGAAGCCGTAGAAGTTGAGCTTCATCTGCTCGAGCTCCTCCTCGCGGTACTTCGCCAGCGGCTTGGCCGTCTCGTCGACGAGGCGCTGCCTGCGCTTGGCGTAGACGAGGTCGGGGAAGCGCGGGTCGCGGGCCATCGCCTCGGCGCGCTTGATGGCCGCCTGCAGGAAGGCGCCCGGGTCGTGCCCGAAGCGCGCGTCGGCGAGCCCCAGGGCCACCGCTTCCTGCGAGCCCATGGGCAGGCGCCGCTCGGTGATCTCCGCCGCCTTCTCGCGTCCGACGCGGCGCGGCAGCAGGTAGGTCCAGTACTCGGAGCCGTAGAGGTTGCCCATGCCCTTGTAGTGCGGGTTGAGCACCACGCCGCGCCCCATCCAGACGCGGTCGGCGGCGAGCGCGAGGAAGACCCCGCCCGCCCCGGCATTGGCCGCGAGCGCGGAGACGACGAGCCGGTCGGTGGTCTCGATGATC
>PQAI01000148.1 GCA_003105245.1 Betaproteobacteria bacterium | reverse complement strand
CCAACTGGGTCTCCTCGACCGCGCCGCGCGACGACGCCACCCATCACGTGGCGCCGATCGCCATTTCCGGCGACCCGGCCGCCGCCTGGGCGGCCCTGGAGGCCGCGATCGCCGCGATGCCCCGGTCGCGCGTCGTCACCCGGACCGGGAGCTACCTGCACGCCGAATTCGCGAGCAAGGGCCTGGGTTTCGTGGACGACGCCGAGTTCGCCCTCGACGCCGCGGCGCGCGTGATCCACGTGAAGAGCGCCGCGCGCCTGGGCATCCGCGACTTCTCCGTCAACCGCGACCGCATCGAGTCGCTGC
Organism: Betaproteobacteria bacterium; assembly: GCA_003105245.1. Taxonomy (GTDB): domain Bacteria; phylum Pseudomonadota; class Gammaproteobacteria; order Burkholderiales; family Usitatibacteraceae; genus FEB-7. The sequence continues at coordinate 5,286 of PQAI01000148.1, read as the reverse complement.
GCGCCCGGCTTTCGGGAAGCTAGGGGCGGGGCAGGCGTCCGTGTCCGACACCGTGTAAGATTCCGCACTTCGAAAGGCCGCCGCGGAATCCGCCGGCGCCCGCAGGCGGGGGAGCACAAGGGAGAATCCATGAAGAGCCAATTCTGGAAGGCCGACTGGTTCCTCGGCGCCGTCATCGCGGTCGCGATGCTCGTCTTCAACGCGACCTCCAACCTGATCCCCGGGCTGGAGCGCTGGGCCTACGACCTGGGCGTGCGGATGACTTCCAAGAACCCCAGCGACAAGATCGCGGTCATCGCCATCGACGAGCAGTCGATCGCCAACATCGGCCGCTGGCCCTGGCCGCGCGAGGTGCAGGCGAAGCTGATCGACCAGCTCTCGGCCGCCAAGGCGAAGGTCATCGGCAACACGGTCTTCTTCTTCGAGCCCCAGATCGATCCGGGCCTCGCCTACGTCGAGAAGATGCTCGCGATCTACGACAAGGCCTACCCCGGCGCGGCCCAGCAGGAGGCGCCCGGCGTCGGCGTCTTCGGCGCGGCCACGCCCGCCGCCCAGGTCGCGCAGCCGCCCGCGGACGTGGCCGAGATCGGCAAGCTCCTGCAGGAGGCCTCGGTCGCGCTCAACAACGACATCCGCCTGGCCGCGAGCGTGAAGAAGGCCGGCAACGTGATCGTGCCCATGGTCTTCGACGAGCTCATGGGCGGCCCGCCCCCGGGCAAGCCCGACAAGGCGCTGCCCGAGTACGTCGCGAAGAACGCCATCGGCAAGTCCCAGGGAGGCGAGCACTTCATCTTCGGGGCCTCGCTCATCGCGCCCATCGAGCAGATCGGCGCCAACGTGGCGGCCATGGGCCACCTCAACGCGACACCCGACCCGGCCGACGGCGCCATCCGCAACGAGCCGCTGGTCATCGACTACTACGGCCAGCAGTTCCCGTCGCTCGCCCTCATGATCGCCGCCCGCAGCCTCAACCTCGGCGCGAAGGACATCAAGGTGAACCCCGGCGACAGCGTGGCGCTGGGCGGGAAGCTCGTGCGCACCGACGAGCAGGCGCGCATGTTCACCTACTTCTACAAGGACCGCGACGGGCGAGCCGCCTTCCCCGTCGACTCCTTCTTCGACGTCTACACCGGCAAGATCCCGGCCGCGAAGTACGCCGACAAGATCGTCCTCATCGGCGCGATCGCGGCCGGCATCGGCACCAACCAGGTCACGCCCATCTCGGCGCAGATGAACCCGGTCACGACGCTGGCGCACTCCGTCTCCTCGCTGCTGCAGGAGCACTTCTTCGTCGCGCCCTCCTGGGGCGGCTGGGCCACGATCGCCGTCTACGTTCTCGTGGCGGCCTACCTCATCGCGCTCCTTCCGCGGCTGGGGGCGGGCATGGGCGCCATCCTCACGGCGCTGCTCCTCGTGGCCCTCTTCGGCGCCCACCTGGGGCTCATGACGGGCGCGGGGCTGTGGCTGCAGCTCATGCTTCCCGCCACGCTCCTCGTCGTCGGGCACCTGCTGCTCACGACCAAGCGCTTCCTCGTCACCGAGCGCGGCAAGGAGAAGGCGGACATCGAGGGCGCGGAGTCCAACCGCATGCTGGGCCTCGCATTCCAGCAGCAGGGGCAGCTCGACATGGCCTTCGACAAGTTCCGCAAGTGCCCCTACGACGAGCAGCTGGGCGAGAACCTCTACGCCCTCGCGCTCGACTTCGAGCGCCGCCGCCAGTTCAACAAGGCCGAGAGCGTGTTCGGCTTCATCAACAAGAACGACCCGAAGTTCAAGGACGTCGCCGAGCGCATGCAGCGCGCCAAGGCGATGAGCGAGACGATCATCCTGGGCGGCTCCTCGGCCGCCCGCTCGACGGCCGCGACGATGGTCATCCAGGGCGGGGCCGCCGAGAAGCCGATGCTCGGCCGCTACCAGGTCGAGAAGGAGCTGGGCAAGGGCGCCATGGGCGTGGTCTACCTGGGCAAGGACCCGAAGATCGGCCGCACCGTGGCCATCAAGACGATGGCGCTGTCGGCCGAGTTCGAGGGCGACGAGCTGCAGGAGGCCAAGGAGCGCTTCTTCCGCGAGGCGGAGACCGCCGGGCGCCTGACGCACCCGAACATCGTCACGATCTACGACGCGGGCGAGGAGCACGACCTCGCCTACATCGCCATGGAGTTCCTCAAGGGCAAGGACCTCGTGCCCTACGTGAAGCAGCCCAACCTGCTTCCGCCCGACAAGGTGCTCTCCATCGTGGAGCGCGTGGCGGACGCGCTCGGCTACGCTCACACGATGGGCGTGGTCCACCGCGACATCAAGCCCGCAAACATCATGTTCGAGCCGGAGAGCGACACCGCCAAGGTGACCGACTTCGGCATCGCGCGCATCACGGACTCCTCCAAGACGAAGACCGGCATGGTGCTGGGCACGCCGTCCTACATGTCGCCCGAGCAGCTCGCGGGCAAGAAGATCGACGGCCGCTCGGACCTCTTCTCGCTGGGCGTGACGCTCTACCAGATGCTGAGCGGGCGCCTGCCGTTCGAGGGCGAGTCGATGACCCAGCTCATGTTCGCGATCGCCTCCAACCCGCACCCGCCCATCCGCCAGTACAACCCCGCCCTGCCGCCCTGGATCGACGCGATCATCGACAAGGCCCTGGCCAAGGACTTCACCCAGCGCTACCAGACGGGACAGGAGTTCGCGGAGGCCATCCGCCAGGCGCGCAAGTCGGGCGCCGGCGCCGGAGTCGATGTCTCTCTCTGAGCCCAAGGCGAAGCGCGAGCCCCTGCACCGCCGCACGATCGAGATCGTCGGCTACAAGCGCGACGACGGCCTCTACGACATCGAGGGGCGCCTCACCGACCGCAAGGACGTCGAGTTTCCCGTGGGCGGGCGGGTGAAGCCGCCCGGCGAGCCGGTGCACGACATGTGGCTTCGCATCACCGTGGACCGGGAGCTTCGCATCGTGGACGCGCAGGCGTCGACGGACGCGATGCCCTACCAGGGCGAGTGCGACCGGATCGCGCCCGACTATGCCCGTCTCGTGGGCATGTCCATCGGTCCGGGGTACCTGCGGCACCTGAAGGAGCGGCTCGGCGGCGTGCACGGCTGCACCCACGTCACCGAGCTGGCGGCCTCCCTCGCGACCGCCGCCTTCCAGACCTTCGCCGGGCAGGGCCTCGCCCCGCCCGACCGCAGGCCCCCGCAGCTCGACCGCTGCCATGCACTCGACTCGCACGGGCCGGTCGTGGCCCGCTTCTACCCCAGGTGGTACCGCGGCGCGGCGCCCGTCGACGGCGCCGGCCCCAGCGAGAACCACTAGGGGGCGTTTCCCGCCGTTTGCTGACCCGCATCAAGGCCGGGGTGGGTCGCCCGGCTGCTAAAATGCCCCGGCTCGTCCCCCCATCACCGCCCCCCCCCGAGACCATGAACATCCACGAATACCAGGGCAAGGAAATCTTCCGGAAATTCGGCGTGCCCACGCCGCGCGGCATCCCCGCCTTCTCCGTCGACGAGGCGGTCAAGGCCGCCGAATCCCTCGGCGGCAAGGTCTGGGTCGTGAAGGCGCAGATCCACGCGGGCGGGCGCGGAAAGGGCGGCGGCGTGAAGGTCGCCAAGTCGCCGGCCGAGGTGAAGGATCTCGCCGGCAAGATCCTCGGCATGACGCTCGTCACCCACCAGACCGGCCCCGAGGGCCGCAAGGTGCGCCGCCTCCTCATCGAGGAAGGGGCCGACATCCGGAAGGAGCTCTACGTGGCGATCGTCGTGGACCGCGTGACGCAGCGCGCGACGATGATGGCCTCGAGCGAGGGCGGCATGGACATCGAGGAGGTCGCCGCGAAGACGCCGGAGAAGATCCACCGCGTCGCGATCGACCCGAAGACGGGCCTCAAGGACGCCGAGGCCGACGACCTCGCGCGCARGATCGGCGTTCCCGASGGCTCCGTCGCCCAGGCGCGCGAGCTGCTGAAGAACCTCTACCGCGTCTTCGACGARTGCGACTGCTCGCTCGCGGAAGTCAACCCGCTCATCGTGACGGGCGAGGGCAAGGTGGTGGCGCTGGACGCGAAGCTCAACTTCGACTCCAACGCGCTCTTCCGCCACCCCGACATCGTCGCCTACCGCGACCTCGACGAGGAGGACCCGGCCGAGGTCGAGGCCTCCARGTTCGACCTCACCTACATCTCCCTCGACGGMAACATCGGCTGCCTGGTGAACGGCGCSGGCCTCGCCATGGCGACGATGGACACGATCAAGCTCTACGGCGCCACGCCGGCCAACTTCCTCGACGTGGGCGGCGGCGCCACGACGGAAAAGGTGACCGAGGCGTTCAAGATCATGCTGGGCAACCCCAAGGTGAAGGCGATCCTCGTCAACATCTTCGGCGGCATCATGAAGTGCGACACGATCGCGAGCGGCATCGTGGCGGCGGCCAAGCAGGTCACCCTCAACGTTCCGCTGGTGGTGCGACTCGAGGGCACGAACGTGGACCTCGGCAAGAAGATCCTCGCCGAATCCGGGCTGCCGATCATCTCGGCCTCCGACATGGGCGATGCGGCGCAGAAGGCCGTCGCCGCGACGAAGCGCTGAGAGGGAAAAGGACATGAGCATCCTCATCGACAAGGACACCAAGGTCATCACGCAGGGCATCACGGGCAAGACCGGCCAGTTCCACACCAGGATGTGCCGCGACTACGCGAACGGGAAGAACTGCTTCGTGGCGGGCGTGAACCCGAAGAAGGCCGGCGAGGACTTCGAGGGCATTCCCATCTACGGCACCGTCGCCGACGCGAAGAGGCAGACGGGCGCGACCGTCTCCGTGATCTACGTGCCGCCGCCGTTCGCGGCCGCCGCGATCGACGAGGCCGTGGACGCCGAGCTCGACCTCGTGATCTGCATCACCGAGGGGATCCCGGTGCGCGACATGATCCGCACGCGCGAYCGCATGAAGGGGAAGARGACGATCCTCCTGGGGCCCAACTGCCCCGGCACCATCACGCCCGACGAGATCAAGATCGGCATCATGCCCGGCCACATCCACCGCAAGGGCCGCATCGGCGTGGTCTCGCGCTCCGGCACGCTCACCTACGAGGCGGTCGGGCAGCTCACGGCGCTGGGCCTGGGCCAGTCCTCCGCCGTGGGCATCGGCGGCGACCCGGTGAACGGCCTCAAGCACATCGACGTGATGCGCATGTTCAACGACGATCCCGAGACGGACGCCGTGATCATGATCGGCGAGATCGGCGGCTCCGACGAGGAGACGGCCGCGCGCTGGATCAAGGACAACATGAAGAAACCGGTGGT
>PQAI01000147.1 GCA_003105245.1 Betaproteobacteria bacterium | reverse complement strand
GGACGCGAGGCCGCCTTCGGGCGCGCCGTGGCGGTGGCGAGGCTGCTTCTCGTGCAGGGAGCGGACCCCGAGACGGTCAGTGCCGCCCTGATCAACGGGGCCATTCCCGAGGCCGAGCTGGACCTCGAGGGAATCCAGGGCGCCTTCGGCGAGGAGCTGGCCCAGCTCCTCAAGGGGCTCGCCAGGGCCGGGCGAATCGAGTCGCTCGCCTCGGCGAAGTCCGACCCCGAGCAGCTGCGCAAGATGCTGCTCGCCATCGCCGAGGACGTGCGCGTCGTCCTCATCAAGCTCGCCGAGCGCGTCGTGTACCTGCGCTCCATCACGAAGGCCGACGACGCGGTGCGCCGCGCGGCCGGCGAGGACACCCTCGCCCTCTTCGCCCCGCTCGCCAACCGCCTGGGCGTCTCGGAGCTCAAGTGGGAGCTGGAGGACTTCGCCTTCCGCTTCACCGAGCCCGACCTCTACAAGAAGGTCGCGGGGCTGCTCGACGAGAAGCGAAACGACCGCGAGGCCTACATCGCGCGCGTCGTGGCGAAGCTCTCGGAGGAGCTCGCCGGCATGGGCATCCAGGCCCAGATCCAGGGCCGCCCSAAGCACCTCTACTCGATCTTCCGGAAGATGCGGGGCAAGAACCTCGCCTTCGAGCAGCTCTACGACATCCGCGCCGTGCGCGTGATCGTGAAGAACGTGCGMGAGTGCTACGCSGTCCTGGGCGTGATCCACGACCTBTGGACGCCCATCGARGGCGAGTTCGACGACTACATCGCGAGCCCCAAGGCGAACGAGTACCGCTCGCTGCACACCGCGGTCGTCGGCCCCGAGGGCAGGACGCTCGAGGTTCAGATCCGCACCGAGGAGATGCACCTGCACTCCGAGCACGGCGTGGCGGCGCACTGGCGCTACAAGGAAGGACGGCGCGCCGACCAGAAGTTCGACGCCAAGATCGCGTGGCTGCGCCAGGTGCTCGCGTGGAAGGCGGACGTGCTGGCGGTSGARGGYGCGGCCGGGCGSGTKCCGCGCGGCCTCTTCGAGGAGACGATCTACGTCCTCACGCCGCAGGGCARGGTGGTSGACCTGCCGGCSGGYTCSACGCCSSTCGAYTTCGCCTACCACGTGCACACCGACCTCGGCCACCGCTGCCGCGGCGCCAAGGTCGACGGGCAGATGGTCACGCTCACGACGAAGCTCGCCAACGCGCAGCGCGTGGAGATCGTCGCGGCCAAGCAGGGCGGCCCCTCGCGCGACTGGCTCTCCGGCGGCTACCTCGCCAGCCCGCGGGCGCTCGCCAAGGTGCGGCAGTGGTTCCGCCACGAGGACTTCGAGGTCGACGTGGCGAGCGGCCGCAGCGCGCTGGAGAAGGAGCTCACGCGCCTGGGGGCCACCAGCTTCGCGCACGAGAAGATCGCGGCTTCCTGCGGCTTCGCGCGCACCGACGAGTTCTTCGCGGCGCTGGGCCGCGGCGAGGTGACCGGGCGCCAGATCGAGATCGCGGTGCGCGGCGAGGCCCCGGCCGCGGCGCCGCCGCCCGCYGTGACGGTKGTCCCGGCGCCGGCGTCGCGGACYTCCTCGGGCGTGCTGGTGCTYGGCGTGAACAACATCGCCACGCTGGTGGCCAAGTGCTGCAAGCCGGTGCCGCCGGACGCAATCGTGGGGTTCGTCACGCGCACGCGCGGCGTGATGGTGCACCGCGCCGACTGCCCCAACATCACGGGGCTCGCCGCCGAACAGCGCGAGCGGCTGCTGCCCGCCGACTGGGGAAAGACCGGCGACGCGCCGTTCTCCGCCGACGTCGAAGTCGTGGCCCTCGACCGCCAGGGGCTGCTTCGCGACATCTCGGAGGCGATCTCGCGCGAGCGCATCAATGTCACCGCCGTGAACACGCTCTCGCGCGGCGCCCACGCCTTCATGCGCTTCACGCTGCAGGTCGATTCCGGGGAAGCCATCCAGCGGGTGCTGCGCCAGGTCCGCGACGTCCCCGGCGTGGACCAGGCGCGGCGCATCTAGCCCATGGACACCGCGCGCGTCATCCTCAAGCCGGGCCGCGAGAAGTCGCTGCGGCACCGCCATCCCTGGGTCTTCTCCGGCGCCATCGCCCGCGTCGAGGGCGAGCCCGCGGCCGGAGACACGGTGGCGGTGGTCGCGCACGACGGCGCTCCGCTCGCCTGGGCCGCCTGGTCGCCCGCCTCCCAGATCCGCGCGCGGGTGTGGTCCTTCGACCCGGCCGCGCGAATCGACGAGGACTTCCTGGGCGCCCGTCTCGAGGCCGCCGTCGCCCGCCGCGCGGGACTCCTCGACGAGGAGCACGACGCCTGCCGCCTGGTGCACGCCGAGTCCGACGGGCTGCCTGGCCTGGTGGTGGACCGCTACGCCGGCGTGGCCGTCGTGCAGATGCTCTCGGCGGGGGCGGAGCGCTGGCGCGGCTTCTGGCCGGAAGCGATCGCCCGCGTTTCAGGCGTCAAGGTCGTGTACGAGCGCTCGGACGCCGAAGTGCGAACGCTCGAGGGGCTCGCCCCGAGCACGGGCGCGCTCCTGGGCGAGCTTCCGCGCGAGGTGAGGATCCGCGAGGCCGGCCTGGCCTACGAAGTGGACGTGGCACACGGGCAGAAGACGGGCTTCTTCCTGGACCAGCGCGACAACCGCGCGCTCGCGGCGCGCCTCGCCAAGGGCTGCGAGGTCCTGAATGCCTTCTGCTACACCGGCGGGTTCACGGTCGCGGCGCTGGCCGGCGCCGCGAAGGGCGTTGTCTCCGTGGACACCTCGGAGGAGGCGCTGGCGCTGGGGCGGCGCAACGTGGAGGCCAACCGACTGAACCCGGAACGGGCGCAGTGGGTGGCGGCGGACGTCTTCCAGTACCTGCGGAAGCTCCGCGACCAGGGACGCAAGTTCGGGCTGGTCGTGCTCGATCCGCCCAAGTTCGCGCCCACCGAAAGGCACGTGGAGAAGGCGGCGCGGGCCTACAAGGACATCAACCTGTGGGCGATGAAGCTCCTCGCGCCGGGCGGAAGGCTGCTGACCTTCTCCTGCTCGGGCGCCATCGGCCCGGAGCTCTTCCAGAAGATCGTGGCCGGGGCGGCGGCGGACGCGCGCGCCGACCTGGTGATCGAGGGGCACCTCGCCGCCTCGGCCGACCACCCCGCCAGCATCCAYTTCCCCGAGGGCGAGTACCTCAAGGGCCTCGTCCTGCGCTCGGTCGCCTGACGGCGATCAAACGCCGTGGGCGCCGCGCTTGCGGCCGGGGCGGGCGCGCGCCTAGCATCCCCCCATGCTGCGCCGACTCGCCGACTTCCTCAGCGAAACCCTCATGGG
>PQAI01000146.1 GCA_003105245.1 Betaproteobacteria bacterium | reverse complement strand
CGCGCACCCGGCCCGCGCGGTCGACGAGGGCGGAGGCGTCCGTCATTTGGCCGGCGTGCCTTCGCGGCGGGCCTTCTGGCGCCGGAACTCCAGCTTCGCGATGAGCGCGCGGTGCACCTCGTCCGGGCCGTCCGCGATGCGCAGGATCCGCGCGTACCCGTGCAGGGCCGCGAGCGGGAAGTCGTCGGAGACGCCCGCGCCGCCGTGCACCTGGATCGCCGCGTCGATCACCTTCTGCGCCATGTTGGGCGCCACCACCTTGATCTGCGAGATCTCGCTCATGGCCGCCTTCACGCCCACGGTGTCCATCATCCACGCGGCCTTGAGCGTGAGAAGCCGCGCCTGCTCGATCGCCATGCGCGCGTTCGCCACCACGTCGGCGTTGCCGCCCAGCAGCGCCAGGGGCTTGCCGAAGGCGACGCGGCTTTCCGCCCGCGCGCACATGAGCTCCAGCGCCCGCTCCGCCGCGCCGATCACGCGCATGCAGTGGTGGATGCGCCCCGGTCCGAGGCGTCCCTGCGCGATCTCGAAGCCGCGGCCGATGCCGGCGATCACGTTCTCCTTCGGCACGCGCACGTCCCGGAAGGTGATCTCGCCGTGGCCGAAGGGCTCGTCGTAGACGCCGAAGCACGGCACCATGCGCTCGATCGTGACCCCCGGCGTGTCCAGCGGCACGAGCACCATCGAGTGGCGCTGGTGCTTGTCCGCGGCGGGGTCCGAGAGCCCCATGAAGATGGCCACCTTGCAGTTCGGGTGCCCGAGACCCGAGCTCCACCACTTGCGGCCGTTGAGGACCACCTGCCCGCCCTCCAGGACCGCGGTGGCGCGCATGTTGGTCGCGTCGCTCGAGGCCACCTCCGGCTCCGTCATGCAGAAGGCGGAGCGGATCTCGCCCGCGAGCAGGGGCTTCAACCAGGTCTCGCGCTGCTCCTCGGAACCGTAGAGCGCRAGGACCTCCATGTTTCCGGTGTCCGGGGCGTTGCAATTGAACACCTCGGGCGCGATGAGCGAGTGCCCGGTGAGCTCCGCGAGCGGCGCGTAGTCGGCGTTGGARAGYCCSGCSCCCAGCCCGGCGTGCGGMAGGAARAGRTTCCACAGGCCCTCGCGGCGCGCGCGCTCCTTGAGGGCTTCCATGATCTTCGGCTGCTTCCAGCGCCGCCAGTCGGCGCCGCCAACGAGCTCGTCGGCGTAGCCCGGCTCCGCGGGAAGGACGTGGTCGCGCATGAAGGCCTGCATGCGGGCGATGAGCTCCGCGGCCTTCGGGGAGGGGGAGAAATCCATGGTCTTTCGTCTCGGCGGGTTGAAGGGGACGCTACCCTTCGAATCGAAGGGTAGCGTCCCCTTCACGAGCATGCGGCTAGGAAGCGGAAATTGTCCAGCCGCCGCCCAGGGCCCGGTACAGGTCCACCACGGCGGAGAGGTGCGCGCGCTTCGCGTCGGCCAGCCCCAGCTCCGCCGAGAAGAGGTTGCGCTCGGCGTCCAGCACGTCGAGGTAGTTCGAGTAGCCGTTGTCGTAGCGAAGCGTCGCGAGGTACACCTGCCGGCGCAGCGCGTTCACCGCCTGGGCGCGCGCGGCCACCCGGTCCGCGGCCTGCTTCTGCGCCGCGATCGCGTTCCTCGCGTCGGCGAAGGCGCGGATCACCGTGTCGCGGTACGCGGCGGTCGCCGCCCGCTCGTTGGCGGAAGCGAGGTCCACCTGCGCCGCCGTGAGCCCCGAGTTGAAGAGCGGCATGGCGAGCGAGCCGGCGAAGGACCACGCGCGCGCCGGCCCCTTGAAGAGGTCGGAGAAGGCGAGGCTCTCGCCGCCGTAGGCGCCGGTGAGGCTCACCACGGGGAACCAGGCCGTGCGCGCGGCCGCGACCCGCGCCTGCGTGGCGCGCAGGTTCTCCTCGGCCTCGCGGATGTCGGGGCGGCGAAGCAGCAGGTCCGAGGGCAGGCCCTCGGGAACGGCCGGCGGCACCGGGATCTGGAAGAGGTCCCTGCCGCGCGGCGCGCCCTGCCCGAAGAGCTCGTTGGGAGATGCGCCCGTGAGCGCGGCGAGCGTTCCCTCCGTGCGCGCGATCCCGTCCTTGAGGTCGGGCACCTGGGCGCGCGCGTTGGCGAGCTCCGTCTCGGCCTGGCGCAGGTCCAGCTCGGAAGTGATGCCGCGGGTGAAGCGCCTTTCGCGCAGGTCGTAGGACTTCCCGCGGGAGACCACGGTGCGCTGCGTGACCTCGAGCTGGGCATCCAGCGACCGCAGCTGGAAATAGGCCTGCGCGACCTGGGCCGAGAGCGCGAGCCAGACGGCGTCGCGCGCGTAGCCGGCCGCCAGGAGGTCCGCCTCCGCGGCCGCCACCTCGTTGCGGATCCTTCCCCAGAGGTCGATCTCCCAGGAGGCCTGCAGGCTCGCCCCGTAGACCGTGAAGTTGCCCGAGGCGCCGGGATTGGTCTCGGTGGAGAGCTTCTGCCGCGAGGCCGCGGCCCCCGCCCCCACCACCGGAAGCTGCTGCGAGCCCGCGATGCCGGCGCGGGCCTGCGCCGCGTCCACGCGCGCCACCGCGGACTCGAACGTGGGGCTCGCGGCGAATGCCGCGTCCATCAGGCGGTCGAGGGCAGGGTCGCCGAAGGCCTTCCACCAGTCCCTTGCGACCACGACCTGCTCGCCGGGCCGCGTCGCGTCCGGCAGGTGCGTCGGCGGCAGCGAGTAATTGGGCGCGCAGCCCGCGGCCGCGAGGGCCGCCACGACGAGGAGCCTACGCATGGGGCGTCTCCTTCGCAGCACCCTTGCTCCCCGACTTGCCCGCGGCGCCCTTGTCACCGCCAGAACCGATGATGAGCTTGAAGAAGAGCGGCACGAAGAAGATGGCGATGAAGGTCGCCGCGAGCATCCCGCCGATCACGGGCCAGCCCAGCGCGTGCCGGCTCGCCGCGCCCGCGCCAGAGGAAAGGACGAGCGGCACGCAGCCCAGGATGAACGCGAGCGAGGTCATCACGATCGGCCGGAAGCGCTGCCGGGCGGATTCGATGGCCGCCTCCGCGGGGGAGAGCCCCTCCTCCATCTTGAGCACCGCGAACTCCACGATGAGGATCGCGTTCTTGGCCGCCAGTCCCACCAGGGTCACCAGGCCCACCTGGAAGTAGACGTTGTTGGTGAGCCCCACGATCCACACGGTGAGGATCGCGCCGAAGAGGGCGAAGGGCACCGCCGTGATCACCGCGAAGGGCAGCGACCAGCGCTCGTACTGCGCCGCGAGGATGAGGAACACCATCAGGATGCCGAAGCCGAAGGCCATCGCGGCCGTGCCGCCGGCCTGCTTCTCCTGGTAGGCGCTGCCCGTCCAGGCGAGCGTGTAGTCGGGCGTGGTCGCTTCGGCCACCACCTCCTCCAGCGCCTCGATCACCTGGCCGGACGAGACGCCCGGGGCGGGGTTGGCGAGGAGCTTGGCCGCCGGGAAGACGTTGAAGCGCTCCACGAGCTCCGGCCCCGTCGTCGGCTCGGCCTTCACCAGGACGTTGAGCGGGATCATGTCGCCCGCCTGGGAGCGCACGAAGACGTTGCGGATGTCCTCGGGCCGCGCGCGGTAGTCGCTCTCGCTCTGGATCTGCACCTTGTAGGTGCGCCCGAACTTGTTGAAGTCGTTCACGTAGAGCGACCCGAAGGTGGCCTGGAGCGCATCGAACACCGAATTGATCGGCACGCCGATGGCCTTCGCCTTGGCGCGGTCCACCGCGAGGTAGATCTGCGGCACCGTGGGCTTGAAGGTCGTCTGCACGGAGGCGAACTCGGGGCGCTTGCGCGCCGCCTCGATGACGGCCGCCACCTGCGCGCCCAGCGCCAGCGATCCGGCGCCGCTGCGGCTCTGCAGGTACGCCTCGACGCCGCCGGTGGTCGAAAGCCCCGTGATGGGCGGCGGGTTGAAGGCGACGATGACGCCCTCCTTCACCGCGGCGTTGGCCGCGAGCGCGCGCTTGGCGATCGAGAAGGCATCCTGCCCCTCGCCCTTGCGCTCGCCCCAGTCCTTGAGCGTGTGGAACACGGAGCCCGCGTTCGACCGTATGGAGCCCGAAAGCAGGTCGTAGCCGGGGATCGACAGCACGAACTCGCTCTCCGGGAACTTCTGCAGCACGCCCTCGGCGGCGCGCATCGTCGCGTCGGCGCGGCTGAAGGAGGCGGCGTCCGGCATGATCGCCGTTTCCAGGATGTAGCCCTGGTCCTCGTCGGGCACGAGCGCGCTGGGCACGACCTTCAGGAGCCCGCCCATGGCGGCCATGAGCACGGCGAAGATCGCGAAGGCGAGCGCCGCGCGCCCGATGAGGAAGCGCACGCCCGCCGTGAAGCCGCCCGTGAGCCGGTCGAAGGCGCGGTTGAAGGCGCGGAAGAAGGCATTGGGCTCGTGGTGGCCGGGCTTGAGGATGAGCGCGCACATGGCCGGCGTGAGCGTGAGCGCGACCACGCCCGAGATCGTGACCGAGATCGCGATGGTGACCGCGAACTGCTTGTACATCTGGCCGGTGAAGCCGCCCATGAACGCCACCGGCACGAACACGGCGCACAGCACCAGCACGATGGCGACCAGGGCGCCCGAAACCTCGTCCATCGCCTTGATGGAGGCTTCCCGCGGGCCGATCTTCTCCTCGGCCATGATGCGCTCGACGTTCTCCAGCACCACGATGGCGTCGTCCACGACGATGCCGATGGCGAGCACCATGCCGAACAGCGTGAGCAGGTTGATCGAGAAGCCGAGGAGGTACATTCCGGCGAAGGTGCCCACCAGGGACACCGGGACGGCGAGGGACGGGATGAGGGTCGCGCGGAAGTTCTGCAGGAAGAGGTACACCACGAGGAAGACGAGGATCACCGCCTCGACGAGCGTGTGCACGACCTCCTCGATGGAGATGCGCACGAACTTCGTCGTGTCGTAGGGCACGGAATAGGTCATGCCCTGGGGAAAGCTTGCCTTCAGGCGGTCGAGCGTGGCGACCACCTGGTCGGCCACGGCGATGGCGTTGGCGCCCGGCTGCTGGTAGATCGCGATGAGGGTGGCGGGGCGGCCGTTCACGCGCGGCTCGATCGAGTAGTCGCGCGCGGCGATCTCCACCCGCGCGACGTCCTTCACGCGGATTCGGGAGCCGTCGGGATTGGAGCGGATGATGATCTCGGCGAACTCCTCCGGCTCCTCGAGGCGCCCCTTGGTGGTCACGGTGTAGGTGAAGTCCACCGGGTGCGAAAGGGGCTCGGCGCCGATCTGCCCCGCGGCGAACTGCGCGTTCTGCTCGCGGATGGAGGACACCACGTCGCCGGGCGTGAGGCCCAGCTGCGCGAGGCGGTCGGGCCGCAGCCACACGCGCATCGCGTAGTCCTTGGCGCCCATGATGGAGGCCTCGCCCACGCCGGGAATGCGCTTCATCTCGTCGAGCACGTTCAGGTCCACGTAGTTGGACATGAACACCGGGTCGTGGGCGGGGTTGGTCGAGGTGACCGCGGCGAAGACGAGGATCGAGGTGGACTTCTTCTTCACCGTCACGCCCTGGCGCTTCACCTCCTCGGGCAGGATGGGCAGCGCCGCCTGCACGCGGTTGTTCACGTTGATCGTCGCCTGGTCGGGGTCGGTGCCGATGGCGAAGTAGACGTTCATCACCATCGAGCCGTCGGAGGAGCCCGACGACTGGACGTAGATCATTCCCTCCACCCCGTTCACCTGCTGCTCGATGGGTGTCGCGACCGTCTGCGAGATKACGTCGGGCGAGGCGCCCGGGTAGCGCGCCGACACGGAGACCACGGGCGGCAGCAGGTTCGGGTACTGCTCGATCGGCAGGACGCGGATGGCGGCCGCGCCGGCGAGCAGGATCACGATCGAGATGACGCTCGCGAAGATCGGCCGGTCGATGAATATCCTGGAGAACATGGCGGCCCTGCCCTACTTCTTCGCGCTGGCGGGCTTGGCAGCGTCCTTCGGCGGCGCCGCGGCCCCGGCGGGCGCCGCGCCAGCCTGCATCGGGACGGGCTTCACTTCCGACCCGGGCCTCGCCTTGAAGAGGCCGTCGACGATCACGCGGTCCCCCGGCTTCACGCCGGCGAGGATCAGGATCTCCCCTTCCAGGCGCTGGCCGAGGGTCACCGGGCGCGGCTCGACGACGTTCTTGTCGTTCACGACCAGCACCAGGCGCGTGGCCTGCTGCTGCGTGATGGCGCGCTCGGGCACGGCGATCGCGTTCGTGAAGGCGCCGACGTCGACCGCGACGCGGACGAACTGACCGGGGAGGATCTCGCCCTTCGGGTTGGGGAACTCGGCGCGGGCGCGGATGGTGCCGGTCTTGGGATCCACGCGGCTGTCGGCGAAGTCCACGAAGCCCACGCCCGCGAAGTCGCGGCCGTCGGCGAGCCGGGCGCGCGCCTGGACGCGCTTCGTGCCCGGCATGGCCATGCGGCCCGACTTGATCGCGTCGTCGTACTGGAGCTTCTCGGCCTCGGAGTAGGAGAAGTTCACGTACAGGGGATCGAGCTGCGAGATGGTGGTGAGCAGGCTCGCGTCACCCGAGGTGGCCACGAGGCTGCCTTCGCTCCTCGCCTCCTTGCTCGCGATGCCCGCGATGGGCGCCCTGACGAGCGTGTAGCCGAGGTTCAGCTCCGCTTCCTTCACCTTCGCGAGCGCCGAGTCGACGGCCGCCGCCGCGGAGTCGAACGCGGAGCGGGCATCGTCGTAGTCCTTGCGGCTCACCGCGTTTTCCTTGTAGAGCGGCTCGATCCTCTCGCGGTCGTTGCGCGTGCGCTCCAGGGCGGCCTCCTGCTGGCGCAGCGCGCCCCTGGCCTGGTCGAGCGCCGCCTTGAAGGGCTCCGGGTCGATCTGGAAGAGGGGATCGCCCTCCTTCACCTCCTGCCCCTCCCGGTACAGGCGCTTCTGCAGGATTCCCGCCACGCGGGAGCGGACCTCCGTCTCGCGGAATCCCGCCGCCTGGCCGACCTGCTCGTAGAAGTAGGGAATGGTCCTCGGCTGCACGGTCACCACGGTGACCTCCGGGGGCTCCGCCTTGGGGGGCGGAGCCTTGTCGGAGCAGGCCGACAGGGCCGCGGCGGCGCTGAGAAGAAATGCGGCGCGGGAATCGATGCGCATGGGAAGCTCCGCGTGGAGGATGGACAGGCTGGATCGCGCCCCT
Source organism: Betaproteobacteria bacterium (assembly GCA_003105245.1). Lineage (GTDB taxonomy): Bacteria > Pseudomonadota > Gammaproteobacteria > Burkholderiales > Usitatibacteraceae > FEB-7. Next base: position 27,067 of record PQAI01000146.1, on the reverse strand, counting down.
CGGGATGGGCGTTCTTCGTCGGGATGCTACCAGAACCCCCCGGAGGCCGCCCCGCGCCGCGAGGACTTTTCGCCGTCGATTACCCGAAATGGGTATGCCCCGGCTTCCTCAACGCCGCCGCAGCACGCCCCGGAGGCGCTCCGCGAGATCGACGAGGCCCGCGAGGGTCTCCCGGTCGAATTCCTTGAAGTGCCGCCCCACCTTCCTCGTCACGGCGAGGCCCCCGCCCGCGTCGCGCGAGACGAAACCCATCCTCTCGAGCTTCGCCACCTTGCGTCGGACGGTCTCGCGGGGAATGCCGGAGGCCTCGGCGATGGAGAGCATGTTGCAGCGGCGCAGGCTCGCGGCGACCACCTCGTCCGTGGCGAGCGTGGCGGCGTCCTTGCCCGAGGCGGGCAGGATGTCCCGCATGAAGCGCCGCACGTTGTGCTGGGCGATCTCGCCCAGCACGATTGCCGCCGTGATGTCGCCGTCGAACTCCGCGTGCACGCGGCGCAGGTAGGCCACCATGAACAGGCCCGCCTCGTAGGTGAGCTGCAGGTAGTGCCTGTCGAACTGCGCCGGATCGATCCTCGCCATGGCGACCCGCTCGGCGGCGCCCGCGCAGCGTCAGTTCGGCCTGCGCATGATCCTCGATCGCAGCGAGTCGTACTCGCCCTGCGTGATCGCGCCTTCGTTGAGCGCGCGCTGCAGGTCGGTGAGCTCCTGGCCCTTGGAGATCGAGGTCGATCCCTCGACGCGGACGTTGGTGTCGCCGCCGCAGCCGGCGAGGAGGACGAGTCCGGCGAAGGCCGCCGGGACGATGAGCATCTTCTTCATGTTCGGGGTCTCCGGCCGGGTCATTCGACGCTGCGGATGAGCTGGGTCTTCTGCTGCTCGTACTCGCGCGGCGAGAGAGCGCCCGAGTCGCGGGCCTTCTTGAGGTCGATGAGCTGCTGGCCGACCGAGACGTTCACGGGTGCGCGCACCACTTCGGTGCTGCCGCAGGCCGCGAGCGTGGCCGCGAGGACGGCCGCGGCCGCCCCGGTTGCGATTGCTTTCATTGCGCTCTCCTTGTTATTGGTTCGTCGTGACCGGCGAATTATAGGCAAATGCGGGCTCGCGCGCCGCGCCGTTCAGCCGAGCCCGGCGGCGAGCCGGAAGCGGGCCCAGTCGAAGTGCGGTCCCGGGTCGGTCTTGCGGCCGGGCGCGATGTCGGAATGCCCGGCGAGATCGAGGCGGCCGTAGCGCCCGAGGAGGGCGCGCGTGAGCTCCGCGAGCGAGTCGTACTGCGCATCCGTGAAGGGCAGCTCGTCCGTCCCCTCGAGCTCGATGCCCACCGAGAAGTCGTTGCACCGCTCGCGGCCCTTCCAGCCCGACGCCCCCGCGTGCCAGGCGCGCAGCTCGCAGGGCACGTACTGGATCACCTCGCCGTCGCGGCGCACGAGGAAGTGCGCCGAGACCCGCACCCCCGCCAGCCCCGCGAAGTAGGGATGCGCGCCCGGGTGCAGGCGGCCGAGGAAGAGGTCGGTGATCCACTCGCCGCCGAATTCCCCCGGCGGCAGCGAGATGGCGTGGATGACCAGCAGCTCGACGCGCGCCTCGGGAGGACGCTCGTCGTGGTGGGGCGAGGGGATCCAGCGCGCGCCGGAGCACATCCCGGCGATGTCCACCAGGAATCGCGGCGGCGGCTCCGGGCTGTCGATGTCCATGCCCGGCGCTCAGCGGAGCAAGTGGTAGAAGATCGTGGTGCCGTGGCGCGCGCCGTCGGGCTCGATGGTGTAGCCGGGGATCTCGCCGGCGCGCGTGTAGCCCATGGACTCGTAGAGACGCTCGCCGGCGTCGCCCGTTCGCGTGTCGAGGATGAGGAGCCCGCGCCCGCGGTAGCTCGCCTCCACGTGCGCGGCGGAGAGCAGCGCCCGGCCGAGGCCGTGGCCGCGGTGCGTGGTGCGCACCATGAGCTTGCGGATCTCGGCGCGGTGGTGGCCGTTCTGGCGGTCGGAGAGGACGAGCTGGACGCTGCCCACGACCTCGCCCGCGTCCTCCGCGACGAGCAGCACGAGCCGCTCGTGCACCATGTCCTGCAGCACCTCGCGCCAGTAGAGCACGGCGTCGGCCTGCGACATCGGCATCCAGAACCCGAGGGAGGCGCCGGTGTTGACGGCGTCGGTCAGGAGGCTCGCGAGCCCCGGGAGGCACTCGGCGAACTGGTCCAGGTTCACGGGGCGGATGCGCGCGGTCATGGCGTTCGTCTCATTCGATGCCCAGGCGGTCCAGGCGGTAGCGCAGGCTGCGGAAGGTGATGCCAAGGAGCTTGGCCGCCGCCGTCTTGTTGAAGCGGGTGGCCTCGAGCGCCTTCATGATCGCCTCGCGCTCGACCTGGTCGAGGAAGTCGTGCAGCGGCAGCCCGCGGGTGCCGAGCGAGCCGTCGGCCGCGGCCGGCTTSTCGCGGCTCGTGGCCTGCGCGAGGTAGAGGTCGCCCTCGCGGATGGTGTTGTCGCTGCACAGCGCSAGMGCSCGCTCGAGGATGTTCTCCAGCTCGCGCACGTTGCCGGGGAAGTCGTAGCGGCGAAGCGCGAGCAGCGCGTCTTCGGCCACCACGGGCGGCTCGACGCCGTTCTGCCGCGCCAGCCGCTCGACCACCTGCGAGACCATGAGCGGGACGTCCTCCGGGATCTCGCGCAGGCTCGGCATCTTCATCTCGATCACGTTCAGGCGGTAGAAGAGGTCCTGGCGGAACTGGCCGGCCTCCACCTGCTCGGCGAGCGAGCGGTGGGTGGCGGAGATGATGCGCACGTCGATCGCCTCCTCGTCGGTGTCGCCGAGGCGGCGGAACTTCTTCTCCTGGATCACGCGCAGCAGCTTCACCTGCATGGCGAGCGGCAGGTCGCCCACCTCGTCCAGGAAGAGCGTGCCCTTCTGCGCGGCGTGCAGGTAGCCCTGGCGGTCGGCGTCCGCCCCCGTGAAGGCGCCCTTGCGGTAGCCGAAGAACTCGCTTTCCATGAGGTTCTCGGGGATCGCGCCGCAGTTCACGGCCACGAAGGGGCTGTCGGAGCGCGACGAGCCGGCGTGGATGAGGCGCGCGGCGACTTCCTTGCCGGTGCCCGACTCGCCGGTGATGTAGACGGGCGCCTGGGAGCGGGCCAGGCGCGCGATCATCTCGCGGGCGCGCTGGATGGGGGCCGACTCGCCGATGAGCCGGGGCACGCCGGGCTGGGCCGGCTCGGCGCCGGCCGCCCGGCGCGAGGCCGGCTGCCGGGGGAGCTTCAACGCGCTCATCACGAGCGGGCGCAGCTGGTCGAGCTTGATGGGCTTGGCGAGGTAGTCGAAGGCCCCGGCCTTGAGCGCCGCAACCGCGTTCTCCGTGGAGCCGTAGGCCGTGATCACCGCGACCGGCGTGTTGCCGTAGTGCTCGGCGATGTGGCGCAGCACGTCCAGGCCCTCGCCGTCCGGAAGGCGCATGTCGGTGAGGGCGAGGTCGTAGGCGCGGTGCTCGAGGGCGGCCTTCGCCTCCGCCACGCTCGCCGCGCTGTCGGCGTCGATGCCCATGCGCGAGAGCGTGACCACGAGAAGCTCGCGGATGTCGGCCTCGTCGTCGACGATCAGGACGGCCTTGTGGCTCATCAGGTGCCTTTCAGGGTGACGCGGAAGCGCCCGCCGGGGCCGCCCTCGCGGTATTCGACGCGCGCGCCGTTGCCCTCGCAGAGCTCGCGCGCGATGTACAGGCCCAGTCCAGTGCCCTGGGCCTCGGTGGTGAAGAAGGGCTCGAAGAGGTGCACCTGGGCGAGCGGGGACACCCCGGGCCCGTCGTCGGCGACTTCCAGCGCGAGCATGCCGGGCGTGTCGGCCGGCGAGAGGCTCACGCGCAGCGACCCGCGCAGCTTGAGGCCGTGCCGCCAGGCGTTGCGCATGAGGTTCCACAGCACCTGGTGCAGGTGCTGGCGGTCGAAGCGCATCCGCAGCGCCGTGCGCACGTCGAGCACCACGCCGTCGGGGGGCACCTTCTCGTTGGAGCAGAAGTCGGCCACGAACTGCTCCAGGAAGGCGCGCGAGTCGATGTCCTCCGGCTCTGCCCGGTCGCGCCGGTTGAGGTAGAGGATCTCCTCCACGATGCGGTCCAGCCGGTGCACGTTGTCGCGGATGATCGTGAGCAGGCGCTCGTCGCCCGCCTGCGCGGGCTCGCTCTCCCCGAGGAGCTCGGCGGCGTGGTTGATGGACGAGAGCGGATTGCGGATCTCGTGCGCGATGGAGGCGGTCAGGCGCCCCAGGGCCACGAGCTTGAGCTGCTGCGCCTGGGCGCGCAGCCGGCCCACGTCCTCCACGAACACCACCGTGGGCGGCGTCTCCCCCCCGCCGATGGGAACGAAGCGCACCCCGAGCTCCGAGGAGGAGCGCGGGGTGCGCAGCGGCGCGTAGGTGACCTCCGGCCCGCGCCGCCACAGCTCCATGAGCTGCGCGATTTCCGGGGAGTACTCGGCGAGCAGCGGCCGGCGGCCGGCCGGCAGCGGCCCCAGGAGCTGCACCGCGCGCGGGTTGCTCTGCCGGATGGTGCCTTCCGGGTCCACCACGAGGAAGCCGTCCTGCATGTCGCGGATGACCAGCTCGTTGATCTGCGAGAGGTTGGCGAGGTCGATGGTGCGCTGCTCGGCGATCGTCTCGCTGGTGCGCGCGTAGCGGGCCAGCGTCCAGCCCAGGCCCGCCGTGGCGAAGAGCGCCATGCTGGTGAGCCCCGACTGCACGAAGTCGCTCGCCGGCGCGTCGAAGCGCCACATCTGGAAGGCCTGCTCGACCAGGATCGCGATGGCCGCCACCGCCGAGTGGAAGAACACGAGCCGGCCGCGCGTGATGAGGCCCGCGGCCGCGAGCGAGATGAGCAGCGACACGCCGATGCCGGAGCGGATGCCGCCGCTCGTGTGCATGAGGACGACGATGGCCAGCACGTCGACGAAGACCGCCGCCGTCACCTGCAGCGAGAGCCGGGGTTCGCGAAGCAGCGCCGGCACCACCAGCAGCACGGAGGCCACGGCGTAGGTGACGAGCGTGGTGACCGCGAGCCCCGGCTGCAGCGTGCCGAGCTGGAAGAACGCGTTGAGGAAGGCGTAGGCGCCCGAGAGACCGAGCGCCAGCACGACGCGGTAGGCCGAGAAGACGACGAGCGTGCGCCAGGCCGTGTCGTCGCCCGCCGTGGTCATGGGCGCTCGCCCCCCGGCGCGGATCCGGTCGGCGAGGGCCCCGGGGGCGAGGGCGGCGGGCGTCATTTCGCGTGCCTGCAGGCCGACGGGTCGCGGCAGGTGACCTTGCCGCCCTCCTCCTTCGACTCGCTGCGGGGCATGTTCACGCCGCAGATCGAGCAGGCGACCATGTCCTCGACGTCCTTCGGCTCCGAGGGCTTCGCGTCCCCCACCTGCGAGCGGAAGAAGCCCCGGAAGACGAGGTAGATGACGAAGCCGATTGCCAGCAGGAGGAGGATTCGGGCCACGGTCCAGCGCTTTCGCCAGGGAATTCGCCCCCTCAGTTTAGCCTACGACCGCGCGAGCTCCACCTCGAAGAGCACTCCCCGGCCCTCCGGCAGGTTCACGGCGCGCGCGCTCCCGCCGTGGTGGACCGCCACCAGGCGCACGATCGCGAGCCCCAGGCCGAGGTGCCCGCCGCGGCCCTGGCCCTGGTCGCGCGCCGAAACCATCGCGTCGAAGAGCCGCGGAGCCACGCCGGGCGGGATGGGCGGGCCCGCGTTGGCCACGGAAAGGCGGGCGGTGCGGGGGTCGGCCGAGAGCGCGACGCGGATCGCGGTGCCCGGGGGCGCGAAGTCGAGGGCGTTCTCCACCAGCTTGTCGAGAAGCTGGGCGATGGCGTCGGGCACGCCCGACATCGGCACGGGGCCCGCGGGAAGGTCGGCTGCGAACTCGCGCCCCGGGTACGCGCTTCGATAACCCTCGACGCAACCTCCCACGACAGCCGCGAGGTCGAAGCTCTCGCGCTCGGCGCTCTCCAGCATCTTCTCCAGGCGCGTGCCTTCCGAGAGCCGCGAGACGAGCCGGGAGAGCCGCTCCACGCCCTCGCCCGCGCGGTCGAGGTAGACCCCCGCCTCGCCCCCGGGGGATTGGCTGCGCAGGTTGTCGAGCGAGGAGCGCACCACGGCCACGGGCGTGCGCAGCTCGTGCGACAGGCGCGAGGCCATCTGCTCGAGGTACGCGTTGTAGTCGCGAAGGCGGCCCAGCACCGCGGCCATCGTGCGCTCGAGGTCGCCGATCTCGTCCTTCGCCCCGGAGACCGCGATCGAGCCGCGGATGCGCCCCTGGGCGTCGATGGCCGCCTCGGCCTGCGCGTGCAGGCGGCGGATGCGCGCCGCGAGGCGGCTCGCGAAGAGGAGCAGGATCGCGAAGGCGGCCACGCACACGGCGAGCGTGACGGCGATGAGGTTCTCGAGGGCCGACTGGCGAAGAAGCAGGATCGGGGCCGTGGTCTCTTCCACCACCACGGCGCCCACGATGTCGTCGCCCACGAAGACCGGCTGCGCCGCGGAGACGATGGCCACCTCGCGGTCGCGCGTGCCTCGCCAGTAGGTCGAGGACACGCCGATGAGGGCGCGGTCGATCTGGGCGCGCACGGGCTTGGACTCGTCCCCCGCGGGCACCTGCGGCGCGGAGACGACGAGGGAGACCAGGGGCTTGAGCCACGAGGCGATGGCCGCCTTCGGCGCTTCCCCGCGCGCCGGGGTCGGCTCGCGCAGCGACCCGGAGAGCCCGCGCACGCGCGAGCGCGTGTCCACCACCCACAGCCGCGAGGCCCGGCGTCCCATGATCTCGAGGAAGCGCTCGATCTCCTCCGAGGGCACGTAGGCGCGGCCCAGGCTCGCCGCGGCCACGGGGTCGGCGGCGGCGAAGAGCCCCACGATGCGGCGGCGTTCCTCGTCCTCCGGATCGCCCGCGACGCCGCCGCCGGGCGGAAAGAGCGCCGGCCGGTCGGAAAGCGCCGAGGCCACCGCGCGCGCGGTCACCGCGATGTCCTGCTCCTGGGCGCCGCGGAGGAACGTCTCCATGCGGCTGATGAACTGCGCCGCGAGGACCGGGATCGCGAGCAGCACCAGCGATGCCAGGAAGAGCCGGAAGCGGATGCCGTGCACGAAGGCGGCGTCCATGGCGGCGCTCAGTCGAGCAGGAACGAGACCGTGAGCGCGCCGAAGCGGTGCGGCTCGGCCTGGCCCACGAACTCGGCCGAATCCTGGGCGAGGCCCAGCGTGGCCGCGCCCCAGCTTCCCGACCAGGCGACCCCGGCCGCCACGCGCGTGACGCGGCGCTCGGCGGCCGCCTCGGGCTTCGGGTCGTCGCCGCGGCGCTCGAGCAGGCGGTTCCGGCCCACCGCGCGCAGGCTCGCGCCGGCGAAGAAAGTGAAGCCCCCGGCCGCGCGCGGAAGCGGTGGCGTCGCGGCGAAGCGGAGCAGCGGGTTCGCGGCCACCGCCGGCCCGTCGCTGCGCCATTCGATGCCCGCATGGCCGAAGGCCAACAGCGTCCCCGCCGAGCCTCCGCCGTGCAGCACGATCGCGCCGGGAACGGCGCCCTGCGCGATGCGGTGCGACCACGCGCCCACCACCTGGACGTCGGTGCGGTTGTCGACCTGCACGGACCAGTCGGTCTTCGGCGCGGGGACGATGCGGTGGACGAGACGCTGCGCCTGCTCGCCGCGGGCCGCCGGTCCGCTCACGCCCGCGTCGATTCCCAGGGTAGCGAGCGTGTCGGCGGAGAGGTCGTGGCGCGCCGCGGAGAAGAGCAGGCGCGCGGCGTTGGGCCGGTCGGGCACCTCGGGCGCGGCGTACGGGTCGCTCGTGTACACGTCCTGGATCACGCCGAGGTCCAGGCGCTGGGCGCTGGCCGACGGCAGCCGCAGGAAGGAGGCGACGGGAGAGCCCGCGTCGAGCGCCGCGGAGCGGTAGAGCCGCACGCCGCTCGTGTACCAGCGGTCCGTGTGGAAGGCGACGTCGTTCGCGACCTCCAGGTGCCAGGCGACGGGCTGCGCGGCGCAGGTGAGAGGAAGGAGGCCCGCGGCCGCCGCCGCCGCGGCATTGCGCCTCACGGCCGCTCCGTCCAGCGGTAGCCCATGCCGTAGACCGTCTCGATCGCCTCGAAGGCGGGATCGACGGCCTGGAACTTCCTGCGGATGCGCTTCACGTGCGAGGTGATGGTGCCGTCGTCGACGACCATCTCGGCGTCGCGCATGAGCGTGTCGCGGTCCTTCACGTGGCCCGGGTGGCGGGCGAGCGAGCGCACCATCCAGAATTCCGTCACGGTGAGGTCGACGGGCGAGCCCCGCCACAGCGCCGTCATCCGGGCGGCGTCGAGCTCCAGCGGCCCGCGCACGATGCGCTCGTCGTCCTTCGGGGGCTCGCGCGCGGCTTCCACCCGCCGGAAGAGCGCCGCGATGCGCGCGAGGAGATGCGGCAGGCTCGCGTCCTTGGTGAGGTAGTCGTCGGCGCCCAGGCGCAGGCCCGACACGATGTCGATGTCGGTGTCGCGCGCCGACAGGAAGATGATGGGGAGCGTGGCCGACATCGCGCGCAGCTCGCGGCACAGCGCGAAGCCGCCGTCGATCTCGGCGCCCAGGCCGATGTCGATGATGGCGAGGTCCGGCAGCCGCGTGGCGAGGGAGCGCATCGCCTGCGGCCTGTCCGCGAAGGCCTGCACCTCGTAGCCCGCGCGCCCGAGGGCGTCGGCGTAGTTCTGGCGGATCGTGGCGTCGTCCTCGACGAGCGCGATGCGGCGGGGCATGCCCCGGATTATAGGGGACAGGTCTTCCTGCTTTGTAACCTGGTTACTTTCGAKTACGAAGACGGTTCCGTGGTCCGGAAAGTAACCAGGTTACAAAGCAGGAAGACCTGTCCCCTKCAATCCGGYGGCGTCAYTTTSTTGCCACYWTTSKTCGYYWCCGCTGCCYSMWYTCSCSWCGCTTCCCGCCCTCCCGCCCGCGCGTAATGGCCCTGCCGAATGGGTCGGCGCGAACAAGGGGAAAGAACATGGCGAGCAAGGCGGGCGGGTACCGGGGCGGCTTCGACGCCGCGGCGGCGGACTTCCTGGAGCTTCTGGGCAAGGCGATCCTCTCGGGCATCGCGGTGAGCCTCGCCCTGGCCCTCGTGGCGCTGGGGCTGGCGACCTCGGCGCAGGCGCAGACCCGGCCCAACGACGCGAAGACGGGCACCCTCCTCTTCCGCGTGGGCGACGGCGCGTTCCTTCCCGCCCCCAAGGTGGAGACCGAGGTCATGATCCACGTGACCGGCGTCGTCGCCCGCACGCGCGTGACGCAGACCTTCCACAACGCCGGCACCGACGTCGTCGAGGGCCTCTACGTCTTCCCGCTGCCCGAGAACGCCGCGGTGGACCGCCTGCGGCTTCGCATCGGCGACCGCCTCATCGAGGGCCAGGTGCGCGAGAAGGAGGAGGCGCGCCGGGTGTACGCCCAGGCCCGGAGCGAAGGGAAGAAGGCCGCGCTCGTCGAGCAGCAGCGCCCCAACCTCTTCACCAACGCCGTGGCCAACATCGGCCCCGGGGAGTTCGTGCGCGTGCTGATCGAGTACCAGCAGACGCTCTCCCTCGTGGGCGACGAGTACCGGGTGCGCTTTCCGCTCGCCGTCACGCCGCGCTACCACCCCGCCGGCGGCACGCTGCCCGAGGAGCCCAGGACCACGCAGTCCGTCGCGCAGATCCTGGAGGGCACGGCGACCGGCGAGCTCCTGGCCGAAACCGTGCTGCACCCCGACTACGTTCCCGCGGGCGCCAACGGCGTGAACCCGGTGGCCATCGGCGTCGTGATCGACTTCGCCACGCCGCTCGCGCGGGTCACGAGCTCCTATCACGAGGCCTTCGTCGACAAGGACTCCGCCACGCGCACCGTCGTCTACCTGCAGAAGGAGCAGGAGGAGGCCGACCGCGACTTCGAGCTCGTCTGGTCCCCGCTCGCGGGCGCCGCGCCGCAGGCCGCGGTGTTCACCGAATCGCGTAGCGGAACCGACTACTCGCTGCTGATGGTGATGCCGCCGCAGCCCTCCGCCGCCGGCAAGGCCGCCGGGGCCGCGATCCCGCGCGAGACGGTGTTCGTGATCGACACCTCGGGATCGATGCAGGGCACCTCCATCCAGCAGGCGAAGCAGGCGCTGCTCACGGGGCTTTCCACMCTCTCGCCGCGCGACCGCTTCAACGTCGTCGAATTCAATTCCTCCACCCGRCCGATGTGGCCCGCGGCGATGCCGGCCACGGCCGACAACCTCCGGTTCGCGCARGCCTGGGTCGCCCGGCTGCGCGCCGACGGCGGCACGGAGATGGCCGGGGCGCTCACCTTCGCGCTCGACGGCCGCGACACGCCCGGCTACCTGCGGCAGGTGATCTTCATGACCGACGGCGCCGTGGGCAACGAGGACCAGCTCTTCAAGCTCATCGCGCAGCGCCTGGGCGCCACGCGGCTCTTCACCGTGGGCATCGGCTCGGCGCCCAACAGCCACTTCATGACCAAGGCCGCGCAGTTCGGCCGCGGCACCTTCACCTACATCGGCGACCTGCGCGAGGTGCAGGAGAAGATGGCGAGTCTCTTCGCGCGCATCGAGTCGCCGGTTCTCAAGGACGTCTCGATCCGCTGGCCCGACGGCACGCCGGTGGAAACCTTCCCGCCGCGCGTCCCCGACCTCTACCTCGGCGAGCCCATCGTGGTGGCCGCCGCGCACGCGTCCGCCCGCGGGACGATCGTCGTCTCGGGCCAGCGCGGCAACGAACCCTGGAGCGTGGCGCTCACGCCGTCGCCGAGCGGCGAAACGACCGGCGTGGGCGCCCTCTGGGCCAGGGCCAAGATCGCGAGCCTCATGGACGAGCTGCGCCTGGGCGCCGACGAGGCGGCGATCCGCCCGGCCGTCGTGAAGGTGGCCCTCGAGCACCACCTGGTCTCGCGCTACACGAGCCTCGTCGCGGTGGACGTCACGCCCACGGTGCCGGCCGGCCAGGCGCGCACGGCGATCGTGAAGGCCTCGGCGCCGCACGGCATGGTGGCGGGGCAGCTGCCGCAGACCGACACCGAATCGACGCTGCAGATCCTGCTCGGGCTCCTTGCGCTGGCAGCCGCCGGGACGGTCGCCCTCGTCGGGCGAATCGTCCCGGCAGGAGGGGTCGCCCGCGTGGAGGCCGCGCGATGAGCACCTTCTTCGTGAACGGCCCGTCGAGCTTCGCCTTGCGCGGCCGTGCCTACCCGGCCGAGGACCTCGAGCCCGTGGCCCCGGGAGGGGCGCGCTGCCGCCGGCCGCTGGCCGCCCTGGTGCTGCTTCTCCTCGCGCTCGCCGCGTGGCAGTTCGGCGGCGCCGCCTGGATCCACGCCAAGGCCGCGCTCGCGCAGCGCCTCATCGCCTCGTCCTGGGAGGGCACGAAGAAGGACGGCGCGAGACGCCCGTGGCCGTGGGCGGACACACGGCCTCTGGCGCGCCTCACGGTCCCCTCGCGCGGCATCTCGCTCTACGTGCTCGAAGGCACCAGCGGGCGCTCCCTCGCCTTCGGGCCGGGCCACGTGGACGGCACCGCGCTTCCCGGCTCGGCCGGCAACAGCGTGATCGTCGCGCACAAGGACACGCACTTCGCGTTCCTGCGCAACCTGCGCGAGGACGAGGAGATCGACGTCGAGGACGCGCGCGGGCGCCTCACGCGCTATCGCGTGCGCGAGGTGGCGGTCGTGGACAAGGGCGCGACGCGGCTCCTCGACCCCGCCGACTCGCCGCAGCTCACGCTCATCACCTGCTGGCCCTTCGACGGCGTGCGGCCTGGCACCGCCCAGCGCTACGTGGTCATCGCCGACCGCGCCTGATGCTGCACCGCAACCCTATTGTCACGGACGCGGGGGTAGACTCGGGCGCCATGAACCTGTTCGACACCCCCGCGGGATTCGACGATCCCATCGGCATGTGGCTGGGCTGCCACCGCCGCATCGAGAAGCAACTCTCCACCCTCGCGAAGCTTCCCGGCCACCTCGCCGACAAGGGCGTGGACGCCGAGGCGAGCAACGCGGCGCAGGCGATCCTGCGCTACTTCGAGAAGTCCGCCCCCCACCACCACGGCGACGAGGACCGCGACATCTTCCCGCTCCTGGAGAAGCGCATCACGGATGCGGGCGACCTCGAGCGCTTCCGGGCGCTGCGCCGGCAGCTGGAGGCGGAGCACGAGCGCATGGCCGCGGTGTGGGCGCGATTGAGGAAGCCGCTGCAGGGCATCGCGGAGGGGCTTCCGAAGACGCTCGACCCGGCCGAGGTGGCGGCCTTCCGCGAGATCTACGCCTCGCACATCCCCGCCGAGGACGGCTCCATCCCGGACCTCGCGCGCCGTTACTTCACGGCCGCGGACCTGGAGTCGCTSGGYCGCTCSATGGCSGAYCGGCGCGGRGTCGAGTTYCCSGTYTGAYTCCCCTCACCCCCGGCCCCTCTCCCGGGGGGAGAGGGGAGCACATTTCTCCCTTCTCCCTCSGGGAGARGGGTCGGGGRTGAGGGCAAATCGGATCAGCCCTCGCGGCCGTCGGAGCGCGGKGCGAGGTAGATGGGRACGAAGCGCGCCGCCCAGCCGSCCACGATGRCGATCCACGCGAGCGCGGCGARGCCCAGCAGCGCGGAMCGCAGCCCCGGCGGCAGGGGCGCGAAATCCGCCACGGCGCGCGCGGCCCCCACGCCGATGAGCGCGAGGAAGCCGTACCAGGTGAGCGGGTCGGCCTCGAGCGACCGTCCGGAGTGGCCCAGCGAGACGCGCGAGACCATCCCGAAGGTCATCGCCGCGAGGTAGCCCACCGAGAGCAGGTGCAGGGGCCCGCGGCCGAAGAGCCCGGGMTGCCCGGCCAGCGCCGCGAGGCTCGCGAYGGCGCAGAACGCGAGCGCGACCGCGAGCACCGTGAGCGAGAGGTGCAGCATCGCGAGCAGGCGCGCGCGRAAGCTCTGCGTGAGCCCCCACTTCCACGCGAGCCAGCCGACCCAGGCCGCCATCGGCGCATCGGCCACCCAGGTCCACTGCACGAGCGCGGCGCTCTCGAGGGCGAAGTGCGTCGYGCACGCCRCCGCGAGGAACGGAAGCGAGAAGGCCGGCCGGTACATGACGTAGCCCGACAGCACGCGGCTGGAGAAGAACGGGATCATGCGGTGGTTCACCACCAGGAACACGGGCAGCAGGAAGAGCCACAGTCCCGCGTCGCGCGCGAGCGCCACCCAACCGGCGTCGAGCTGCGCGATGGCGAGAAGGAAGGCCCCCGAGGCGGCGGCGCCCAGGTAGAGCAGGGCCACGATGGCCACGCCCTGCGGGTCGCGTCCCTCCGCGGTGAACACGATGCGCGTGAGCGCGGCGGTGCCCGCGAGCCAGCCCGCGAGGTGCAGCAATCCGCCGGCCACGGCGAGGCTGCGCGTGGTGAAGAGGCCGGCGTAGAAGATCGCCAGCCCCGCGATCATGGGCAGCGCCCCCGCGAGCCACTCCGCGCGCCGCGGCCTCACCCCCGTCCAGTTGGCGATGGCCGTGAAGCCGAAGCCGAAGATGAACCAGGGGAAGAGGCCGAAGACCATCAGCCAGGCGTGGCCCCAGGCCGGCGGCACCGTCCAGGCGGGCGCGGGCCACAGGCCGAGGCTGCGCCCGCCGATGTCCCAGCCCATGAAGAGCATCGATGCCACGAGCTGCAGCGCGCCGGGCAGGAAGTAGACGCGGTGCGGCGCGCAGGTCCACACCGCCCAGGGCGAACGGCGCGCGGCGGGGGGAGTTCCGCGCTGGGAAATCGGGATCATGGAGCGCCCATTATGGGCGCGCCGGCCCCTCCCCCGCCTTGAACCGGTTCAAGGAAATGCCCCCAGGGGTTATCGGAAATACACGACGCTGTCGGCCTCGGCCACCGCGTCCAGCACCGCCCCGTAGGGCTCGGCACAGGGGACCAGGCGGACCTCGGCGCCACCGGCCTGGAGTTCCTGCGCGAGCTCGGCGACGGCGGGCGGCACCTCGGGTGCGTCGTGCAGGAGAAGGATCTTCTTCGGCATGGTCATATCACGTAGACGGCGTCGGCTTCGAGCATCTCGCCGGCGAGCCGGCTGCGGCCCGCGGCGCCCTCGGGCAGCTCCTCCAGCGGCACCTCGGCGAACTCGAGCAGCTCGCGCTGCTCGGCCACGGCCGGGGTGTCCTCGAGCGCGCCCACGACCGCCACGCGCACCGGGTCGCTCAGGAGCGTGAGCCCCGCGGCCACGCGCAGCGCCTCGGCCTTGTTGTGCCTGGCGACGACGAGCAGCTTCCTCATCGCGCCCCCGGCAGCACGAGCAGGCGGTCGCACTCGCGCGCGAGCTCCGCGTTCTGGAACTGGGTGCCCATGTTCGCGCCCGCGGGGGCATCGCCTCCCCCGAAGTGCGACCAGCTGTGCTCGCACACGTCGAGGCGGAGGGCCCCCGAGCGCGCCAGCTCGCCCAGGCGCGGCGAGCGCGCGAGCTTCACGGCCGAGTCGGTGAGGAAGCACCGGCAGGGCCAGCCGCGCGCGGCGGCGGCCGCGGCCAGGCCCTCGAGCTGCGGCCCCGCCGATTCGTGCGAGGCGACGATTCCGAGTCGCATGGGTGAGCGCGCCCGTCAGTGCTTGCGGATGGTCCAGCGCATCGTCTTGCCGGCGTCCTGCGCCTGCTCGAGGATGTCGTCGCCCTGGGAATCGCACATGGCGCTGATCGACTCGCCCGACGACGGGTTGTCGAAGAGCAGCTCCAGCGTCTCGCCGGACTGCAGCTTCTCCAGCGCCTTCTTGGTGTAGAGCTGCGGGTGCGGGCAGACGTAGCCCTGGACGTCCAGCTGGTACTTGCCTTCCGAGACCTTCTCGAACTTCATTGCCATGGGACACTTGCCTCCATCTTTTGCCGATTGATGTTGACGCGATCAGAAGCCGAGCGGCGTTTCCTTCGCCATCTTGCGCTCGATCCACCAGTTGAAGAACTTGACGCCGCCGTAGCCGCCCGCGGTCATGCCCAGCGCGAAGAGCCAGCCCGAGGGATCGCCGTTGGTCACCGTCGCGAAGAACGCGCCGATGTTGCAGCCCATGCCGATGCGCGAGCCGATGCCCATGAGGATGCCGCCGCCGATGGCCCAGACGGCGATCTCGCGCGTGGGCATCTTGAGCTTGAACTCGTTGGCGAGGAGCGCCATCACCATCGAGCCGCCGATCACGGAGAAGCTCATCCAGAGCACGGGGTTGGCGAGCGGGCTGGGGATGCCGTTCTCCATCCCGAAGAAGATGTTGTCGCGCAGGTCCATGCCGAGCTGCGCGAGCACCCACGCGGCGCCCTGGGCCTCCTGCGTGGTCACGTAGAAGTAGCCGGGGTCGAACACCGTCTCCTGCAGGCTCAGCCCCTGGGTGTTGCCCATCGCCGTGAGGAGTTCCCCGGCGTTGGAGATGCCGAACTTCTGCTGCAGCGTCTGCATGACCCACATCTGCAGGCCCGCGGCCACGCCCAGCACGAGGCCGGCGATGGCGGTGCGCTTCGAGGCGGTGACCATGCTCCACCAGCCGGCGACCTCGCGGGCCGGCCCGGGCGCCGCGCCCTTGTTCTTGCGCAGCCACCCCTTGCGGTACCAGCGCACGTAGATCACGGCGAGGATGACGATCGCGGGCAGGATCGCGTTCACGAGGGAGTTGCCGATGAAGGCCTTGGCCGCGGGGCTCGCGAGACCGAGCGCGTCGCCGGCGGTGACCGACTTCAGGTCCCAGATGTAGCCCGCGAGGAACTGGTCGTACCAGCCCTTGGTGACGGTGAGCTCGGCCGGCATCGACTTGGCCGCCGCCGAGGCCGTCCAGGAAGCCGGCACCAGCGCGTCGAGGAGCCCGCCCACGTCCACGAAGAGCGCCTGCGCGAAGCTGAGCGAGATCACCACGAGCAGCGCCGAGACGCTCCCCTCGCCCGTCTTGTAGAGCGAGCCCGTGGCGCAGCCGCCCGTGAACACCATGCCGAAGCCGAAGATCGCGCCGCCGACCACCGAGTAGAGCCCGATGGGCGAGGCGTGGAAGGTGCTCTTGCCGGCGACCGTGACGGCGGCCGACACGAGGCTGAAGAGCACGACCGCGATCATGATCCCCACGGCCATGCGCGGAACGCCCACGGCGAAGAGGTCGCGGATGGCCGAGGCCATGCAGAAGCGCCCGTACTGCAGGCTCGCGCCGTAGATGAAGCCGAACCAGAGGTAGGCCGAGAAGTAGAGGTAGCGCGCATCCAGCGCGTACGTCCAGATCGACAGGAGGAGGAACGCCCCCACCACCGCCGAGGCCCGCCAGGTGTTGGCCCGGCTCGTCGCCGCGCCCACGCCTTCCGTCGTGCAAACCACGCCATCCGTCATTTCAGCCTTCCTCCGTCGTCCGCGCCCAGCTTGCGCGCGTAGATCTTCCAGGTGCCTTCCAGGTGCAGCGTGCCCAGGTGCACGCAGCCGTGCCCCGCGAGCATGAACGGGATCGTCTCCACCGAGCTCAGGTTGTCGGAGACGATCTCGACGACCGACCCCGGGGGCGCGGCGTCGAGCGCGCGCTTGGTCACGAGGTTGGTCCTGAGACAGTTCTCGCCCGTGAGGTCCACGCTCGCATCGGCGAGCATCGCGCCGTGGCCGGGAACCTCCACGGCCCTCGCCTCCCCCGTGGCCACGCCGGGACCGGCCCGCCGAAGCGCGGGGAACATCCAGGCGATGGGGTCGAGAAACCGGTACACGGACTTGCGGGACCTCGTGGGTTCGTTGGCCGTGAAGTTAGCAAGTAGCGTGCCGGTCGCGATCCGGCCGCTTCGTGCCTGCGCAGGCCCTGCCCGGGCCCGGCCGCGCCACCGTGCATGTCGCAATCGCGGCGCGCCACGCTGCTACGGGATTGGATTATGCAATCGGGGCGCGTGCGCCTGCGTCCCGCCTTCGCCCGCCTTGCAAATTGAATCGCGGCGCGCGCGCCCGGTGGAATGTGCAACGCCCGGCGCCGCCGGTTCGCAGCCAAATCGTTGTTTTTTAGGGCCGAAGGATTCCGGCATGCAATGTGCTAAAGACGGCTTCCGGACGGGTGCGACCCGACATCGGCAATGGCCAACGCGAAGGAGGAGAAGAACATGAGCACGCAACAACTGGGCGCGGACCAGGGGGAGAACCTGAAACGGCGCGCGGCGCTGGCCGTGGCGGCCTGCTTCGTGCTGGCCTCCTGCGGCGGCGGCGGCCGCGAGGACACGTCCTCGGGCAACGTCGTGAAGATCGTGGTGAACACCCCGCAGACCATCGCGCAGGCGTCCGCGGACAACTACGACGACAACGTGAACGGCCTGGTCACGGCGGCCACCCTCAAGCGCTGGATGTCCAACTGGACCGCCAACCGGCCCGCGGGCATCACCGGCAAGCTCGTCATCTTCCAGGCCACGGTCGGGCCGACCGGCGCCGAGTACATCAAGCCCAACGGCACGACCGTCTTCACCTACCTCTCGCCCTCCTCCGAGTGGATCCAGACGCGCAAGAACGGCGTGATCGAGACCCAGAGCATGGTGCCGGACGGCCTGACGATGGACGCCCTGCTCAAGAAGTACAACGTCGACCCGGTGAACGACATGATCGTCTGCGCCCAGGGCACCGGCAGCACCGGCAACGCCATGGCGCAAGGGCGCTGCTGGTACGCCCTGCGCTACTGGGGCGTGGACAAGAAGAACGTGGCCGTGCTCAACGGCGGCAACCAGTGGATCAACGGCAACGGGCTCGCCGCCGCCGACTTCGCGGCCACCGCCAGCACCGCGCCCGGCACGGGCACGGCGAGCGTCAGGGACATCCCGGTGGACAACACGGCGCTGCAGGCGACCTTCGAGGACGTGCTCGCGGTGCTGCCCGCCACGGACGCCAACAAGAAGGACGACGGCGTCCTCATCTGGGACGCGCGCAGCCTCGGCCAGTACAGCGCCGGCGAGCGCCTGGAGAGCGGCGATTCGGGCTACGTCGCCTGCGGCGCGGCCAGCTGCGCGCCGCCCGCCGGCTACAACTACATGAGCTCGTTCCAGAACGGCGGCTCGCGCCAGGGCCACCCCCGCGGCACCCTGCAGCTGCAGTTCACCAACCTGCTCGATTCCGCAAAGGGCTTCGCCTACCGGCCGAAGGCGGAGCTGCAGAACTTCCTGAACGGTGGCGCCAACGCCGCCGGCACGGCATTCGTGGACGCCACCTACCAGGGTGTCGGCACGGGCAACGCGTACCAGGCCGGCGACGTGATCTACAACTACTGCGAGACCACCTTCCGCGCGATGATCACCGGCTTCGCCTCCGCGGGCATCCTCGGGGTGCCGGTGCGGTTCTACGACGGCGCCATGGTGGAGTGGAACTCGCTGTCCAACATCCAGGACCAGACGGGCAAGTTCATCCTGCCGGCCGACTCGCCGTGGCGCACCGACGTGAAGAGCTTCTTCCGCCCGGCCRCCAGCRCCTCGRSCGTGGCCACGCGCAACGTSGTCAACCCGTACGCCGTGCACGCCAACAAGATCATCATCGAGGACCAGGCGTACAAGCGCGGCATCAATCCCGACGAGAGCGTCGGCGGCGCGGGCGGCGGCGGAGGCAACCCCTGCGGCTGATRGTYCGRCGAGCCGGCGGGGCGGCACTGGTCGYCCTCGCCGGCYTCGCCYTGTGGGCCGGCTGGCGCCACCTCTCCGAGCGGCGCGCCGACGAAGCGATCGAGGCCTTCCTCGCCCGTCACTGGGCGCAGCCTCTCGCCCCCCAGGGCGATCCCCCCGCAACCTTCACGCCGGCGGAAGCGGCCCTCGGTCCCGAGGGCTGCGGCGCCTGCCACCCCGCGCAGCTCGCCGACTGGAAGACGAGCCTGCACTCGCGGGCCATCGGACCCGGCATCCTCTGGCAGTTGCGCACGATGCAGCAGCACCAGGGCAACGATTGCCTGCGCTGCCACGCGCCGCTCGCGGAGCAGAAGGCCCTCATGGCCCTGGAGCGCGGCTGGCCCAACGCGCCGGCCTCCCCGCCGCCGTCGTGGGTCCCGCCGGAGCTGCACCGGCAGGGCCTGGTCTGCGCGGCCTGCCACGTGCGCCGGCATGAGCGCTTCGGCCCGAAGGCGCGCGTCGCGCCGCCCGAAGGCACCCGGCTGCCCCACGGCGGTTTCACCGAGGAGGCGGCATTCTCCGACAGCCGCTTCTGCTCGCCCTGCCACCAGTTCGCGCCCGACGGGCGCCAGGTGAACGGCAAGCTCCTCGAGAACACCTACGCGGAATGGCGCGCGAGCCGGCATGCCCGCGAGGGCCGCCAGTGCCAGAGCTGCCACATGCCGGACCGGCGCCACCTCTGGCGCGGCATCCACGACCGCGACATGGTGCGCACCGCCCTGCACCGCGAGCTCTCCGTCACGCGCGTCGACGCCGGGCGCATCCGCGTCACCGCCGTGCTCGCCAACCGCGACGCGGGCCACTACCTTCCCACGTACGTCGTTCCCAAGCTCTTCGTGAACCTGGTCCTGCGCGGCCCCGGCACCCGCATGCTCGTCGGCCAGCACGTCGTGGGACGCACCCTCGACGTGGGTCTCGAGCGCGAGATGGCCGACACCCGGCTCGCCCCCGACGGCCGGAAGGAGATTTCCTTCGAGATCGCGGCCGGGCCGGGCAAGTGGGAGGCGATCCTCGCCACGGAAGTCGCGCCCGGGGAGCACTACGAGCGCATGTTCGCCGACATGCGCCAGCGCAATCCCGGTCTCGACGAGGCCACGCGGGCGCTTCTCGACGAGGCCCTCGCGAAGGCGGTCGGCGCCCGCTACTACCTGGAGGAGGTGCGGGTCGCGGTCCCCGAGTCGCCGGGTGCCGCCTCGCGTGCGGTTGCAAATTGAAAGGCCCCACGGCGGGCAAGGGGTAATGCAATGCCTCCGACGCGGCACGCGCTCCTAACTCCCTGTTTTTCCAGTCGCCGCGACGATGGCACGCAATCTGCTGGATGCCGCCATCGAGTCCTGTCACCGGGAGCAACCATGCACCTTCGTCGTTGGCTGGTCGTCGCGATGCTCGCCGTGCCGTGCGCGCAGGCGCAGGTGCCGGCACCCGCGGCCACCCCCGCCCCCGTGAAGGAGGCTGCGACCGAGGCCGCGGCGAAGGACGGGGCGGCGGAAGCGCCGGCGCCGAAGCGGCGCCTCAAGTTCAGGGGCGAGAGGCCCACCTGCACCTG
Organism: Betaproteobacteria bacterium; assembly: GCA_003105245.1. Lineage (GTDB taxonomy): Bacteria > Pseudomonadota > Gammaproteobacteria > Burkholderiales > Usitatibacteraceae > FEB-7. The sequence goes on along the minus strand of PQAI01000146.1, from coordinate 6,929 downwards.
CGCCAGCGCGCTGGGCGAGGACGACATCCAGGCTGCCGAGGGGAAATCGGCCGCGCAAACCCAAAGGAGGAGCGAGAAATGAAGCAGAAGAAGACGATCGTGGACAGGCTGCGCGCGGCGGCGCGCTCAATCGCGCGCACCGCCGCGGGAACGGCGGCCGTCGTGGCCGTGGCGCTCGCCTGGTCCCTCGCGGGCTCCACGCCCGAGCGCGCGGACGGCTCGGTCGCGGCGGGCTCGAAGCCCGAGGGCTGGGGCGCCGAGGCCATCGCCGAGGTGCGCGACATCCTGCGCCAGACCTCCCCCATCGCCGAGGCCAACGCCTGCGGCATGGGCGCCTCGTCCTGCTTCAAGTGCCACAACGGCACGCGCGCGGCCGCCCCGAGCGAGCAGAAGTGGCACACCGACCACAAGAGCGTCGACAACTCCTGCGTGGGCTGCCACAAGGGCAACCCCCGCCTCATCAAGAAGGAGCTCGCGCACGCCGAGATGATGAAGGACCCGCGTTCCAAGCCTGCCGAGATGTGCGCGAGCTGCCACAAGACGGGCAATCCCGCGGACCTCGTGAAGGCCTACAACAAGAAGTGATCCCAAGGAGGGGAATCCCATGAAGCTCGCGAGAAGCAGCACGATGCGCAGGACCACGACGAAGCGACTGGCGGGCGCGTGCGCGCTCGCGTTCCTTGCCTGGGCGGGAAGCGCCTCGGCGGGGCCCACCATCGCCTTCGGCAAGGAGGGCAACCTCACCTTCAACTACTCGCTGCAGGCCTGGGGCCAGGCGCGCGACTTCAGCTCCGCCACGGACAGCGGCAAGTCCACGGACTTCTTCCTGCGCCGGAACCGCCTGACCTTCTCGGGCCAGTTCAACGACCTGGTGGGCTTCTACGCCAACCTCGACGCGCCCTCCGACAGCAAGTACGGCCAGGACGACAAGAGCATCTTCTTCCGCGACTCCTACATCACGATCGACCAGAGCGACGGCCTGCGCTTCATGGTCGGGCGCTTCAAGAACGCGTTCACGCGCGAGAATCTCGAGGCCTGCTTCGACCCGCTCACCATGGACCGGGCCGAGGTGCTGGCCTACACGCCCTGGGGCGGCAGCCGCGACACGGGCGCCGCGGTGTGGGGCAACCTGGCCGACGGCAAGTTCCAGTACAAGGTCATGGTCTCCGACGGCCGCGAGGGCGACGCGGTGGCCAAGGACTCGCCGCGCCTGACGGGCCGGGTGCACCTCACGCTCCTCGACCCGGAATACGAGTACGGCTACCGCGGCACCTACCTGGGCACGCGCAACGTGTTCACGATCGGCGCCTCCTACGACTACCAGAAGAGCGTCGCCTACGGGGACTACATCGGCAAGACCGACATCAAGGACTACAAGGCGTGGACGGCCGACGTGTTCTGGGAGCAGCCGACCTCGTCGGGCACGTTCACGGCCTCCGCGGCCTTGATGCGCTACGACACGGGCAAGGTGCACTGGGGCCTCGCGCCCGACCCGAACCTGCCGGCGACGACGGACCTGGAGGGCTGGTACGTGAAGGCGGGCTACCTCCTGCCGCAGAAGATCGGCCCGGGCCGCCTGCAGATCTTCGGCCGCCACGAGGTCTCCGACTACAACCTGCCCACGGGCTACCGCGACCAGAAGTGGGACGGCATCGGCTTCCACTACCTCCTCAACGGCCAGCTGCTCAAGCTGAGCTTCGAGGCGGCCAAGGTGAAGTTCGACGTGCAGAACCCCACCGACGCCTCGCAGCGCGACTACAACCAGTACACGCTCGGCCTGCAGTTCATCTTCTGACGCTCCGCGCGGGCTGACCGGGATCAACCGTCCCGGTCGGCCCCGTGGCATCATCGATTCCCCAGCGCGCCATCGCAGGCGCGATCCCGGAGGAACGATTGGGCAGCGTCGACATCGCGGCGGGTTCCCGCGACAGGACACCGGATGCGCAAGGCGGCGGCACGGGGCGCGGCTCGTTCGCGCTCGCGCTCGTCGCGCTGGCGATCCTCGCCGCGCTCGCGTGGCTGGCGCCCTCGGGGGTGGCCGCCTGGGCCGCGACGGCCCTGGCGCTCGCGGCCGGCCTGGGCCTCTACGGCTACTGGCGCGGGCTCACCGCGGTGCACGGCGCGCTGCAGCGCGCCAACGTCGGCGAGCTCGAACCCGTGGAGCTGCCCGGCGCGGCCCGCGCGCTGGTCGGCCCGCTGGCCGCGGAATACAACGCGCTCGCCCGCAACCTGGGCTCCCTCTTCGGAGAGATGGAGCAGGCGCAGCTCGCGATCATCGCGGAGAGGAACCGCCACGAGGCGATCCTGCAGGGGCTGCCCGGCGCGCTCCTCGTGGTCGACGGCGACTTCCGCGTCACGCTCTCGAACCGCCAGGCCGAGTCGCTCTTCGGCCTGCCGGCGCAGTCGCTCTCCGGCGCGAACGTCTTCGACCTCCTGCTTCCCGACGAGGCGGGCCGGGAGCTCCTGCGCGAGGCCTTCCTCTACGAGCAGCAGGTGAGCAACAAGGTGCTCGTCCTGCGCCTGGGCGAGGCCGTGCGCCAGGTGTCGCTCAACCTCACCTTCTTCGGCAAGTCGCCGCGCGCCGCCCAGGCGAGCGCGGCGATCATCCTGCAGGACATCACCGACTGGAAGAAGCTCGAGGACCTGGCGAGGCAGACGGAGAAGCTGGTGGCCATGGGGCAGCTCGCCGCCGGCGTGGCGCACGAGCTCAACACGCCGCTGGGCACGATCCTCGGCTACGCCCAGCTCCTCAACGAGGGCAAGGCGGACGAGGCGAGGCGTGCCGAGTACGCGCGCGTCATCCACGGCGAGACCAAGCGCTGCGCGCGCATCATCGACAACCTCCTGGCCTACGCCCGGCGCGACGCCTGCCCGACGGAGACCTGCGAGATCAACGGCCTCATCCGCGAGGCGGTCGAGGCGGTGACCAACTGCCAGGGCCGCCGCGAGTGCGTGGCCATCGAGGCCGACGTCCAGGGCGAGGTCACGGTGCGCGGCGGCGGCGGACAGCTCGACATCGTGCTCGTGAACCTGCTGGTGAACGCGGTCCAGGCCGCCTCCGGGATGCCCGAGCCGCGGGTGCGCATCGGGTGCCGCGTCGAGGGCGGCCAGGCCGTGGTGAGCGTCACGGACAACGGGCCCGGGGTCTCGCCCGCGGACCGGCCGCGCCTCTTCGAGCCCTTCTTCACCACCAAGGGGGAATCGTCGGGCACGGGCCTGGGACTGCCCATCAGCCAGTCGATCGTCACCCGCATCGGCGGCAGCATCCACTGCGATCCCGACCACGAGGGCGGCGCACGCTTCGTCGTGACGCTGCCGCTCGTGGCCTAGGCCCATGCAGACGGCGGCGGGCTCCCCGGAGGTCGTGGCGCAGGAAGCGGCGCGGCCGACGCTGCTCGTCGTCGAGGACGACGCCGCCATGCGGCGCATGATCGAGGAGGTGCTCTCCGGCGCCCCGGCCGAGGTGGTGGCGGTCGAGAGCTCGCAGGCCGCCCTCGACTACCTCGAGGGTCACGACGTGGCGGTGGTGGTGACGGACTTGCGCATGCCGCGCGTGGGCGGCCTCGAGGTGCTGCGCTTCGCCAGGCGCCGCAGCTCGCTGACCCAGGTGATCCTCCTCACCGGCCACGCCACCGTGGAGTCGGCGGTCGACGCGCTGAAGAACGGCGCCTACGACTACCTGAAGAAACCCTTCGAGCCCGACGACCTGCGCCGCATCGCGGGCCACGCCCTCGAGTACTGGCAGCTCAACCGCGAGAACCTGCGCCTTCGCGAGGCCAACCGCGCCTGGGCCGGATCCGAGGGCCTGGTGGGCAAGAACCCCGCGATCGAGCAGGTGCGCCGCACGGTGCGCGCGGCCGCGGGCTACGACTGCTGCGTGCTCGTCACCGGGGAATCGGGCACGGGCAAGGAGGTCGTCGCGCACCTGATCCACGCCGCGAGCGCGCGCCGCGAGGGGCGCTTCGTCGCGCTCAACTGCGCCGCCATCCCCGAGAACGTCATCGAGAGCGAGCTCTTCGGCTACCAGCGCGGCGCCTTCACCGGTGCCGACCGCGCCAAGGCGGGGCTCTTCGAGACGGCCGACCGCGGCACGCTCTTCCTGGACGAGATCAACAACGCCTCGCCCGCCTTCCAGGCGAAGCTGCTGCGCGTGCTGCAGGACGGGACCTTCTACCGCATGGGCGATACCGAGCCGCGGCGCGCGGACGTGCGCCTCATCGCCGCGACCAACCGGCCGCTGCCCGCGCTCGTCGAGAGCGGCGCGTTCCGCATGGACCTGTACTACCGGCTGCGCATCGTGGAGATCGTGATGCCGCCGCTTCGCGACCGGCGAAGCGACATCCCGCTGCTCGCCAACTACTTCCTCGGCCGGCACACGGCGCGCCTGGGCAAGCCCGTAAAGGGAATCACGACGCGGGCGCTCGGCGCCCTCATGCGCCACGACTGGCCGGGCAACGCCCGCGAACTGGAGAACGCGATCCAGTCGATGATCATCCTCACCGAGACCGACGTGCTGGACGTGGACTGCCTGCCGCCGGGACTGGCCGCCGAGCAGCCCGTGCCGGGACGCGCCATGGAGATGATCGAGCCGCAGAGCCTGGAGGAGATCGAGGCCTACTTCATCGCCAAGACGCTGCGCGAGACGCAGGGCAACCGCGCGACGGCCGCGGAGATCCTGGGCATCGACAAGTCCACGCTGTGGCGGAAGATCAAGCGTTACGGCCTCGAGTGAGGCCGCGGGAAAGGTGGTCGGGGTGAGAGGATTCGAACCTCCGGCCTCTACGTCCCGAACGTAGCGCTCTACCAGGCTAAGCTACACCCCGAGGCCGAAACGGGCGCTTGGCGCGCCCGTCGGAATTGCGGTGGACCTAGTACTTCCGCTCCACCGAAAAGTGCGCCAATTGTAGCAGACTGTCCTTGAACGCGGAACCCGCGAGGGGCCCGAGCCGCGAGGTGGCGATGGCCGCCTCCCGGCGGGCGCAGTCGCGCGCGTAGTCCAGGGCGCCCGTGCGGTTGATGGCCTCGACGACCGCCCCCAGGTCGGCCTTGCCGCCCTCCTCGATGGCGCGGCGCACCAGCGCCTTCTCGGCGGGGCTGCCCACCTGCATGGCGCGGATGAGCGGCAGCGTGGGCTTGCCCTCGGCGAGGTCGTCGCCCAGGTTCTTGCCCGTCTCGGCGAGGTCGCCCGAGTAGTCCAGGACGTCGTCGATCACCTGGAAGGCGGTGCCCAGGTGCATGCCGAATTCCGCCAGCGACTTCTCGACGCCGGCGGGAGCATTGCCGAGGATGGCGCCCACCTGGGTGGCGGCCTCGAAGAGCTTGGCGGTCTTGTAGCGGATGACGCGCAGGTAGCTTTCCTCGTCGGTGTCCGGGTCGTTCACGTTGAGGAGCTGCAGCACCTCCCCCTCGGCGATCACGTTGGTCGCGTCCGATAGCACCTGCATCACGCGCAGGTTGCCCAGCGCCACCATCATCTGGAAGGCGCGCGAATAGAGGAAGTCGCCCACCAGCACCGAGGCGGCGTTGCCGAACTCGGCGTTGGCCGTGCGCCGGCCGCGGCGCAGGCTGGATTCGTCCACCACGTCGTCGTGCAGGAGGGTGGCCGTGTGGATGAACTCGATGACGGTCGCGAGCTCGTGGCGGGCGGGCCCGGTGGCGCCCACCGCATTGGCGGCCAGGAGCAGCAGGGCCGGACGCAGCCGCTTGCCGCCGGCCTCGATGATGTAGTCGGCGATGGTCCGGACGAGGACCACCTCGGAGTCGATGCTGCGGCGGATCACGTCGTCGACGGCCTTCAGGTCGTCGGCGATGGGGGCCCGGATCGATTCGAGGCTCACGGGGATGTGGGACTGGTTCAAGGCGCTTTTCCGGGGGCGGCCGGACCCGGACGGGCCCGAACACAAGTCTTTGACGTTGCTTGGGATTTCGCGTATTATAGCGGGTTCGCGGTGCAAAAGGCCGTGAATTATCAAACTAAAACGGGAGTTCCAGGCATGTACGCAGTGATCAAGACCGGAGGCAAGCAATACCGCGTTGCCCCGGGAGAGAACATCAAGATCGAGCAGGTGCAGGCCGATGTCGGCGCCACCATCGTGCTCGACCAGGTGCTGATGGTGGCGGATGGCGAGGCCGTGAAGGTCGGCACGCCCACGCTCGCCGGCGCGAAGGTTTCCGCCACCGTGGTCGCCCACGGCCGGGGCCCGAAGGTGCGCATCTTCAAGATGCGCCGCCGCAAGCACTACATGAAGACGCAGGGCCACCGGCAGAACTACACGGAAATCCGTGTGGACGCCATCAACCAGTAACGGGTAGCGAACATGGCACACAAGAAAGCAGGCGGCTCTTCCCGCAACGGCCGCGATTCCGAGAGCAAGCGCCTGGGCGTCAAGGCCTACGGCGGCGAGCTCGTGAACGCGGGCTCCATCATCGTCCGCCAGCGCGGCACGCAGTTCCACCCGGGCCAGCACGTGGGCATCGGCAAGGACCACACCCTCTTCGCGATGGTGACCGGCAAGGTGAAGTTCGCCCAGCACGGACCCAAGCAGAAGAACACCGTGAGCATCGAGCCGGCGCAAGCCTAAAGGCTCCTTTCTCCCGGAAAGAGCCCCGTCTTCGCACGGGGCTTTTTCGTTTCCGGGACCGGCGCAAACAGAGATGCCCGACATCGCCCTCTTTCTCGTCGCCAGCGCGCTGCTCACGATCGCGCCCGGGCCGGACATCGTCTACGTGCTCACGCGCGGCGTGAGCCAGGGGCGCAGGGCGGGCATCGCGGCCGCGCTCGGGTTCGCCACGGGCTGCCTCTTCCACACGGCACTGGCCGCCCTGGGCGTGGCCGCCCTCATCCGCTCCTCCGAGCTCGCCTTCAACGCGGTGCGCTGGGCGGGCGCGGCCTACCTGGTGTGGATCGGCATCCAGGCGCTTCGCCACCG
>PQAI01000145.1 GCA_003105245.1 Betaproteobacteria bacterium | reverse complement strand
GTGGCGATCGGGTTGGCCACGCCCTTGCCCGTGATGTCGAAGGCCGAGCCGTGGATGGGCTCGAACATCGAGGGGAACACGCGCTCGGGATTGAGGTTCGCCGTGGGCGCGATGCCCAGGCTCCCCGCGAGCGCGCCCGCGAGGTCCGAGAGGACGTCCGCGTGCAGGTTCGTGGCCACGATCGTGTCGAGCGAGCGCGGGTCCTGCACCATCACCGTGGTGGCCGCGTCGACGAGGAGCTTCCTCACCGAGACGTCGGGGAACTCGCCGGCCACCTCGCGCGCGATCTGGTCCCACATCACCATGCCGTGGCGCTGGGCGTTGGACTTGGTGACGACCGTGAGGTGCTTGCGGGGGCGCGACTGCGCCAGGCGGAAGGCGAAGCGCATCACGCGCTCGACGCCCACGCGGGTGAAGACGGAGGTCTCCATCGCGACCTCGATGGGCAGGCCCGTGTGCACGCGCCCGCCGGCGCCCGAGTACTCGCCCTCGGTGTTCTCGCGCACGATCACCCAGTCGATGTCGCCGGGGCCGCGGTTGGCGAGCGGGCTGGGCACGCCGGGGAAGATGCGCGTGGGGCGCACGTTCGCGTACTGGTCGAAGCCCTGGCAGATCTTGAGGCGCAGTCCCCAGAGCGTGAGGTGGTCCGGCAGCTCCGGGTCGCCCACGGCGCCGAAGAGAATCGCCGAGAAGGGCCGGAGCGTCTCGTTGCCGTCCTCGGGCATCATCACGCCGTGGCTGCGGTAGTAGTCCGATCCCCACGGGAAATGCGTGGGCTCGCAGTGGAACCCGCCCAGCTTCGCCTCCACCGCCGCGAGGAGCCGAAGCCCCTCCGGCACCACTTCCTTGCCGATGCCGTCCCCGGGGACGACCGCGATCCGGTATTGCCGCATCAGTCGCCCGCCTTGATCTTGTTGTCCTTCACGACCTTGGCCCAGCGCTCGATCTCGCCCTTCACGAAGCGGTCGGCCTCCTCCGGGCTGCTGCCCACGATGTCCATGCCCTGCGCCGAGAGCTTYTCCGCGAYGGCSGGGWTCYKSAGSGCCTTGGCGAKYTCCTCGTTSARCTTCTTCACGATGGGCGCGGGCGTGGCGGCCGGCGCGATGACGCCCCACCAGGCRAGCGCCGAGAASCCGGGCACGCCCTGGTCGGCCACSGTGCCCACGCCCGGCATGGWGGCCGAGGGCTTCGCGGAGGTGACGGCGAGCGCGCGGACCTTGCCCGCCTTCACGTGCGGGTTGGCGAGGAACACSGTGCCGATGGCGAGCGGCACCTGCCCGCCGATGGCGTCGGTCATGAGCGGCCCGCCGCCCTTGTAGGGSACGTGCGTGAGCTCGACGCCYTGCAGGTTGCCGATCTGGGCSACGGCGAGGTGCCCGAGGCTGCCGGTGCCGATCGAGCCGATGGCCACCGACCCCGGCTTGGCCTTGGCCGCCGCGAGCACGTCCCGGAAGTCCTTGAAGGGCTGCGCCACGTGCGTGACGATGGCCATCGGCGAGGTGCCGATGAGCATCACGTTCGCGAGGTCCTTCGTGGTGCTGAACGAGAGGTTCGGGATCACCGACGGGTTGACGCCGTGCGTGTCGAACACCACCCCGAAGGTGGTGCCGTCCGGCGCGGCCTGTGCCACGGCCGCCGCCCCGATGGAGCCCGAGGCGCCGGTGCGGTTCTCGACGATGAACTGCTGGCCGAGCGTGGTCGTGAGGTGCGCGGCGAGAATGCGGGCCACCTGGTCCGTGGAGCCGCCGGGCGGGAAGCCCACGATGAACTTCACCGTCTTCGAGGGCCAGGCCTGGGCCTGGGCGAAGGGCGCGGAAACGGCGAGCAGGGCCGCCGCGGCGAGCGCGGGGAGGAATCGGGTCGTGCGCATGAGGGCCTCTCGGGATGGACTGCGGAATTCGGGGACCTGAAACACTATCAGAACACGAGCTTCATGACGTGCTCGCCCTCGCTCACCTCGCCGGTGGGCTCGAAGCCGAAGCGGCGGTAGAAACCCTCGGGGCTGCCCTCCCCCGGCACGAACGAAAGCAGCATCGCCTTCGTCCCCGGCCGCACGCGGGCGTGGTCGATCAGCAGGCGCATCGCCCGCGCCCCGAATCCGAGCTTCTGGTAGCGCTGGTCGATGAGGAAGCGCCACAGCCCCACGAAAGGCTCGCGCCACCAGTCCTCCGGCGCGCTCTCCGAACACTGGCTCCAGTCCTCGAGCATCGCGAAGCCCACCGCCGTGCCCCCCGCGGCGATGCCACGGAACCACGCCTCGGGGTGGAAGTGCGCCTGCGCGATGGACACCCCCACCGGGGCCACGAGGTGCTCCTGGGCGGGCGAGACCTTCAGGCGCAGGTATTCGCGCAGGTTCGCCCGCGTGATCTCGACGAGCTCGACGGGCGAGGCGCGGTCGGGGGACAGCAGCTCCGGCACCGGCGCCCCGGGTTCAGGCGACCGGCACGAACGACTGCCCGCCGCCGTAGCTCGCCAGCTCCCGCAGCTTGCCGCCCTTCGCGACCTTCACGGCGCAGTACTTGAGCTCGGCGATCTTGCCGAAGGGGTCCAGCGCGGGGTTGGTGAGCAGGTTGGCCGCCGCCTCGTAGAAGGCGAACGGGATGAAGACGCTGCCGCGCGGCGTGCCGTCGTCGGCGCGGGCCGCGAGCGCGATCTCGCCGCGCCGCGAGGCCACGGTGACCACGTCGCCGGGCAAGGCGCCGATCGCGTCGAGGTCCAGCGGGTGCATCGAGGCGACCGCGCGCGGCTCGATCGCGTCGAGCACCGAGGCGCGGCGCGTCATCGAGCCCGTGTGCCAGTGCTCCAGCTGCCGGCCGGTGATGAGCACGAAGGGATACTCCGCGTCCGGCCGCTCGTTGGCGGGGATGAGGTCCGCGGGGACGAACCTCGCCTTGCCGTCCTTCGTCGGGAACCTGTCCGTGAAGACCACGGGCTGGCCGGGGTCGTCCTCCGTGCGGCACGGATAGGTGACGCTCGACTGCGACTCGAGCCTCTCCCACGAGATGCCGCCGATGGAGTTCATCGCGCCGCGCATCTCCTCGTAGACCTGCGCCACGCCGCTCTCCGGCCCCTCGTAGTTCCAGTCGAGGCCGAGGCGCCGGGCGACCTGCTGGATGATCCACAGGTCCTGGCGCGCCTCGCCCGGCGGGTCGAGCGCGCGGCGGCCCATCTGCACGATGCGGTCGGTGTTCGTGACGGTGCCCGTCTTCTCCGGCCACGCGGAGGCCGGCAGCACGACGTCGGCGAGGTAGGCCGTCTCGGTGAGGAAGATGTCCTGCACCACGAGGTGCTCGAGCTTCGCSAGSCCCTCGCGCGCGTGGTGCGCGTTGGGGTCGCTCATGGCCGGGTTCTCGCCCTCCACGTACATCGCCCTGATGCGCCCCTCGCAGGCCGCGTCCATGACCTCCACGACCGTSAGGCCCGGCTTCGTGTCGAGCTTCCTGCCCCAGTACTTCTCGAAGCGGGCGTTGGCCTCCGGGTTGTCCACGCGCTGGTAGTCCGGGTACATCATCGGGATGAGGCCCGCGTCCGACGCGCCCTGCACGTTGTTCTGCCCGCGCAGGGGGTGAAGCCCCGTGCCCGGGCGCCCGATCTGGCCGGTCATGAGGGTGAGCGCGATGAGGCAGCGCGCGTTGTCGGTGCCGTGCACGTGCTGCGAGATGCCCATGCCCCACAGGATCATCGAGCCCTTCGAGGTGGCGTAGGCGCGCGCCACCTCGCGGATCGTCTGCGCCGGGATTCCGCACAGGGGCGCCATCGCCTCGGGGCTGAAGCCCTTCGCGTTCTCCCTGAGCGCCTCGAAGCCGGTCGTGCGCGTGCGGATGAATTCGGGGTCGACGAGGTTCTCCTCGAGGATCGTGAAGATCATCGCGTTGAGGAGAGCGACGTCCATGTCGGGCGTGAACTGCAGGACGCGCCAGGCGTGGCGGGAGATCTCGGTGCGGCGCGGGTCGGCCACCACGAGCTTCGCGCCGCGCTTCACGGCGTTCTTGATCCAGGTGGCCGCCACCGGGTGGTTGGAGGTCGGGTTGGAGCCGATGAGGAGGATGAACTCGGCCTTGGCGACGTCCGACACCTGGTTGGACACCGCGCCCGAGCCGATGCCCTCCAGCAGCGCCGCCACCGACGAGGCGTGGCACAGGCGCGTGCAGTGGTCGACGTTGTTGGAGCCGAAGCCCGTGCGCACGAGCTTCTGGAAGAGGTAGGCCTCCTCGTTGGAGCCCTTGGCGCTGCCGAAGCCGGCCAGCGCCGCGCCGCCGTGCGCGTCGCGGACCTTCTTCAGGCCCGCGGCCGCGAGGTCCAGGGCCTCCTCCCACGAGGCCTCGCGGAAGACCTCGCTCCAGCGCGTGGGGTCCACGGCGAAGTCCGCGTGCTTGGGCACGCCGGGCTTTCGGACGAGGGGCTTCGTGAGGCGGTGCGGGTGGTGCGCGTAGTCGAACCCGAAGCGGCCCTTGACGCACAGGCGGTCGTGGTTGGCCGGGCCGTCGATGCCGTCGACGCGCACGATGCGATTGTCCTTCACGTGGTAGGTGAGCCGGCAGCCCACGCCGCAGAAGGGGCACACCGAGTCCACCTTCCTGTCGGCCTTCACGAGGTAGGCGCCCTTCGCGGGCGCGAGCGCCCCCGTCGGGCAGGCCTGCACGCACTCGCCGCAGGCGACGCAGGTGGACTCGCCCATGGGATCGTCGAAGTCGAAGGTGATCTGCGCGTGCGAGCCGCGCCACGAGTAGCCGATGACGTCGTTCACCTGCTCCTCGCGGCAGGCGCGCACGCAGCGCGTGCACTGGATGCAGGCGTCGAGGTTCACGGCCATGGCCGGGTGCGACACGTCGGGCGCCGGCTGCTCGCGCGCGGGGAAGCGCGGCCTGCCCACGCCCAGGCGGTCGCTCCAGAAGAGGAGGTCGTTCTTCTGCGGCTTCAGGTCCGCCTCGGGGGCGTCGCTCTTCAGCAGTTCCAGCACCATCTTCTGGGAGTGCACGGCGCGCGGCGAGACGCTCGAGACTTCCATATTCTCGGTCGGTGCGCGGCAGCACGAGGGGGCCAGCACGCGCTCGCCCTTGATCTCCACCACGCAGGCGCGGCAATTCCCGTCCGGCCGGTAGCCCTCCTTGTAGCAGAGGTGCGGGATCCTCACGCCGTGGCGCTTGGCGGCCTGGAGGATCGTCTCGCCCGCCTGCGCGGAGACGGTCTCGCCGTTGAGCTTGAACTCGATCGTCTCGGCGTTCGCAACTGGCTCGTTCATCGCGTTCATCCGTGTCCCCGTCTTTGGGTCATTCCGCGCGACATCGCCTCAAATCTCGTCCGGGAAATGCTTGATCACGCAGCGGACGGGATTGGGCGCCGCCTGTCCCAGCCCGCAGATGGAGGCATCCGCCATCGCCTGCGAGAGCTCCTCGAGGAGCGCCGCATCCCACTTCGGCGCCTCCATGAGCTTGGCCGCCTTCGCGGTGCCCACGCGGCAGGGCGTGCACTGGCCGCAGGACTCGTCCTCGAAGAAGCGCATCATGTTGAGCGCCGCGTCGCGCGCCTTGTCGTGGTTCGAGAGCACGATCACCGCCGCCGAGCCGATGAAGCAGCCGTGGGGTTGCAGCGTGTCGAAATCGAGCGGGATGTTCCCCAGGGTGGCCGGAAGGATGCCTCCCGATGCGCCGCCGGGCAGGTAGGCGCGGAACTCGTGGCCGTCGAGCATG
>PQAI01000144.1 GCA_003105245.1 Betaproteobacteria bacterium | reverse complement strand
CTTCTGCGGCTCCTTCTTCGTCATCTTCTTGGTGTTCTTGTCCTTGCTGTGGCTCATGGTCCTCGCCTTTCCTGTCGGGTGCCGGATCCGCGCCCGCGCGCGGCTCGCACCCTACCAATATAGAGCGAGACGCGGCGTCCTGGCAGCCTGTAACAGTTTGTGTCCCTGTCCACCGGCGCCGGGCCCGGCCGTTATTGGGCTCAGGCGCCGGCGAAACCGGCCCCGTCCGGACGGTGGTCCGGAACGACCATCAACGGGAAGAAGGAGACGACGATGCTCAAGAAACCCCTCGCGATCGCCGCCATCGCCATCGCCACGACCGCCGTCCTGGCGCCRACCGACGCTTCCGCCGGCGACCCCGGCCTGGGCGCGCTGCTGGGCGGCGCGGTCGGCGCKGCCATCGGGCACAACGTGAACGGCCAYCACGGCGCCGTCGTGGGCGGGGTACTGGGCGCGATCACGGGCGCGAGCATCGCCGCGAGTTCCGGCCCGTACTACGGGCCCGGCTACGGCTACGCCCCCGCGCCGGCTCCGGCCTATGCGCCCGCTCCGGTCTACTACGCGCCGCCCGCCTACTACCGGCCGGCACCCGTGTATTACGCGCCGCCCGTGGTGGTCCGCCCGCGCCCGGTGTACGTGCACCACGGGCCGCGGCGCCCGGTCTACGCGCCGGTGGTCGTGGAGCGCCCGCAGCACTGGCGCAATGGCGGCCCGTACCGGTACTGACGCCGACGCTGCCCCGGAGGGCGGCTAGCCCGCCCTCCTCGAATGCCGGCCGGCGTCGCAGATCCCCTGCAGGTTGAGGCGGGCGAAGTGCGCCACGGCCTCGGGGTCGCGGCGCGTAGCGCTCACCACGAACTCGCCGACGGCCCCTCCCCCGCACGCATAGGTTCCGGCCGCCCCGCCCCCCATCGCGGTCCAGCCCGCGGCCGCGCCGCCGAAGGCGACCGTCCCGACGGCCAGGCCGCCGACGGCGGCCAGCGCGCCGATCGAGGCGCCGCCGAAAGTGACAACGCCCAGCGCGACGCCCCCGAAGGCGAAGATGCCGCGGGCCACGCCGCCGAGGGCGAGGAKGCCCGTGGCGATGTCGCCGAYGGCGAGGATGCCGCGCGCGTGTCCCCTCGCCTCCCCCTTGGCGGGATCGGGGCCCGTGGCAATGGCCACGAGCGGCAGGCCGCCGAACTCGGCGGCCGAGCGGTAGCGCACGGTGCGATGGCGTCCGCCGGCGCGAAGGCTCGCGACCTCGGCCTCCAGCTCGCGCACGCGCCGTTCGAGATCCTGGCGGGTCTGCATCGCCCGATCCTACGCCGCCGCGGGCGGGAGCGCCTCAGGCGGCCTTCTTCGCCTTCCCGCCCGCCTTGCGGAACACGATCCCTTCCTTGCCGGCGTCGACCACGATCGTGTCCTTGGCGGCGAAGCGTCCCTCCAGGATCTCCCGGGCGAGCGGGTTCTCGACCGACTGCTGGATCGCGCGCTTGAGGGGCCGCGCGCCGTAGACCGGATCGAAGCCCGCGGTGGCGAGCTGTACCAGCGCCGCGTCGGTCACCTCGAGGCCCATCTCGAGCTTCGCGAGCCGCTCGGTGAGGTAGCGCAGCTGGATCCTCGCGATGTCCCGGATGTGCTCCTCGCCGAGCGCGTGGAAGACCACGATCTCGTCGATGCGGTTGACGAACTCCGGGCGGAAGCTCGACTTCACCTCGCCCATGACCGCGAGCTTGACCACCTCGTAGTCGCTGTCGGCCATCTGCTGGATCATCTGCGAGCCGAGGTTGGAGGTCATCACGATCACGGTGTTCTTGAAGTCCACGGTGCGTCCCTGGCCGTCGGTCATGCGCCCGTCGTCGAGCACCTGCAGCAGCACGTTGAAGACGTCCGGATGCGCCTTCTCGACCTCGTCGAGCAGGATCACCGAGTAGGGCTTGCGGCGCACCGCCTCCGTGAGGTGCCCGCCCTCCTCGTAGCCCACGTAGCCCGGGGGCGCGCCGATGAGGCGGGCCACGGAGTGCTTCTCCATGAACTCGCTCATGTCGACGCGGATGAGGTGGTCCTCGGAGTCGAAGAGGAAGGCGGCGAGCGCCTTGCACAGCTCGGTCTTCCCCACGCCCGTGGGGCCGAGGAAGAGGAACGAGCCGTAGGGCCGGTCGGGATCGGAGAGCCCGGCGCGCGAGCGGCGGATGGCGTCGGCCACGAGGCGCACGGCCTCGTCCTGCCCCACGACGCGCTCGTGCAGCTTCTCCTCCATGTGCACGAGCTTCTCGCGCTCGCCCGTCATCATTTTCGCCACGGGAATCCCGGTGGCGCGCGAGACGACCTCGGCGATCTCCTCGGCGCCCACCTCGGTGCGCAGCAGCTTCGGCTTCGCGGCTCCCCCCTCGGCCTTGTCCGCCTTCTTCAGCTGCGCCTCGAGCTGCGGGAGCTTGCCGTACTGCAGCTCGCTCATGCGGGCCCAGTCGCCCTTGCGGCGGGCCTCCTCCATGGCGAGCTTCACCTTCTCGACCTCCTCCTTGATGGAGGCCGAGCCCTGGACCGCGTGCTTCTCGGCGCTCCAGACCTCCTCGAGGTCGGCGTACTCCTTCTCGAGCCTCGCGATCTCCGCCTCCAGCAGCTCCAGGCGCTTCCGGGAGGCCTCGTCCTTCTCCTTCCTGACCGCCTCGCGCTCGATCTTCAACTGGATGAGGCGGCGGTCGAGCCGGTCCATGGACTCCGGCTTGGAGTCGATCTCCATCTTGATGCGTGCGGCCGCCTCGTCGATGAGGTCGATGGCCTTGTCCGGGAGGAACCGGTCCGTGATGTAGCGGTGCGAGAGCTCGGCCGCGGCGACGATCGCGGGGTCGGTGATGTCCACGCCGTGGTGGACCTCGTACTTCTCCTGCAGCCCGCGCAGGATGGCGATGGTCGACTCCACGCTCGGCTCGTCGACCAGCACCTTCTGGAAGCGGCGCTCGAGCGCGGCGTCCTTCTCGATGTACTTGCGGTACTCGTCGAGCGTGGTGGCGCCCACGCAGTGCAGCTCGCCGCGCGCGAGCGCGGGCTTGAGCATGTTGCCCGCGTCGATGGCGCCCTCGGCCTTGCCCGCCCCCACCATCGTGTGCAGCTCGTCGATGAAGACGATGATGCGGCCCTCGTCCTGGGCGATCTCCTTGAGRACCGCCTTGAGGCGCTCCTCGAACTCGCCGCGGTACTTGGCCCCCGCCAGCAGCCCCGCCATGTCCAGCGTGAGCACGCGCTTGTCCTTGAGGCTCTCGGGCACCTCGCCGTTCACGATGCGCTGCGCGAGGCCCTCGACGATGGCGGTCTTGCCCACGCCTGGCTCGCCGATGAGCACGGGATTGTTCTTGGTGCGCCGCTGCAGGATCTGGATGGTGCGGCGGATCTCGTCGTCGCGGCCGATGACGGGATCGAGCCTGCCCTGGCGCGCGCGCTCGGTGAGGTCGAGCGTGTACTTCTTCAGCGCCTCGCGGCTCGCCTCGGCCTCGGGGTTCTCGACCCCCTGGCCGCCGCGGACGGCCTTGATGGCCCCCTCGAGGGCCTTCGGGTCGGCGCCGTGCTGCTTGAGGAGGCGCCCCGTCTCGCCCTTGTCCTGCGCGGCAACGAGCAGGAAGAGCTCGGAGGCGATGTACTGGTCGCCGCGCCGGGTCGCTTCCTTGTCGGTGAGGTTGAGGAGGTTGCCGAGCTCGCGCGAGACGGAGATCTCGCCGCCCTGCCCCTCCACCTTCGGCATCCGCGCCACCGCCGCCTCCAGCGCCTTGCGCAGCGAGGCCACGTTCGCGCCGGCGCGCTGCAGGAGCGAGGCCGCGCCCCCGTCCTCCTGGTTGAGGAGAGCGAGCAGCAGGTGCGGCGGCTCGATGAAGCCGGCGTCCTGCGCCAGCGCCGCGCTCTGGGCGTCGGCGAGGGCTTGCTGGAACTTCGTCGTGAGCTTGTCGAAGCGCATCGGTGGTATCCTTTTTCCAACGGATTTTCTCGGGTTCTTCCCCGGAAAGCCCGGTTCAAGCCCGAAAATGGGGCGTTCCGGGGCCGTTTCAAGCCGTTTCCCCCGTTTTCCACCCATGCCCGACTCCCTGCACACCCTCGAAGAAGCCATCACCACCGACGTTCGCCGCGCCCTCGCCGAGGACGTGGGAACCGGCGACCTCACGGCGGCCCTGCTCCCGGCGGGCAAGGTCGTCCAGGCGCGGCTGCTCACGCGCCAGGACGCCGTGCTCTGCGGCACCGAGTGGTTCGACCGCGCCGTCGAGACGCTGGACCCGGAGGCCGAGATCTTCTGGCACCACGCGGACGGCGACGACGTGGTGGCCGGCACCTCCCTGTGCGAGCTCGAGGCCGACGCCCGCGCGCTGCTCACCGCCGAGCGCACGGCCATCAACTTCGTGCAGCTGCTCTCCGCGGTGGCCACGCGCACCCGCACCTTCGTGAAGCTGGTGCAGGGCACGCGCGCGAAGATCCTCGACACGCGCAAGACCCTGCCGGGGCTTCGCATCGCGCAGAAGTACGCCGTGAAGGTGGGCGGCGGGGTGAACCACCGCATCGGCCTCTACGACGGCATCCTCCTCAAGGAGAACCACATCGCCGCGGCCGGCGGCGTGCGTCCGGCGCTGCAGGCGGCGCTGCGGGCGGCCGCCCCGGGGGTCATGGTCCAGGTCGAGGTCGAGACGCTCGAGCAGCTCCGCGAGGCCCTGGACGCGGGTGCGAGGCTCATCCTGCTCGACAACTTCACGCTGCCGCGCATGCGCGAGGCGGTCGCGATCGCGGGCGACCGCGCCGAGCTCGAGGCCTCGGGCGGCATCGAGTTCGCCACCGTGCGCGAGGTCGCGGAGACCGGCGTGCACCGCATCTCGGTGGGCTCGCTCACCAAGGACGTCAAGGCGGTCGACCTGTCCCTCCGGCTCGTCCACCCCGCCTCATGAGGGCCCTCGTCGCCGTTTTCCTGGCGGTGCTGGCCTCCGGTTGCGCTTCCGTGCCCGGGCAGGGCAATCCCCGCGACCCGTGGGAGGAATACAACCGCAGCGCCTACGCCCTCAACGACGCGTTCGACCGCGCCGCGTTCAAGCCCGTCGCCGAGGTCTACGCCAACGGCACCCCGGACTTCCTGCGCGAAGGGGTCGCGAACTTCTTCGAGAACATCTACGACATCAACACGGGCATCAACAACATCCTCCAGGGCAAGGTCGCCGACGGCGTGGGGGACCTGGCGCGCTTCGCGGTCAACTCCGTGATGGGCATCGGCGGCCTCTGGGACGTGGCCACCCCGATGGGTCTCGAGAAGCACCACGAGGACTTCGGCCAGACGCTGGGCCGGTGGGGGGTGCCGCCGGGGCCCTACTTCGTCATTCCCTTCCTCGGGCCGTCGACCCTTCGCGACGCCCCGGCGCGCTTCGTGGACCCGAACTACGCCTACAACCGGCAGATCTCCGACATCGCCCTGCGCAACAGCCTCTTCGGGCTGGACACGGTGCGCACGCGAGCGGACCTCCTCAAGGCCGAGAAGATCCGCGACGAGGCGGCGCTGGACCCGTACTCCTTCACCCGCGACGCCTGGCTGCAGCGGCGGCGCAACCAGGTCTACGACGGGCGGCCGCCGCGCGATCCCGAGGACGACGAATAGGCCCGCCGCCGCCCCATGAGCCTCGGCTGCAAGCTGCTCGTCGTCTTCCTCGCCTTCCTCGCGGTCCTCGCCGTCGTGATCTGGATGGCGTTCCGCGAGCGCAGGCTCGCGCGCTCGATCCCCGAGGGCGACCTCGCGGCGCAGCAGGCCGCCGACGGCCGCGTGCTCGCCACCGTGTTCGGCGCGATCCTCGGCGGCATGATGCTCACCTTCCTCGTGGCCTGGCTCGTCTTCTTCTGATGGCGTACGAGGAGACCTTCCACGTCTCGTGGGCGCACCTGGACGGCAACGCCCACATGGCGAACACCTCGTTCATGGCGGTKGCCATCGACTGCCGCTTCCACTACTTCGCCACGCGAGGCGCGACGCCCGCGGAGTTCGCCAAGTGGCGCATCGGCCCGGTGGTCAAGCGCGACGAGGTGGACTATTTCCGGGAGCTGCAGCTCCTGCAGCCGGCGACGGTGAGCCTGATGGTGGCAGGGCTGGCCCCCGACGCCTCGCGCTTCCGCATCGTGAACGAGRTCCGCCGCGCCGACGGCGARCTCGCCGCGCGCGTCACGAGCCTCGGGGGCTGGCTGGACCTGGGGGCGCGCCGCCTCGTGGCGCCGCCCGAGCCGCTCGCGGCCGCGCTGCGCGACCTCGAGAGGACGCCCGATTACGCGGACCTGGAGTCCAGCGTGCGCAAGGCCTAGGACCGGGCGCGTTCGGCGATGTAGGCCTTGAGCGCCTCGGCGTCGGGCTTCATCACGTCGCAGCGCTGCGGCAGCTTCTCGATGCCCTCGTAGCCCGGCGGGCGCGGCGCCGGCTCGCCGAGGGCCTCGGTGATGGTCGCCTCGAACTTCGCGGGCAGCGCCGTCTCCACGCATACCATGGGCGTGCCGCGGTCGCGAAGGCGCATGCCGATCTTCACTCCATCGGCCGTGTGCGGGTCGATCACCACGCCGTAGTCCTTCCGCACCTGGCGGATGGTGGCGATGCGGTCGGCGTGGAGGCTGCGTCCCGAGACGAAACCCGAGTCCTCCTCGATCTTCTCCCAGGCGCGCTCGCCCGAGAGGTCGAAGCCGCCCTTTTCGTCCACCTGCCGCCAGAGCCAGGCGACCTTGTCGCCGTCCTGGTCCACCATGTCCCAGATGAAGCGCTCGAAGTTCGAGGCCTTKGAGATGTCCATCGAGGGGCTGGAGGTCGCCYGGGTCTCGGAGGCCTTSCGCGGCCGGTAGCGGCCGGTGCGGAAGAACTCGTCGAGCACGTCGTTCTCGTTGGTGGCGAGCACCAGGCGCTTGACCGGCAGCCCCATGCGCYKSGCGACGTGGCAGGCGAAGATGTTGCCGAAGTTCCCCGACGGGACGGCGAAGCTCACCTGCTCGTCGTTGGAGCGCGTGGCGGCGAARTAGCCCTTGAAGTAGTAGACCACCTGGGCCACGATCCGCGCCCAGTTGATGGAGTTSACCGCSCCGATSGCGTGGCGBTCCTTGAAGGCGGCGTCGGCGTTGACGGCCTTCACCATGTCCTGGCARTCGTCGAAGACGCCCTCGACGGCGACGTTGAAGATGTTCGCGTCCTGCAGCGCGTACATCTGGGCGCGCTGGAACGGGCTCATGCGCCCGTGCGGCGAGAGCATGAAGACGTTCACCCGCGACTTGCCCTTGAGCGCGTGCTCGGCGGCCGACCCGGTGTCGCCGCTGGTGGCCCCCAGGACGTTCAGGCGCCGGTCCTGGCGCTCGAGCACGAACTCGAAGAGGTGCCCGATGAGCTGCATCGCGATGTCCTTGAAGGCGAGCGTCGGGCCGTTGGAGCAGGCGAGCAGGTGCAGGTTGTCCTCGAGCGTCTTGAGGGGCGTGATCTCGGCCGTGCCGAAGACCTCCTTCGTGTAGGCGCGCGCGGCGATGGCCTTGAGCTCCGCGCCGGGGAAGTCGTCGGCGAAGAAGCGAAGCACCTCGAAGGCGAGCTGCGGGTAGGCGAGGTCGCGCATCGCGTCGAGCTTCGGGCGCGTGATGCGCGGCCACTGCTCGGGCACCGCGAGCCCGCCGTCGGGGGCGAGGCCCTCCAGAAGGATGTCGGTGAAGCTCTGGCCGGCGGAGTGGCCGCGGGTGCTKACRTATTTCATGATCTGCGCGCAGGGACAGGTTGCCCTTCGGTCCCCACTCTCATGACGGGCGCGGCAGATGAATCCGGACGGTGCAACCTGTCCCCGCTCACAGAAGTTCTTCCAGTCGGATCCTCACGACGGGCGCGGGGATCGTGGGCAGCGCCTCGATGGCGCGGATGGCCGCGTTCACGTCGCGCTCCCTCGCCACGTGGGTGAGGATCACCACGTCGACCTGCTCCTCGCCTTCGCCCGCCTCCTTCTGGAAGATCGCGTCGATCGAGATGGCGCGGTCGGCGCAGATGCGCGTGACGTCCGCGAGCACGCCCGGCCGGTCCAGCGCCCGCAGGCGCAGGTAGTAGGCCGTCTCGACCTCCTCCATGGGCAGGATGGGCGCGTCCGACAGGCGGTCGGGCTGGAAGGCGAGGTGCGGCACGCGGTGCTCCGGGTCGGCCGTGGCCATGCGGGTGACGTCCACGAGGTCGGCCACCACCGCGCTCGCCGTGGCCTCGGCGCCGGCGCCGCGGCCGTAGAAGAGCGTGTGCCCGACGGCGTCGCCCTTCACGAGCACGGCGTTCATGACGCCCTCGACGTTGGCGAGTATCCGCCGCGCCGGAACCAGCGTCGGGTGCACGCGCAGCTCGATGCCCCTGGCCGCGCGCCGCGCGATGCCGAGCAGCTTGATGCGGTAGCCCAGTCCCTCGGCGTAGCGGATGTCGGCCGCCGTGAGCTTGCCGATGCCCTCCGTGTAGGCCTTGTCGAACTGCATCGGGATGCCGAAGGCGATGGCCGAGAGGATCGTGAGCTTGTGCGCGGCATCGATGCCGTCGATGTCGAAGGAGGGGTCGGCCTCGGCGTAGCCCAGGCGCTGCGCCTCGGCGAGCACGACGTCGAAGGCGAGGCCCTTGTCGCGCATCTCCGAGAGGATGTAGTTGCAGGTGCCGTTGATGATCCCCATCAGGTACTCGATGCGGTTGGCGCTCAGGCCCTCGCGGATCGCCTTGATGATGGGGATGCCGCCGGCCACCGCCGCCTCGAAGGCGACCATCACGCCCTTCGCGTGCGCCGCGGCGAAGATCTCGTTGCCGTGCTTCGCGAGCAGCGCCTTGTTGGCCGTGACCACGTGCTTGCCGTTGGCGATGGCCGCGAGCACCAGTTCCTTGGCGCGGGTCTCGCCGCCGATGAGCTCCACCACGATGTCGATGTCGGGGCTCGCGACGATGCGCGCGGGATCGGCGACGAGCTCGATGCCCTCCAGCGCCACGGCGCGCGGCCTGGAGATGTCGCGGGCCGTGGCCATGGCCACGACGATCTCGCGCCCGGCGCGGCGCGCGATCTCCTCGCGGTTGCGGCGCAGCACCTCGACGGTGCCGCCGCCGACGGTTCCCAGGCCCAGCAGGCCCACGCGGATCGGTTTCATTTGAGCTTCTTCGAGAA
>PQAI01000143.1 GCA_003105245.1 Betaproteobacteria bacterium | reverse complement strand
GGCACGAGCCCCACGTCCGAGATGAGGCCGAACTGGATGCGGCCGTCGTAGGAAAGGATCGACACGCCCAGCCCGATGCCGCCCGACTGCGGAACCCAGAAGTCGAGCTCCTCGATGCGCCGCCCCGCGAAGTACACCGGATGCTGGGGGCCCGGCACGTTCGTCATCACGGCGGAGGCGTTCTGCGCGAGGACCGCCGCCACCTGGTCCTGCAGGATCTTCGGTCCGTGTCCCACCACGTGCAGCAGCCCCAGCACGATGACGGGCTGGTAGGAGCCCTTGAGCTCGTGCATGTGGCGGCGGATCGCATCCAGGCGCTCGAGGGGATCGTCGAGGCCGATGGGCAGGTCGAGGAAGACGAGGCCGAACTGGTTTCCCAGCTCCTGCCCGTGCCCCGGCGGGCGCAGGTTCACCGGGACGATGGCGCGGATGCCCAGGCCGTCGACGGGATCGCCCCTGTCCTGCAGGTAGGCGCGCAGCGCCCCGGTCGCCATGGCGAGAAGCACGTCGTTGATCGAGCAGCCCAGCGCCTTGCCCATCACCTTCACTTCCTCCAGGGGCAGCGGCTGGGCCCAGGCCACGCGCTTCCTCGCGCCGAGGCGCCCCTTGAAGCGCGTGGGCGAGTCGGCGCCCATGAGCGCGATGCGCGCGAGCTCGCCGGCGAAGTCCATGCCCTTGCGCGTCGCACCCTCGATCGCCTCCTGGGCGAGCTCCGGCTTGGAGGCGATCTCCATTCCCTGGTCGAGGAGGCTGCGCCCCACGCGGGAAGCGCCCTCGAAGGCGCCCGCCACCGGCTTGAGGATCTGCGCCCAGACATCGGAGTCAGGGTCCGCGGGCGGCTCGACACGGCGCGCCGGCAGGGCGAGGCTTGCCTTCGCCGTCTTCTCCGTCATCGACAGCATCACCTGGACGAGCGCGATGCCGTCGGCGTAGCAGTGGTGGATGCGCATGACGAGGGCGCTGCCGCCGTCGTAGCGGTCGACGAGATGGAACTGCCAGAGCGGCTTGGTGGCGTCCAGCGGCGTGGAGGCGAGGTCGCTCACGAAGGCCTGGAGCTCGGCCTTGCCCGCCTTGCCGGGAAGCGCCGCCTGGTGCACGTGGGAGTCGATGTCGAAGTCCGCGTCGTCCTCCCACCAGGCGCCGGTCGGGTCCTGCACGGCCCTCTGCCGGAAGCGCCGGTAGGCGAGGAAGCGCTTCTCGAGCGTGCGCTTCACCTTCGCGATCTCGACGCGCCCCTCGAACATGAGCACGCCCACGATCACCATGAGGTTGGTCGGCACGTCCATCCGCAGCCACGCGGTGTCCACGCCGGAAATGCGTTCCCTGCGGGCCTCGGGCATCGGGGGGCGTCCTCTTTCCTCGCTTCCGGCGCGGCGTCGTTGCGGCGGGCCGGGGGTTTCGGCTAACTTTAGCACCACCCGGAAGCGGACATGGGACGAGGAGAGACGAGATGTCGGATGCGAAGAAGAAGTTCGAGGCGGCGGCCGCGGCGGTCCTGAAGGCGAAGAAGGACCCCGGCAGCGACCTCAAGCTCAAGCTCTACGCGCACTACAAGCAGGCCACCGAGGGGGACGTGAAGGGCGAGAAGCCCGGCTTCACCGACTTCGTGAACCGCGCCAAGTACGAGGCCTGGGCCAAGCTCAAGGGGATGGGCGCCGAGGACGCGATGAAGGCCTACGTGAAGCTCGTGGAGCGCGTCACGCGGGAATAAAAAAAGGCCCGCGGAACATTCCACGGGCCTTGAACATCCTTCGGTCCCCGGAGCAGGCCGGGGCGCGGACAAGGATGGAGGAGGAGCCTCAAGCCGGGGAGGGCGCAGGCCCTCCCCGCGTCATTTCGCGGTGCGCCGCGCGACCTTGCGCGCGCGGGTCTTGCGGGCGGGCGCCTTGCGGGCGCGCTTGGCGCCGCCGCCCATCAGGGCGCGCACGCTCTCGTTCAGCTCGGAAACCTGGCGAGCCAGGTCGTCCACGTCCTTGCTCGTGAGCACGCCCAGGCGGTTGAGCGACCGCGAGACGCGGTCTTCGAACACCTGCTCGAGCTTGTCCCACTTGCCCTGGGCGGTGCTCAGGGTCGCGTCGGCCTGCGAGCGCACGGTCTTGAGCGCCTGGTCGGCCGCCTTCTCGCTCTTCGAGCGGATCACCTTGCCCTGCTCGACGAGCARYTCGAAGAGCTTGTCGCCTTCGGTCCGGGCGCGCGCGAATGCGCCGAGCCCGGCGAGCCAGATCTTCTGCGCCGATTGGGTGACCGCCTGCGCGAGCTGCTTGTCGGCGGTCTTCACGGGCTTGGCGCGGGCCTTCGTCTTGCGGGTTGCCATGGCATCCTCCTATTGTTTCGCGCCGCCCACGGCGGGCGGCCTGCCGATTCCACGAAAGCCAGTGTAGGCGGGAGGATTAGAGCAATCACACTATTCTTCGCGTCAGCCGCCCGTAAGGTAGACTTGAGCCGCCGACGCGGGGGGCGAGGAGCGCTCATGCCGGAGGCGACACAATAAAGGGCCGGCGAGCGCGGCCCGCCACGAGGAGCCCATGGAACGACCCTGGATCAAGTCCTATCCGCCCGGCGTGCCGGCCGACATCGACCTGAGCGCGTACCGGAGCATCCCGGACATCCTCGAGACGAGCTGCAACCGCTTCGCCGACCTCCCGGCCTTCCACTGCATGGGAGCCGGCATCACCTACCGGGAACTCGACCGCCTGTCCCTGGATTTCGGCAGCTGGCTGCAGAACGTGGCCGGCCTGGGCAAGGGGGCGCGGGTGGCCCTCATGATGCCCAACCTGCTGCAGTACCCGGTCGCGATCTTCGGCGTCCTTCGCGCCGGCCTGGTCGGGGTGAACTGCAACCCCCTCTACACGCCGCGCGAGCTCGAGCACCAGCTCAACGACTCCGGCGCCGAGGCGATCGTGATCCTCGAGAATTTCGCCCACACCCTGCAGGAGGTCATCGGGCGCACGAAGGTGAAGACGGTCGTCACCACCCAGATCGGCGACATGCTGGGGTTCCCGAAATCGCTGCTGGCCAATTTCGTGGTGAAGCGGGTGAAGAAGATGGTGCCGCCCTTCGACCTGCCGGGAGCGGTGCGCTTCAACGTCGCGCTGTCCGCGGGCCGCTCGCACCGGCTGGCGCCGCCCCCGATCGGACTGGAGGACATCGCTTTCCTGCAGTACACGGGCGGGACCACCGGCGTGAGCAAGGGCGCCATGCTCACGCACGGCAACCTCGTGGCCAACCTGCTGCAGGTGTCGGGCTGGGTCGGCACGGGCCTGGAGGAGGGCCGCGAGACGGTCATCACCGCGCTGCCGCTCTACCACATCTTCGCGCTCACCGGAAACTGCCTCACCTTCATGAAGATCGGGGCGAAGAACATCCTCATCCCCAACCCCCGCGACATGCCCGGCTTCGTGGCCGAGCTGGGAAAGCACCACTTCACGGCCATCACGGGCGTGAACACGCTGTTCAACGCCCTCATGAACACGCCGGGGTTCGCGCAGCTCGACTTCTCCGGGCTGAAGATGACGCTGGGCGGCGGGATGGCCGTGCAGCGCGCGGTGGCCGAGCGCTGGCTGGAGGTGACGAAGACGCCGCTGGTGGAGGCCTACGGCCTCACCGAGACCTCTCCGGGCGCCTGCATCAACCCGCTGGTCCCGGGCGCCCGCTACAACGGCTTCGCGGGCCTGCCGATTCCCTCGACCGTCGTCACGATCCGGGACGACGCGGGAAACATCCTGCCGCAGGGCGAGACCGGCGAGATCTGCATCGCGGGCCCGCAGGTGATGAAGGGCTACTGGAACCGCCCCGACGAGACGGCCAAGGTGATGTTCGCCGACGGCGCCTTCCGCACCGGCGACATCGGCTTCATGGACGAGCGCGGCTACGTGAAGATCGTCGACCGCAAGAAGGACATGATCCTCGTTTCCGGCTTCAACGTGTATCCCAACGAGGTCGAGGACGTGGTGGCGCTGATGCCCGGCGTCCTCGAGGTGTGCGCGGTGGCCGCGGCCGACGAGAAGTCCGGCGAGGTGGTGCGCCTGGTGATCGTCAAGAAGGACCCGGCGCTCACCAAGGAGGCCGTCCTGGAGCACTGCCGCAAGCACCTCACGGGCTACAAGCTGCCCAAGATCGTCGAATTCTGGAAGGAGCTGCCGAAGACCAACGTGGGCAAGGTGCTCCGGCGCGAGGTCAAGAACGCGCCGGTGCACGCCGACTGAGGGGCGCGAGCTCGCCGGCCAGCTCGTCGGCCATGCGGGCGGCGTGCGCGTAGATCGAGAGCTGCGGGTTGGCGCCGATGCTCGTGGGAAAGATCGAGCCGTCGTGCACCGAGAGGTTGGCGAGGTGGTGGTGGCGGCCGCGCTCGTCGACCAGCGCCTGGCGCGCGTCCGGCCCCATGGGGCATCCGCCCATCACGTGCGCGCTCACCACGCGGGCCCTCAGGGAGGCCAGGGGTAGTCCGGCGATGGCGGCCCGTGCCCCCGCCCAGCTCGTTTCCGGTTTCGCCTCCTCGTGCAGGGGCATGACGGACTGCGCGCCGGCCGCGAACTGGATCTCGGCCATGGTGAGGTAGGCCCGGCGCACCCCCTCCCAGATGAAATCCCCCAGCGGATAGTCGAGCTGCGGCGAGCCGTCTGCGCGCAGCCGGACGCGGCCGCCGGGCGAGGCGGGATGGAAGCCGTCGCGCAGCAGCGCGATCACCACCTGCAGGCGCTCGAACGCGCCCATGAGCTGCGCGTGCGCCCGCCCGAAGCCGGGCAGCGTGATCGCCGCGAGGATGGGGTGCAGGGGAGGGGCCTCGAGCTTGTAGCCGATGGGCCCGTCCACCGGCACCGAATCCAGGAAGTGGTCCGAGTAGATGGTCTGCGGCGCGCCCTCGAACCCGCGCACCGGTCCCGGCATGAGCGCGGCCGACACCACCGTGGGATGCAGGAAGGTGCGCGCGCCGGCGAGCGCGTGCGGATCGGGCAGGGCGCTTCGCAGCAGGATCGCCGGCGTGCCGATGGC
This sequence comes from Betaproteobacteria bacterium, assembly GCA_003105245.1. GTDB lineage: Bacteria > Pseudomonadota > Gammaproteobacteria > Burkholderiales > Usitatibacteraceae > FEB-7. The sequence continues at coordinate 153 of PQAI01000143.1, read as the reverse complement.
GCCCGCGGCTAGGACGAAGTGCCGCGCCGCCAGGCGGATGCGGTACGGCGAAGCCGGCGAGCCCGGGCCCGCCACCCCGCGCGCCTCGGCGGCCACGATGCGCTCTCCCGTGGCCACGAGCCGCTCCAGGCGCGCGCGGTGCACGAGGGTGGC
>PQAI01000142.1 GCA_003105245.1 Betaproteobacteria bacterium | reverse complement strand
AAGGCGAGCGCGGCGACCCAGGCGACGATGGGCGCGCCGTGCATCCAGGCGAGGCTCGTGGCCACGCCGACCGGCACGGCGGCGATCCAGAGCGTCTTGGGTCGGATCGCGACGGCCCAGGCCCGCAGCGAGCCGGGCGAGATGTCGTCGCGGGGAGCGGTCGGGCTGGTGCGCATCGGCGGCGGCGGGCGGCGGTCAGCGGATGTTCTCGGCCGAGTACAGCACGGCCTTGTCCGCCGCGAAGCGCACGGTGATCCTCGACTTCTCGTCGCCCCAGGTGCAGGTCTTGAAGCCCGCCGTCTCGTCGCAGCGCGTGGCGCCGCCCAGGATCGCGGTGGCCTCCTGGTAGGTCATGCCGACCTTGAGCTTCGCGTAGTTCTCGGCGKTGACCTTGCTGCAGGCGGCYGCCAGCAGCGCGGCGGCGGCGAGCGCGGCGAGGCGGCGGAGGTCCGCGGCGGGCATGATCATCGGCAATCTCCCTGGGTGGTCCGTGGTGGGCTGTGGCAGAGTATCAAGGCAGACGACGGGCTGCGCAATGCGCGACACCATGGAGAACGAGGAAATCCGCCAGGCCGTGCAGGCCACGATCGAGGCGATCGCGCCGGAGGCCGAGTTCGCGCGCCTGAGACCGGACGCTCCCCTGCGCGAGCAGGTCGACCTCGACTCCATGGACTGGCTCAACGTGGTCGCGGCCCTGAACGAGAGGCTGGAAGTCGACATCCCCGAATCCGACTACGTCCGCCTGGCGACCCTGGACTCGATGGTCGCCTACCTCGCATCCCGCCGCGCGCGGCCGCGCACCGCGGCTTCCCCGGCGAGGCCGGCATCGCTGCCCATCGCGAGCCACTGGATCCGCGGCACCCTCGTTCACGTCCGGCCGATTCGCCCCGACGACATGCCCATGGAGGCGGACTTCGTGCGCCACCTCTCGAGCGACGCCCGCTACAAGCGCTTCATGCTCACGCTGCGCGAGCTCTCTCCCGAGAAGCTCAAGTACCTCACCGACGTGGACCAGGTGAGCCACGTGGCGCTGGTGGCGACCGTGGCCGGGCGGGAGCGCGAGACCGAGGTCGGCGTGGCGCGCTACATCGTGGATCCGTCCGGAAGCAACTGCGAGTTCGCCATCGCCGTCGACGACGCCTGGCAGGGCTGCGGCGTGGCCGGGATCCTCATGCAGGCCCTCATCGACGCCGCCCGCTCCCGGGGGCTCGCCACGATGGAGGGCATCGTGCTGCGCACGAACACGCGCATGCTCGCGTTCTCGCGCCGGCTGGGCTTCGAGATGCGGCCCGATCCGGACGACCGCGAGACGGTCCGGGTGGTGCGACGCCTGTCCTGAGCGTCAGAGGAACTCGGCCGCCACGTCCACGGACGAGCGCTTGCCCACGTCCTTCCAGTGCGCCTCCAGCCACGCCCGCGCGGTCTCGCGCCCGCGCGAGCGCAGGTCCTCGAGGAAGGCGGCGCTCACGTCGAACTTGCTCGCCACGGAGAGGTCGCGCAGCACCTCGTCGGCGCGGATGGAGTGCATCAGCACGTCCTTGAGCCGGTGGCGGTGCTCGTCCTTGATCCAGCCCTTCTCGAGCAGCGTCTTCACGAAGGCCACSGCGCGCAGCTCCTTGATGAGCGAGGAGTTGAAGGTGATCTCGTGCATGCGRCTCTCGATCTCGTGCGGCGTGCGCGGGATCCCCGGCCGCTCGATGGGGTTGATGTGCACGATGATGATGTCGCGCGTGTCGGTCCCGTACATGAGCGGGTAGAGGACGGGGTTTCCCATGAAGCCGCCGTCCCAGTACGGGTCGCCGTCGATCTCGACCGCCTGGGAGAGCGTGGGCAGGCAGGACGAGGCCAGGATCACGTCCACCGTCAGCTCGTGCGTCTTGAACACGCGCCCCTTGCCGGTGCGCACGTTGGTGGCCGAGACGAAGAGCTTCGTGGCGCGGCTGCGGCGCAGTTCGCCGAAGTCCACGTGCCGCTCGAGGGCGTCGCGCAGCGGGTTGTAGTTGAGCGGGTTCCACTGGTAGGGCGAGAGCAGCCGCGTGACGGCCTTGAAGCCCTCCAGGGCCATGGGGCTCTCCCGCGGCCAGCCGGGCACGAGGTCCTCCAGCGGCAGGTGCGCGGCCGGGTTGAAGATGGCGCCCATGCCCGCCACGCCGCGCCAGAAGTCGTCGAGCTTCTGCCGCGCGCCCTCCCGGCCTCCCATGAGCAACCCGTAGGCGCAGAGAACGCCGTTCACCGAGCCCGCGCTCGTGCCGCATATGCCCTCGAAGTCGAGCCGGCCGTCCTCCAGGAACCAGTCCAGGATGCCCCAGACGTAGGCGCCGTGGCTGCCCCCGCCCTGGAGCGCCAGCCCCACGGGTTTCGGGCGCGCGGTTCTCTTTCGTGTCGGGGACATCGGCGGCCAGTGGCGCGGGCGCGGGAGGAAAACTGCTGTTTTGTTGATCATACCCGACGTCCCCGCGCGGAAGATGACCCATTCTGGAGGCGCTCGGGCCGCCGTTCCCCGGGACGGGCGGTCCGGCGTGTCCCTTTCGTCCAACGAACCCCCTCGCCATGGAATACATCGAGAACCTCACCTTCGACGAAATCGCCGTCGGGCAGGCGGCCACGCTCGTGCGCACGCTCAAGTACGAGGACATCCAGATGTTCGCGGTCCTCTCCGGGGACCTCAACCCGACCCACGTGGACCCGCAGTACGCGAAGTCCGCCGGCTTCCGCGACGTGGTCGGCCACGGCATGTGGGGCGGCATCCTGGTCTCCAACGTGCTGGGAAACGAGTTCCCCGGCCCCGGCACCGTGTACGTGAGCCAGACCTTCAGCTTCGAGCGTCCCGTGCGCGTGGGCGACACGCTCACCGTCACGGTCACCTGCCGGCGCAAGTTCGAGCACAACCACCACATCGTCTTCGACTGCAAGGCGGTGAACCAGATCGGCGAGGCGGTGCTGGGCGGCGTGGCCGAGGTGCTGGCGCCGCAGGAGAAGATCCGGCGCCCGAAGGTGGAGATGCCGGAGCTCGAGCTCCGCGAGTCCAAGGCGGCCCGCTTCGAGCACCTGATCAAGATCACGGAGGGCATGCCGGTCATCCCGATGGCGGTGGTGCACCCCTGCGACCGCGAGTCGCTGCGCGGGGCGATCCTGGCGCGCGACCGCAACCTCGTCGTCCCGACGCTGGTGGGCCCCGAGGCGAAGATCCGCGCCGTGGCCGAGGAGCTCAATCTCGACCTCGCGGACACGGCCATCCTCGACGTGCCGCACAGCCACGCGGCCGCGCAGACCGCCGTGGCGCTGGCCCGCGAGGGCAAGGTCGCCGCGCTCATGAAGGGGTCGCTGCACACCGACGAGCTGATGGGCGAGGTCGTCGCCTCCGCCACGGGGCTGCGCACCGAGCGGCGCATCAGCCACGTGTTCCTGATGGACGTGCCGACCTACCCGCGGCTCCTCTTCATCACCGACGCGGCGGTGAACATCGTCCCCGACCTGGTCACGAAGGCGGATATCGCCCAGAACGCCATCGACCTCGCGCACTCCCTGGGCATCCCCGAGCCCAAGGTCGCCATCCTCGCCGCGGTGGAGACCGTGACGCCCAAGATGCAGGCCACGGTGGACGCCGCCTGCCTGTGCAAGATGGCCGACCGCGGCCAGATCACCGGCGGCCTCCTCGACGGCCCGCTCGCCTTCGACAACGCGGTCTCGATCGCCGCGGCGCGCACCAAGGGCATCCGCTCCGCGGTGGCCGGCCAGGCCGACATCCTGCTCGTGCCCGACATCGAGGCCGGCAACATGCTGGCCAAGCAGCTGGAGCACCTGGCCGAGGCCGTCTCCGCCGGCATCGTGCTCGGCGCGCGCGTGCCCATCGTGCTGACCAGCCGCTCCGACTCGGCCGAGACCCGCACGGCCTCGACCGCCGTGGCGGTGGTGATGGCCTGCCACAAGACGGTGAAGGCGAAATGAGCGAAGCCATCCTCACGCTGAACGCGGGCTCGTCGTCGATCAAGTTCGCCCTCTTCCGCCGCGCCGAGCCCATCCCGCGCGCCCCGGAGATCGTGGGCCAGATCGACGGCATCGGCGCGCGCACCCACCTCAAGGTGAAGGACGCCGTCGGCGCCGTCCTCGAGGACGTGGACCTGCCGGCGGCGACCGACGCCCCGCACCGCGCGGCGCTCGCCTTCCTGCTGGAGTGGATGCGGGGCCGCGAGTCCGGCTGGAGAATCGTCGCCGTCGGCCATCGCGTCGTGCACGGCGGCGCCCGCTACTCGCAGCCGATCGCCATCGACGTGAAGACCATCGAGGCGCTGCGCACCTTCTGCCCGCTCGCCCCGCTGCACCAGCCGCACAACATCGCCGGCATCGAGGCGATGGCCGCGGCGCTCAAGGGCGTGCCTCAGGTGGCCTGCTTCGACACGGCCTTCCACCGCACCCAGCTGCCGGTGGCGCAGATGTTCGCGCTGCCGCGCCGCATCACCGCCGAGGGCGTGCGCCGCTACGGCTTCCACGGCCTTTCCTACGAGTACATCGCGGACGTGCTGCCGCAGCACCTGGGCAGCCGCGCCGAGGGCAAGGTGATCGTGGCCCACCTGGGCAACGGTTCCTCGATGTGCGCGATGGAGGGACGAAAGAGCCGCGCGACCTCGATGGGCTTCTCCGCCGTCGAGGGCCTCATGATGGGCACGCGCACCGGGAGCCTGGACCCCGGCGTGATCCTCTACCTGATGCAGAACCACGGACTGGACGCCAAGGCGCTCGAGCGGCTCCTGTACAAGGAGTCGGGCCTGCTCGGCGTCTCCGGCATCTCGCAGGACATGCGCGAGCTCCTCGCCAGCGAGGAGCCGGAGGCGCGCGAGGCGGTCGAGCTCTATTGCCACCGTCTCGTGCGCGAGGCGGGCGCCATGGCGGCCGTGCTCGGCGGGCTCGACGCGCTCGTGTTCACCGCCGGCATCGGCGAGCACGCCGCGCCCGTGCGCGAGCGGGCCTGCACCGCGCTCGCGTGGATGGGCATCGACCTGGACCGCGAGGCCAACGACGCCGGCCGCACCGAGATCACGCGCCCGGGAAGCCGGGTGACCGTGCTCGTCATGCCCACCAACGAGGAGTGGATGATCGCGCGCCACACGGCGCGCCTGGTCGGCGCCTGACCGGCCCG
>PQAI01000141.1 GCA_003105245.1 Betaproteobacteria bacterium | reverse complement strand
CCGAAGCTCAGCGCGAAGCCCGCGATGGCGGGCGCGAAGAAGGTCATGCCGATCACGCCCACGGTGCCGGCCACGAAGGAGCCGATGGCCGCGATGCCCAGCGCCGCGCCGGCGCGTCCCTGCTGCGCCATCTTGTAGCCGTCGATGCAGGTGACGACCGAGGCCGCCTCGCCGGGGAGRTTGAGGAGGATCGAGGTCGTGGAGCCGCCGTACATCGAGCCGTAGAAGATGCCGGCCATSAGGATGATCGCGGTCACCGGCGACTCGATGGCGTAGGTGGCGGGCAGCAGCAGGGCGATGGTGGCGGCCGGCCCCAGCCCCGGGAGCACGCCGATGGCGGTGCCGAGCACCGCCCCGATGAACGCGAAGAGCACGTTCATCGGCGTGAGCGCGATCGAGAATCCGTTGAGCAGGCCCGAGAAGATGTCCATCGCGCCCGCCCTAGTCGAACCAGGCGCCGCGGGGCAGCACGCCCTTCAGCAGGAAGCTGAAGAGGAGGTACATCGCGCCCGCGCAGACGATGGTGATGACGAGGGACTTCACCCACCCCTCGCGCTCGATGCCCTTCTGCCAGGCGACCATGAAGAGGGCCGTGGCGAGGAAGAAGCCGGCTCTCTCGAAGATCCAGCCGTAGGCGATCACGAGGAGCACGCCGGGCACGAGGCGGGTGAGGGCGGGGTGGCCCGCGGGCCGTTCGGCGGGGGGTTCCCCGGGCGTGGCCGCCGTGGGCTCCGGCGCCATCAGGGACATCCCGAGCCAGATCGTGCCCAGGATCACGAGGGTCACGCCCACCCAGAAGGGCAGGAATCCCGCCCCCGGCGAGATCATCATCCCCAGCTTGAGGTGGGCGTACGCATGCCACGCTACCGCCAGGCCACCGCCAATGACGATGGCGGCGGCGACCCTCTCCGCGCGACCCATACGGCACCCCCTCCCATGTTACCGGTAACATAGGGTGGCCCAAGATGGATCGCCGGGTATTGAGCTTGGTCAGTCTTGTGGCACGGCCCCGCCTGCCCGGTGGGGGTACCAGGTACAGGTACCAGGTACAGGTACCTGGTACCGGTCAGGGGAAGGGGTASGGGAGRGGCTGGATGGGRAGCSGGGGWCCSGCSAGSGAGCCGTGGCGCAGGTCGYCCTTYGCGATGGCCTCGAGCTGGGCCACCACGAGSGCCTCGAAKCCGCCCTCCGGCRAGGGKGCCACGTTGGCCACCGTGCCGGCCGACTGGTCGCCGAAGGCGTCGCTGTAGACGCTGTCGCCCGGGGTGAGGGGCGTGGCGCTGCTTACCCGCACCGCGCGTTTCTTGAGGATGCCGCGGTACTGCGTGCGCGCSACGATCTCCTGCCCGGGATAGCAGCCTTTCTTGAAGCTCACGCCGCCCACGAGCTCGTAGTTGGCCATCTGCGGSACGAACTCCTCCTGCGTGCCCGGCACCACCTGCACGATGCCGTCGCGGATGAGCGAGAGCGCCCAGTCGTCGAGCGTGGCGGGGCGGCCCTCCGGCGCCGGGCCGAAGACGAACGCGCGCCCGGGGCCGATCGTGAAGGCGCCAGGAGGAATCGCGCCGTCCCACAAGCCGAAGCGCGGCGTGGCGGCGGAGACGTCCTCGATCTTCACCTTCGCGCGCAGCACGAACATGCGCAGGCGCTTGGCGAAGGCCTCGGCGAAGGCGGCCGGCAGCATCAGGAAGAAGCCGCCGGCGTCGCGCGCCAGCACGAAGGTGGCGAGAAGCCGCCCCTTGGGCGTGCACCAGCCGTTCCACTGCGCGGCACCCGCGGCGAGCGCCTTCACGTCGTTGGTGAACTGGTTGTGCAGGAAGTCGGCGGCGTCGTCTCCCGAAACGCGCAGCAGCACGTTAAGGGACGAGAGGTCGCAGACGCGGGGGAGCGGAGGGGTCACCTGGGGAAAATGGCGGCAGTGCGGGATTCGTTCAAGTATAGCGGCGAGCCGCGGGGCAACGACCCCGCGTGGCGTGTGGACATCTCCCTCGGCCCCTCGCCGCGGACGGGCGCGTGGGTAACGGCCCTGGCGGCCGCGGCGCTCGTGGCCATGCTGGGAGCGCAGCTGCCCGGGTCCGCGAAGGCCGCGATAGCCGTCGCGCTGGGCGTGGCCGCGGTGCGCTCGGTCCGCCGCGAAGCGTGGCGGGAGGGATCCGGGGCCGTGCGCCGGCTCGCGGTCGACCTTTCCGGGCGGGTGGAAGTCGAGCTCGCCGACGGTCGCCCGGACCGCGGCCGGCTGGCCACGGGCTCCTTCGTGGCGCCCTGGCTCACGGTCGTGCGCTGGGTGCCCGATGGCGCGCGCCTTTCGCGCGCCATCGCCATCGTTCCGGATGCCGTGGACCGTGGCGAGTTCCGCCGCCTGCGGATCCTGCTGAAATGGCGCTGACGGTATAATTCGCGCCATGAATTCGCCCGTTGCGCCCGAGCAGCCCCTCCTCACGCTGCCCGGCAGCGTGGCCCTCTCCGCCTTCCGCGTCGAGAAGCTCGTCGCCGGCCTTCCGCCGGGCCTTCGCGGCGCCGTTTCCGTCGACACCCGCTTCGTCCATTTCGCCCTGCTCGCCGAACCGCTCACGGCGGCCGAGAGCGAGGTCCTCGCGAGGATCCTCACCTACGGCACGCCCGGGAAGTCCGAGCCGAAGGGAGAGCTGCGCGTGGTGCTGCCGCGCTTCGGCACCGTCTCGCCCTGGTCGTCCAAGGCGACCGACATCGCGCACAACTGCGGGCTCAAGAAGGTCGCGCGCCTGGAACGCGGCGTGGCCTGGTACTTCGCGACGAGGGACGGGAAGCCGCTGCGCGAGAAGTCCGAGATCGCGCTCGCCGAGGCCATCCACGACCGCATGACCGAGACCGTGGTGAAGGACCTCGCCGAGGCGAGCCGCCTCTTCGCGCACCATGCGCCCGGCCCGCTCTCGACGGTGGACCTCATGGGCGGCGGACGAAAGGCGCTCGAGGAAGCCAACGCCGCCATGGGCCTGGCGCTCGCGCCCGACGAGATCGACTACCTCGTCGAGAACTTCGGGAAGATGGGGCGCAACCCCACCGACGTCGAGCTGATGATGTTCGCGCAGGCCAACAGCGAGCACTGCCGGCACAAGATCTTCAACGCCTCCTGGACCATCGACGGCGAGGGCGAGGACAAGAGCCTCTTCCAGATGATCCGCAACACGCACGCGAGGAGCCCGCGCGGCACCATCGTCGCCTACTCGGACAACTCGGCCATCATGGAAGGCGCCGAGATCGAGCGCTTCTTCCCGGACGCGGACAAGGGCTGGGCGTACCACCGCGACACGGCCCACATCCTGATGAAGGTGGAGACGCACAACCACCCGACGGCCATCGCCCCGCACCCGGGCGCCGGCACRGGCGCCGGCGGCGAGATCCGCGACGAGGGAGCCACGGGCACGGGCGCCAAGCCCAAGGCGGGGCTCACGGGGTTCTCGGTCTCCAACCTGGAGCTCCCCGGCCAGCGCGAGCCCTGGGAGGCCGGCTACGGCAAGCCCGGCCGCATCGCCTC
>PQAI01000140.1 GCA_003105245.1 Betaproteobacteria bacterium | reverse complement strand
CCGATGGCCACGCCCTTCGCGCCGGCCACGAGCTCGCCCGCGTCGCGCCCGAGGAAGGGCGAGCCCGCGACGTCCAGGGCGGCGGTCACGCGCGTTCCGGCGTCGGCGCTTCCGGCCTCGAGCAGGGCGCGGCCCATGCGGCCGCCCGCGCCGGCGATGGCGAGCCTCAGGGCGCTCATTTCTTCGGCGCCGTGCCGGCCGCCGAGAGCGTCGGCCCGCCCTCGACGCGCGTCACGCGCTCGTTCTCGAAGAAGACCGAGAAGCGGTTCTGCTCCACGAGCTGGCCGCGCTTCTCGGAACGGAAGTAGTAGTCCCAGCGGTTGGCGTGGAAGACGTCGGTGAGCAGCGGCGTGCCGAGGAGCGTGCGCACCTCCGTGCGAGTCATCCCGGTCTTGAGCTTCGCGAAGGTCTCGGGTGCGACGAGGTTGCCCTGCTGGACGTCGAGCTTGTGGACGATGGACATCCCGCAGCCGGACAGGGAGAGGGCGAGGACGAGCGTGGCGAGGAGGCGCATGGCGGCGGCGTTGGGAAATTGCGGGACATTATAGCGGTGGCCCCCGGCCGGCGTCCCGGCCGGCACCGATAACGATTATGATTCAGCGACCTCACTCCGCATTGCACGCGCCATGAGCGACCCCAAGGAACTGCGCAGCACCGGCCTCAAGGTCACCGCGCCGCGGCTTCGCGTCCTCGACCTCTTCCAGACGAGCGCGGAGCGTCACCTCACGGCCGAGGACGTCTACCGGCGCCTGCTCGACGAGCACGCCGACATCGGGCTGGCCACCGTCTACCGGGTGCTCACGCAGTTCGAGCAGGCGGGCCTGCTGGTGCGCCACCATTTCGAGGGCGGCAAGGCCGTCTACGAGCTGAACGAGGGCAAGCACCACGACCACCTCGTGTGCCTGCAGTGCGGCAAGGTCGAGGAGTTCTACGACCCGGAGATCGAGAAGCGCCAGGCGAAGATCGCGCGCGAGAGGGGCTTCGCGATCCACGACCATTCGCTCTACCTGTACGCCGACTGCCTGAAGGCGGACTGCCCCGACCGTCCGAAGGAGGGCTGACGGCCATGCTGCGCGCCCTGGCCTCGGTCGCCCTGGCAGCGTTCGTCGCGCTCGCCCCCGCCCCGGCCGGCGCCCAGTTCGCGCCTTCGTCGCCCGCCGCCGAGATCGCGGCGAAGGACCTGCCCCGGGAGGCGCAGGAGACCCTCTCGCGCATCAAGAAGGGCGGGCCCTACCCCTACGCCAAGGACGGCGCCGTCTTCGGCAACCGCGAGGCGCGCCTGCCGAAGCAGAAGCGCGGCTATTACCGCGAGTACACCGTGAAGACTCCCGGCGAGCGCACGCGGGGCGCGCGGCGGATCGTCGCCGGCCGCGAGGGAGACTACTGGTACACCGACGACCACTACGCCACCTTCCGTCGCATCCGAGAATGAGGCCCGGACATGCCGCTTGACGCCCTGAACGACCTGCTCGAGGACGAGACGGGCGGGGTCTTCTTCCTGCCCCGGCACGCGGAGCCGCGCGAGGTGCAGGCCGCCGCCAAGCGCGCGAAGTTCGCCTTCTTCCACATCGAGGGCAAGAACATCTCGCGCAAGGAGCAGCTGCTCAATCACGTGGCCACGGCGCTGCGCTTCCCCGGCTACTTCGGCGACAACTGGGACGCGCTCGAGGAATGCCTCACCGACATGGAGTGGGTCGACGCCCCCGGGTACGTGATCTACTACGACCACATCGACGGCCTGCTCGCCGCCCACCCGGACCAGTTCGCCACCTTCGTCGAGATCTGCCGGGATGCTGTCGGCTCCTGGAAGGAGGACGGCACGGCCATGGTGATCCTGCTGTCCGGCGCCAAGGCCCCGAAGGGCGTGGCGAAGCTCAAGGAAGAGTGACGGGAATCCGCGTCTCGAGCGCGATGGCACGCTCGCCCACCCTCGCCCGCCAGGCCATCACCTCCACCCCCGCGGCCACCGCCTCGCGCAGCGTCCGCCCGTAGAGCGGATCGATCGCGTCGGCCGGGCGCACCTCGTCCACGTCGCCGCGCTGCACGCAGAACACGAGCACGGGCCGGCTTCCGCGCGCGCGCAGGCGCATGAGCTCACGCAGGTGCTTCGTGCCGCGCTCGCTCACCGCGTCCGGGAAGAGCGCCACCGAGCCGGAGACGGCCGCGGTCACGTTCTTCACCTCCACGTAGCACGGCTCGCGCCCGGGCGACTCCAGCAGCAGGTCGATGCGGCTTCGCTCCTCGCCGAAGGGCACCTCGCGGCGGATGGCGGCGTAGCCCGAGAGCTCGCCGATCACGCCCGCCTCGATCGCCTCGGCCACGAGGCGGTTGGGCAGCCCCGTGTTGATGCCGACGAGCACCTCGCGGCCGGCCTCGCCCGCCTCCACGAGCTCCCAGGTGTGGCGGTACTTGCGCGTGGGCGAGTCGCTCTCGGAGAGCCAGACGCGGCTTCCCGGCTCGCAGCAGCCGAGCATCGATCCCGTGTTCGGGCAGGCGGCCGTGACCTTGGCGCCCGAGGCGAGCTCGACGTCGGCGAGGAAGCGCTTGTAGCGCCGGAGGAGCCTTCCTTCGACGAGGGGTGCGGGGAATTTCAATTTGGCTGGCTGCGGGGAGTGATGCGGGCGAAAGGCTTTGGAAACGCCGATTACCGCCGATGCCCCGCCGATTGCCGCAGATTGAGCAGAACGGCACCGTGAAAATCGAGGCCGCCAACGCACTCGGGTCCGCTCGACCATCCCCGCATCGACCATGAATCATCGGCGGCAATCGGCGGGGCATCGGCGGTAATCGGCGTTTCCAAAGCCTTTCGCCCGCATCACTCCAAAACGATTGCTACTGCGGGGAGCCCTCGGCGGCTTCCTGCTCGGCGATCTGCTTGCGCACCATCTCCATGTCGAGCGACTTGGTCTTCGACACGACTTCCTCGAACGCGCCCTGCGGGAGCGCCCCGGGCTGCGAGAAGACGATGATCTGGTCCTTGAAGACCATGAGCGTGGGGATGGAGCGGATCTGGAAATGCGCGGCGATCTCCTGCTCCTCGTCGGTATTCACCTTGGCGAACACGACGTCGGGGTTGGCCTCCGCCACCTTCTCGAAGACCGGCGCGAACCCACGGCAGGGCCCGCACCACGGGGCCCAGTAATCGACGATGACCATGGGGTTTCCGGTCACCACCTGCTCGAAATTCTCCTTCGTGAGTTCGACGACGGCCATCTATTTCTCCAATAGCGCCCGGAGCATCCAGGCGGTTTTCTCGTGGACCTGCATGCGCTGCGTGAGGAGGTCGGCGCTCGGCTCGTCCGCGGCCTTGTCGACCAGCGGGAAAACCTTGCGCGCCGTGCGGACCACGGCTTCCTGACCCTCGACCAGCAGGCGAATCATATCGCGAGCCTCGGGAACGCCGTCGGTCTCGGGGATCGAGGAGAGCTTCGCGTAGGCCTTGTAGGTGCCCGGCGCCGGGAAGCCCAGGGCGCGGATGCGCTCGGCGATGAGGTCCACGGCGAGCGCCAGCTCGTTGTACTGCGCCTCGAACATGAGGTGCAGCGTCTGGAACATCGGACCCTTCACGTTCCAGTGGAAGTTGTGGGTCTTGAGGTAGAGCGTGTAGGTGTCCGCCAGGAGCCGCGAGAGCCCCTCGGCGATGGCCTTGCGGTCCTTCTCGGCGATGCCGATGTCGATGGCACCGGCGTTCGTCTGCTTCTTCGCCACGATGGCCTCCATGCGCGTTGTGGATGGAGTCATTTTCCGCCGATCGAATCGCGCGCGCCAATCACGAATGCCTATCCGCGCGATTGCCGGCGGCAATCGACGCCGTCAGCCGCCCAGCCGACCTGCGGCGTCCGCCAGCGCCTGCGCCAGCGCGCGCACGGACTTCGTCACCCGCTCGTCGGCGAGCGAGCCGTCGGCCGCGAACACGGTGTCGGCCCGCGGCACCGCGACCTGCGTCCCGAGGACCGTCACTCCGAGCGTCGCGAGCACCTGGCGCAAGTGGGGAAGCCCGCGCACGCCCCCGAACGCGCCCGGCGAGGCGGCCATGAGGCCCGCCACCTTGCCGCGCCAGGGCGCGAGGCC
>PQAI01000139.1 GCA_003105245.1 Betaproteobacteria bacterium | reverse complement strand
CGCACCATGCACGAGGGGCCGCTGGCGCCCCTCACCGACGCCTATCCCGAGGAGGAGTACTGGCAGGACCTCCTCAAGGTGACGGGCGGCCTCACCGACGAGCGCCTCGCGCGCCTGGCCATCCGCAGCACCGAGAAGCACGTGCCCTGGATGCTCGCGCACGGCGTGCGCTTCCAGCCGCCCCTCGGGGGGACGCTGCACCTCTCGCGCACCAACGCCTTCTTCCTCGGGGGCGGCAAGGCGCTGGTGAACGCCTATTACCGCTCGGCCGCGGCGCTGGGCGTGGAGATCGCCTACGAGACGCAGGTCGTGGACCTCGCACTTCGCGACGGGCGCATCGAGTCGGTCACCGTGGAATGCAAGGGCGAGCGCCGCGAAGTCCGCGCGAAGGCCGTGGTCGTGGCCTCCGGCGGCTTCGAGTCCAACCTCGAGTGGCTGCGCGAGGCCTGGGGGCCTCCGGCGGACAACTTCATCGTGCGCGGCACGCCGTACAACATGGGCGTGGTCCTGAAGCTCCTGCTGGCGCAGGGCGCCAGGCAGGTGAGCGACGCCACGCAGGGGCACTGCGTGGCCATCGACGCCCGCAGCCCGCGCTACGACGGCGGCATCGTCACGCGCGTGGACGCGGTGTCGCTGGGCATCGTGGTCAACAAGGAAGGCAAGCGCTTCTACGACGAGGGCGAGGACTTCTGGCCCAAGCGCTACGCCATCTGGGGGCGCCTGGTGGCGGGGCAGCCCGACCAGATCGGCTTTTCCATCATCGACTCGAAGTCCATGGGCAAGTTCATGCCGCCCGTCTTCCCGCCCGAGAAGGCGAACACGCTGCGCGAACTCGCGGGCAAGCTGGGTCTCGACCCGGCCGCGCTGGAGAGGACCGTCGCGGAGTTCAACGCGGCGGTGCGCCCCGGCACCTTCGACCACACGGTCCAGGACGACTGCCGCACCGAGGGGCTGGTACCACCCAAGACGCACTGGGCGCGCGCCATCGACACGCCGCCCTTCTATGCCTACGCGCTGCGGCCGGGCATCACCTTCACCTACCTGGGCGTGGCCGTGGACGAGCGCTCGCGCATGCAACTCGCCGACGGGCGCCCGGCCGCCAACGCCTGGGCCGCGGGGGAGATCATGGCCGGCAACATCCTCGGCAAGGGCTACCTCGCCGGCATCGGCATGGCCATCGGCACGACATTCGGACGCATCGCGGGCGAGGAGGCCGCGCGCCATGCACGCGCCTGAGCCACGCACGCTGCCCGATCTCGTCGACGAGGCGCAGAGGCAGCTGGCCATCTGCAACGCCTGCCGCTACTGCGAGGGCTACTGCGCCGTCTTCCCCGCGCTGCAGCGCCGGCTGTCGTTCACGGAAGGCGACGTCCATTACCTCGCGAACCTCTGTCATAACTGTGGTTCCTGCCTCTACGCCTGCCAGTACGCGCCGCCGCACGAGTTCGCGCTCAACTTCCCGCGGCTCATGGCGCAGGCGCGGGTCCGCACCTGGCGCCGGTATGCGTGGCCCGGGTTCCTGGCGCGCGCCTTCGACTCGGGCGGGCTCGCCGCGAGCCTCGCCACCGCGGCCGGACTCGTCTTCTTCCTCCTCTTCGCCGCCTGGCTCGCGGGACCGGAAAGGCTCTTCGCGGCCCACTCCGACGCGCAGGGCTCCTTCTACGCGGTCCTTCCGCACGGGGCGATGGTGGCGGTGTTCGGGGCGGTGTCGCTCTTCGTGATCCTCGCCTTGGGCGTCGGTTTCGCGCGCTTCTGGAAGGACACCGGGGAGGAGGAGTCGGCGTTTTCGGCCCCCGGCCCCGCCGCCGGCGCCATCCACGACGCCGCGGTCCTCAAGTACCTGGACGGGGGAGGGGACGGGTGCACGTATCCGGACGACGAGCCCTCCTTCGCCCGCCGCACCTTCCACCACTTCACGTTCTACGGGTTCCTGCTGTGCTTCGCGGCCACGAGCACGGCGACGGTCTACCACTACGCGTTCGGCTGGAAGGCGCCTTACCCGTTCTGGAGCATGCCGGTCGTGCTGGGCGCCCTGGGGGGCATCGGGCTCCTCGTGGGGCCGGCGGGGCTCGCCTGGCTCAAGCGCGGGCGCGATCCGGAATTGACGGACCCCGCGCAGCGCGGCATGGAGTCGGGCTTCCTGGCGCTCCTCTTCCTCACGAGCCTCACGGGGCTCCTGCTGCTCGCGTTCCGGGAAACACGCGCCATGGGCCTGCTGCTGGTCGCCCACCTCGGCGTCGTCCTCGCGCTCTTCGCGACCATGCCCTACGGGAAGTTCGCGCACGCGCTCTACCGCCTCGCCGCACTCGTGCGCTTCCACATCGAGAGGCGGCGGCCGCCCGCGGCGGCTGCCCCGGAGTGAGGCGGGACTAGCGCTCGCCCAGCCGGAAGACGGCCCGCGAGGGCCCGCCGGGAACGCTCTTGAACTTGGCTTCCGCCAGCGCCTCGTCGAGCCGCTGCAGGAGCCTTTCCGGGCCGAGCCCGAGGCGGTATTCCATCACCGCGCAGGACACGCGCACCGCGATCTCCTTGCCGGKGCCCACCTGGCAGGGCACCGAGTCGATGGCGTGCAGGATGCGGTCGGTGACGAGCTTGGCACTGCGGTTGCGGTGCAGGCCGACGAGGAAGCGGTCGTTGCCCCAGCGCGCGATCCAGTCGCCCTTGCGGGTGTTGGCGATGAGGTCGGCGGCGATCTGGACGAGGCAGACGTCGCCGGCACCGTAGCCGTGCTCCTCGCGCACCGCGCCGAAGGCCCGCATGTCCACCAGCAGGACGTGGAAGGTGGTGTCGTCGCGCTCGCTGCGGGCGATCTCCTCGCCAAGGCGCTTCTCGCCCGCGCGCCGGGTGTAGACGCCGGTGATGTCGTCGAGGTCCGTGAGGCTCTCGATCCGCGCGCCCCAGCGCTCCAGGAGCTCCAGCACGTACTGGGTGCGGCCCATGAGGCGCCCGGCCTCGTCGTAGAAGCCGGCGGGGGCGTTCATCTGCGGCGCCCGACCGTCGTCGAGGTACTTCTTCATGGCCGTCGAGGACATGACCACCGGGGCGAGCAGCCCCTGGTGCAGCCAGAGCATGGCCATGAAGCCGCCGAGATAGGTGAGCCCGAGCGCCGGCAGCAGCCGCTTGGCGTTCTCGGAGACGTCGTTCGCGAAGAGCAGGTAGGAGAGAAGGATCACGAGCGGCGGCACCACGGCGATGACGGTGGCGGCCGCGAACTTCTGCGCGTACTTGCCCCTCAGGAAGGGGATGCGGTCGAAGATCCCGTAGATGCCGATACGGGGGGTGAGGGATGCTTCCGCCTGCGCGCCTTGGCTCATGTGGGCCTCCTGTCGCGCCGTGCCCCTGGTCCCGGGACTTTGGGCGCTACAACTGGAACATGCGCCGGATTACACGCCCTGACTGTGAACCAGTTCACAAAAACGGCCTGAAGGGGCCCTTCCGGGCCCCCTCGGCCCTAACGCCGGTTGGCGTCGGCCAGCGCCGCCTGGGCGGCGGCGAGCCTCGCCACCGGCACGCGGTAGGGGGAGCAGCTCACGTAGTCCAGCCCGATGCGGTGGCAGAAGCGGATGGTCGCCGGGTCGCCGCCGTGCTCGCCGCAGATGCCCACCTCGAGGTCGGGGCGCACCTCGCGCCCGAGCCGAACGCCCATCTCCATGAGCTTGCCCACGCCGGCCTGGTCCAGGGTCGCGAAGGGGTTCTCGGGGAGGATGCGGCGCTCGAGGTACTCCTGCAGGAAGCCCGTCTCGGCGTCGTCGCGCGAGATGCCGAAGGTGGTCTGGGTGAGGTCGTTGGTGCCGAAGGAGAAGAACTGGGCGTAGCGGGCGATCTCGCCGGCGGTGAGCGCCGCGCGCGGGATCTCGAT
>PQAI01000138.1 GCA_003105245.1 Betaproteobacteria bacterium | reverse complement strand
GCAAGCGCTTCGAGCCGGTGGGCCTCGAGCAGCTGAAGCCCCTCGTTCCCGAGCGCTTCGCGGGCCTCGCGCGCACCAGCCAGGGCGCCGAGAAGGGCGGGATGCCCGGCCTCGCGATGTCGAAGGCCGAGGCGCGCTACGGCGACGGCTCCGGCAAGGAGGTCGAGCTCGAAGTGACGGACACGGGCGGCGCCGGCGGCCTCATGGCGCTCGCGGGCTGGGCCAACGTCCAGGGCGAGCGCGACTCCGGCGGGCGCGTCGAGCGCACGCGCAAGGAAGGCAACCGCATGGTGCACGAGGAGTACTCGAAGGACGGCCGCGACGCCGAGTTCACGGTGGTCGTGGGCGAGCGCTTCGTGGTGACCGCCCGCGGCCAGTCCGTGYCCATCGACGCCCTGCGCGCCGGGGTGGGGTCCCTCGAHCTCGGSAAGCTCGAGTCGATGAAGGACGTCGGCGCCCAGAAGTAGCGCGCCGCGCTCAGGAAAGCTCGAGCTCGAAGGCGAGGTCGCAGCGGCAGGTGCCGGGCTTGCCCGGCCGTTCGACGAAGCCCGCCTTGCGGTAGAGCGCGATGGCCTCCTCGAGCCGGGTGGCCGTCTCCAGTTCCACGCGCGCGTGTCCCCGCGCCCTCGCCCAGGCCAGGGCGCGGTCCAGCAGGCGCCGGCCGAGGCCCCGGCCTCGGCAGTCGCGGCGCACGTACATCTTGCGCAGCTCCAGACGGCCGTCCGCCAGGATCTTCATCCCGCAGCACGCCGCGAGGCTGCCATCGGGATCGACGGCGACGTCGAACAGGCCGCCGCCCGCCAGGAACCCCGCGTCGAGGTCGGCGAGGTCCGCGTCGGTCCCCTGCGGCTCGGGCGTGAAGCCGTACTCCTTCAGGATGGCGAAGACGAGCTCGCGCGCGGCCGAGGTGTCGGCCGCCGTCGCGCGGCGGATGGCCGCGCCCTCGAACCCGGCCGCCGTGCGCGCCATCGCGGTGGCGGCGTCCGTGAGCTGGAGCGCGAAGGCGCGCGCCTCGGCGCGCGCGGTGTCCGCCTTGAGTGCCACGGTGTAGACCGTGGCGAGCTCGTGCTCCTCCGGCAGCGGCGCGACGAGGCTCACGCCCGGCGTGGCGAGGATCTCCGTGGTCTGGGTGCAGCCGATGGGATGGCGGCCGGCCTCCGAGAGCGCGCGCATCGCCGTCATGCCGTTCGGGTGCGGCCGCAGGCGCGAGGCCACCTCCTGCGCGATGCCGAGCTTCGCGAGGACGCCGGCGAAGTGGATTCCCGCCGTGGCCTTCTGCGGGTCCGGCAGGAAGATCTCGTCGGCCGCGAGGAGCGCCGCGCGCAGCGCGCCCGGCGTGGAAACGTCGGGCTTTTCGTCCCCCGCGCGAACAGCCACGGAAGTGCGCACGGCCCCGAGGTCGGAGACGAGGTCCAGCGCCACGCGGTTGCGGGCGGTGAGCTGGGCGACCTGCGCGTGCGTGAGGATCACGATGTCGCAGGGCTCGCCGGCGAGGAACTTCTCGAGGATCCCGCCCACCGCGCCGAAGGTGCCGGCGAGCGCGATGCCCTCGTGCCGGGCGATCGCGGTGGCGAGGCCCTGGGCCGCGCCGGCGCTCAGGATCCGCAATGCGTCCGGGTTCACGGCGGCCGTCACTAGCGGTCCGCCTTCGCGCCCGAAAGCTTCACGACGCGCGCCCACTTCTCGATGTCCTCGCGCAGGTAGCGGCCGAACTCCTCGGTCGTCATCGCCATCGCCGTGGCCCCCTGCCTGGCCCACGCCTCGCGCATTTCCGGCGCCGAGGTGACGCGCGTGATCTCGGCGTTGAGCCGCTCGACGATGGCTTTCGGCGTGCCGGCCGGCGCCAGCACGCCCAGCCAGATCACGGCCTCGTAGCCCGCCACGCCCGCCTCGCTCACCGTGGGCACCTCGGGCAGCACCGTGGAGCGGACGCGCCCGGTCGAGCCCAGTGCCTTGAGCTTCCCGGAACGCACGTGCGGGGCCATCGTGGTGATGGCGTCGAACATCATCTGCACCTGGCCGCCCAGGATGTCGGTGCGCGCGCCGGAGCTGCCCTTGTAGGGGACGTGCACGACGTCCACGCCCGCCATCGCCTTGAAGAGCTCGCCGGCCATGTGGTACGGCGTGCCGGGGCCCGAGGAGGCGTAGTTGAGCCGGCCGGGCTGCGCCTTCGCGAGCGCCACGAACTCCGCCACCGTCGCGGCGGGCACCGAGGGGTGAACGACCATGAGGAGGTCGGAGTAGTTGACCGGCGCCACGGGGACGAAGTCGCGCAGGAGCGCGAAGGGCTTGTCCGGGATGAGCGACTCGTTGACCGTGTGGGTGTTGGACATCATGAGGAGCGTGTAGCCGTCCGGCGCGCTCTTGGCCACGGTGTCGGTGCCGACGATCGAGCCGCCGCCGGGCTTGTCCTCCACCACGAAGGACTGGCCCAGGGACTGGGAGAGCTTCTCGGCGATCGCGCGGGCGTAGATGTCGGCGGGCCCGCCGGCGGCGAAGGGCACGACGATCCTCACCGTCCTGGCCGGCCAGGACTGCGCCATCGCGGTCCACGGCAAGGCGAGGGCGAGCGCGGCGAGGGTGCGGGCGAGGCTGCGGGCGAGGCTGCGTTGCATGGCTGCTCCGGTCGCGTTTCCGCGGTCGTGGTCTAGCCTCATTATCCGCATGCGCGAAAAAAGACGCATACCCCCCTTGACGCGGACTTTTGCTGCATGGCAGCATCCGTTCCGTACGAACCACCGAGAGTTTTTTCGAGAGACATGGAACAGACCTTCATTTCCAAACCGACCTTCGCGCGACCGCGCGTATCCGGCCTTTGGCTGGATCACGCCGCCGTCGTCGCCATGGACGGCACCGTCTCCGGGAGAACGATCGGGTAGCACGCCGCATCGTCAGCGAAGAATCCCTCGCGAAGCCCGGAGACCTCAGAAACCTCCGGGCTTCGTGCTTTTGCGATCCGAAAACGAGAACGAGGGAGACGACGATGCATGCGATCGATGCGGGAAGGATGGCCTGGTGGCGGTGGAAGCCCGCCCGGGCCGTCCGCTTGAAACGCCCCGAGGCGGGCTACGCGCGCTACGAAGCCGAGCGGCGCGCGGGCCTGCCGGGGCGGGTGGCCAACGCGCACGCGCGCTTCGAGCTCGAGGCGCGGGCCGCGATGCGCGACTGGCTGATGCTTTGAGCAGGAACCGGCAACTTCGCGGGCTGTGCGCGGCCCGCCTCGTGGTCGAGGTACGAGCCGGTCCCGAACATGTCGATTTCGGGTTGCCGCCCGCGGTSGGAAATCGCTCGGGGTGCCCCGGTCGGGTAAAATAGAGGGCTTTTCCGATTCGCCCCTGATACCGCCGAAAGTACCGCCATGGCGCAATACGTTTACACGATGAACCGCGTGGGCAAGATCGTCCCGCCCAAGCGGCAGATCCTCAAGGACATCTCGCTCTCGTTCTTCCCGGGGGCCAAGATCGGCCTGCTGGGCCTCAACGGCGCGGGCAAGTCCACCGTGCTCAAGATCATGGCCGGCATCGACAAGGAGATCGAGGGCGAGGCCGTGCCCATGCCGGGCATCAAGATCGGCTACCTGCCGCAGGAGCCGCAGCTCGACCCCACGCAGACGGTGCGCCAGGCCGTCGAGGAGGGCGTGGGCGAGATCCTGAAGGCCAAGTCGCGCCTGGAGGAGGTCTACGCGGAGTACGCCGAACCGGACGCCGATTTCGAGAAGCTCGCGGCCGAGCAGGAGAGGCTCGAGAAGCTCCTGGAGCACGCCGACGTGAACTCGCTGGAGGCGCAGCTCGAGATCGCCGCGGACGCGCTGCGGATCCCGCCCTGGGACGCGGTCATCGGCACGCTCTCCGGCGGCGAGAAGCGGCGGGTGGCGCTTTGCCGGCTGCTGCTCTCGAAGCCCGACATGCTGCTGCTCGACGAGCCCACGAACCACCTCGACGCCGAGAGCGTCGAGTGGCTCGAGCATTTCCTGGCGCAATTCCCGGGCACCGTGGTGGCCGTCACCCACGACCGCTACTTCCTGGACAACGCCGCGGAGTGGATCCTCGAGCTCGACCGCGGCCGCGGCATCCCGTGGGAGGGCAACTACAGCTCCTGGCTGGAGCAGAAGCGCGACCGCCTGCGGCAGGAAGAGTCCTCGGAGACCGCGCGCCAGAAGGCCCTGAAGAAGGAGCTGGAGTGGGTGCGCCAGAACGCCAAGGGCCAGACCAAGAAGAACAAGGCGCGCCTGCTGCGCTTCGAGGAGCTCAACTCCTACGAGTACCAGAAGAGGAACGAGACCAACGAGATCTTCATCCCCGTGGGCGAGCGCCTCGGCAACGAGGTGATCGAGTTCGTGAACGTGACGAAGTCCTACGGCGATCGCTGCCTCATCGACAACCTGTCGTTCAAGGTGCCGCCCGGTGCCATCGTCGGCATCATCGGCCCCAACGGCGCCGGCAAGTCGACGATCTTCCGCATGATCACCGGCAGGGAGTCGCCCGACTCCGGCGAGGTGAAGGTCGGCCACACCGTGCAGCTCGCCTACGTCGACCAGTCGCGCGACGCGCTGCCCAACGACAAGAACGCCTGGGAGGCGATCTCCAACGGCCAGGACATCCTCGCGATCGGCAAGTTCGAGATCCAGTCGCGCGCCTACCTCGGCCGCTTCAACTTCAAGGGCCAGGACCAGCAGAAGCTCGTGGGCAACCTCTCGGGCGGCGAGCGCGGGCGGCTGCACCTCGCGAAGACGCTGCTGGCGGGCGGCAACGTGCTGCTGCTCGACGAGCCCTCGAACGACCTCGACGTCGAGACGCTGCGGGCCCTGGAGGACGCGCTYTTCGAGTTCGCCGGCGCGGTGATGGTGATCTCCCACGACCGCTGGTTCCTGGATCGCATCTGCACCCACATCCTCGCGGCCGARGGCGACTCGCAGTGGTACTTCTACCAGGGCAACTACCACGAGTACGAGGAGAACAAGGTCGAGCGCCTCGGCGAGGAGGCCGCCCAGCCCCACCGCCTGCGCTTCAAGGCGCTGAAGTAGCCGCCGGCGGGGTCGAAGACTCCCCGCTACAATGCCGCGCATGCCGACCGCCGCCCCCGTCTTCGCCAACGTCGCGTTCCTGAGGATTCCCCGGTTCGACGACCGGGCGGTCGTCGACCAGGCGAGCCTCAAGGAACGGCTGGAGCGGCGCGTGCGCGAGGCCATCGCGGGGATGCCGGCCGCCGAGCGCATCGTGCTGGACGCCGCCGACGGCGTCGCCCTGGTGCTCTTCGGGGAGCCCGCGCGGGCCCTGGACCTCGCTCAGGCGCTGCGAGAGGCGCCGGGCGAGGAGTCCCTCAAGGTGGGCGTGAACCATGGCCCCATCGCGGTCACCGCGCGCGACGCCGGCGCCATGGTCTTCGGCGACGGCATCACCGCCGCGGCGGCGGCGGCCGGGTTCGCCGCCGCGGGCACGACGCTCGTCACCGTGCCCTTCGCGAGGATGCTGGAGGCCACGCGGCCGGACCGCGCCGCCGAGCTCGCGCCGGCGGGCGAGTTCACCGACGCGCGCGTGCGCCTGCACGCCTTCTACACGCCGGACCCGCAGCGCCTCGTCGCCAGGCGAAACCGCCTCGCGGCCTACGCGCTCGTGGGAATCCTCGCCATCGTCTCGCTGGGGATGGCCGGGCGCAGCGTGAACCGCTACTTCTTCCCGCCGCGGCCGGCGGTGATCGAGTTCGACGTGAAGCCGGGCGGCGACGTGGTGATCGACGGCCTTTCCTACGGGCGCGTGCCGAAGATGCGCGAGGTGGAGCTCGCGCCCGGCAGGCACCATGTGAAGGTGCTCAGCAAGGGCTATCCGCCGCTCGAGATCAAGGTGAACCTCGAGCCCGGCGAGCGCATGACCGTCTCGCACGCCTTCACGGGAAGCCCCCCGGCGCAGAAGCCCTCGGGCTTCTGGCGCGACCTTCGCCGCAGCCTGAACCTGTGAGCATGGGCGAGAATTCCCCGCAGCAGTTCGGACGCTTCCGCGTCCTGGGCGAGCTGGGGCGCGGCGCCATGGGCGTGGTCTACCGCGCCGAGGACCCGGCGCTCGGCCGCGCGGTCGCGATCAAGACGATCACGCTCACGGGCACCGAGGAGGACCGTGCCCACTTCGAGGCGCGCTTCCTGCAGGAGGCGCGCGCCGCGGGCGGCATCGGCCACCCGGCCATCATCACGATCTACGACGTGGGCCGCGAGGGCGACGTCGCCTTCATGGCCATGGAGCTCCTCGACGGCAGGGAGCTTCGCGACCTGATCCGGGGCGGCTCGCTCCCGCCCTCGGAGGCGGTGGAGATCGCCGCGCGCGTGGCGGAGGCGCTCGCCGCGGCGCACGAGCGCGGCGTCGTCCACCGCGACGTGAAGCCCGGCAACATCATGGTGCTCTCCGACGGCCGGGTGAAGATCATGGACTTCGGCATCGCGCGCCTGCGCGACCCGGACGTGAAGACCGCCACCGGCATGCTCCTGGGCTCGCCGCGCTACATGTCGCCGGAGCAGGTCTCCGGGGAACCCTTCGACCACCGCGCGGACATCTTCTCGCTGGGCGTGGTCCTCTACGAGATGCTCACCGGCGTCACGCCCTTCTCCGGAGAGGACATCACGCAGCTCATGTACCAGGTGGTCAACGGCGTGGTCGTCCCGCCGAGCCACGTGAACCGCACGCTCCCGCCGGTGCTCGACTACATCCTCGCGCGCGCCCTCAAGAAGAAGCCGGGCGAGCGCTACGGCAGCGCCGCCGAGTTCGCCGCCGACCTGCGCGAGGCGATTCCCGAGGTGCTGCAGGCCGAGGCGGCGGTGCGCAGCCGCGCGGAGGCCTCCGGCGGCGACACGGTGCCCGACCTGGCCGGGGCGCAAAAGGTCGAGGGCGGCGCCCCGTCGCTCGACCGCGGCGACGAGGTCGTCGAGCTGCGCCCCTCGCCCCGGTTCGACTGCGTGGAGGGCCTGGCGCGGCTGGCGGTGCTTCCCGTGGACGCCGACGGGACGCGCTCGCGCGCCGGCTTCACCGTGCCCCGGGAGGTGAAGGCGCGCGGGGCGCTGCGGCGCCTGGACCTGCCCTTCGCGCTGGTCGTGGCGAGCTACGTCGCCGCGACGGTCGTGGCGGCGATCATCGTGCTGCGCTGAGGCCCGCGAGCGCGATGCTCGCGAGCAGGCACGCGGTGAACGCCAGGAACGCCAGCGAGATCGCGCCCATGTTCGGCCCCTTGGTGGCGTGCGACCAGCCGCGCGACTTCATGCCCGCGAGCGCGCGCCAGGACACGGCGGCGGAGAGGCCCATCGGCACGAGCGCCCAGGGCGGCAGCACCCGGAGCGCGAGGAGCAGCGCCACCGYCGCGTAGCAGGCCGCCACCAGGMMGWAGATCGGCAGGTGCGCCCKYTCCGGRCCGAGCGCGATCGCGAGCGTGCGCCGGCCGGCGCGCGCRTCGCCCACGCGGTCGCAGGCGTTGTTGGTCGAMAGGATCGCCGCGATGACGAGGCTCGAGGGCAGGCCCACGAGAAGCGTCGCCGCATCGAGRCGYTGCGTGTGCACGAAGGCCGCGATCGCGACCAGCGCGCCGCCGAGGAGCCCACCCGCGAAGAACTCGCCCACGGGCGTGCGCGAGATCGGGTGCGGCCCTCCCGAGTAGAAGTAGGCGAAGACCATGCACGCCGCGCCGGCGGACACCACGCCCCAGCCGGCGYGCGCGCCGATGGCGAGCCCCAGGGGCACGGCCGCGGCGAAGAGGGCGAAGGACAGGTGCAGCGCGACGCGCGGGTCGATGTCGGCCTGGACGAGCGCCTTGAACCGCTCCTGGTCGGACTCGCGCGTGTCCACGCCGGTCACGAAGTCGAAGTGGCTGTTGAAGCCGGTCGTCCCCATGTCGATGAGGAGAGTCGACACCGCCATCATCCCGAAGAGGCTCCACGAGAAGCGCTCCGGAGCCGTGGCGAGCGCCCACGCGCTGCCGACCAGGAGCGAGGAAACGCTCACGATCTTGGTTCGGATGTCGACGATCTTCAGGAAGTCGACAAGCCCGGGAGGAGTGCCGCGATAGGCCATGGTCGCCGCGCCGCGTCGTCGGAACGCGCGCACGCGGCCAGTATGTCGCGGTGCGGCCGGGCGCGAATTGCGCCAGATCAGGCGGGCGGACGGGCCGCCCCGGTCAGGCCGCGTCGACCCGCAGGAAGACGGGCCAGGGATAGACGCCGGGGGCGATGCCGGGGGCGAGCTGGATGCGGTAGCTCACGTCGTAGAGGCGATCCACGACGCCGCGGCGCGTGTCCTGCAGCGCGGACTCCCCGGCGGGCTGGGCGACGAGGGGCTGCGGCAGGCCGGCGATCTCGACGGCCTTCGCGAACGCGGCCGTGACCTGCGCGACCAGGCGCTTCTGGCCGCGCATGTTGGCCTTGACGGCGATGCGGGCGCCGGCCACCTCGACGTATCCGCGCTCGATGTCCTCCCCCCGGATCTCGATCAGGCGCCCGTGTCCCGCGGATTGCACCTGGGCCACGGCCGGAATGCGGACCTGGAAGTCCAGGCGCGCCCTCGCCGACAGCCCGCCGGGGCCGGTGACGGTGCGCGAGTCGGCGTTCGCCGGGAGCGGCAGGAGGGCCGCGGTCAGCGCGGCGAGCAGCGAGGCACGAAGGAGCGGGGCGGCGTTCATGGACCGACAATCTAGGCCGCGCCGCGCGGTTGTGCATTAACACCTTCGTCAAGAAGAATTAACGCAAAGAAATGTCAAGATGCCGCGGCGGCGTGGCGCCGGGCCGGCCCCGCTACGAGGCAAGGAGGGTCAGGAAGACGGGCCAGGGGTAGAGGCCCGGCGCGGTTCCGCGGGACAGCCGGATGCGATACTGCACCTGGTAGCCGAGGTCGAACGGCCCGCCGGTGCGCGCCAGGGACGCCTCGCCCGTGGGCCGCGCCACGAGGGGAAGCGGCAGCCCGGTGATCTCCACGGCCTCGGCGAACGGCGAGGCGACGCTCGCCACCAGCCGCACCGCGCCGCGCAGGTTGGAAAGGACGTGCAGCTGGGCGTTGCCCACGTCGACGAACCCGCGCTCGACGTCGGCGGTGCCCACTGCCAGGTATCCGGGCTGGCCGACGGCACGCACGCGAAGCACCGCGGGAACCGTCACCCTGACGATGAGCGAGGCCCGCGCCGAAACCGGCCGGCCGTCCGCGCCCGCCCCCGCCACGGCGGGATCGGGCACGCAAGCCGCCACGACGACGGCGGCAAGAGCGGCACGCGCGAAGAACGAGGGGAACATGGCAATCCGCCCTCCCGAACGGCGGCGCCGCGATGGCGCCGCCGGGTGCCCGGCATCAGTTCACGCTACACCCGGGCGGCGAAAATGGGAATGCGTCGATGTGCCGACAAGGGGGGGGCGGCGCCCGGGCGGGCTAGAGCCGCCGGTCCATGCTGCGCAGGCGGGCGGCCATGACGCGCATGATCTCGAGCGCGAACTCGGGGCTTTCCTGGACCAGCGACTTGAAGCGCTGCGCGGTCACCGGCACGAGCGTGCAGGCCGTGAGCGCGGTGGCGGTGGCGCTGCGGGGGGCCGAATCGATGAGCGCCATCTCTCCGAAGACGCCGCCCTTGGCCACCTTCTCGAGGGTGCGGCCGGTCACCGACAGGCGCACGGAGCCCTCGAGCACGACGAACATGTTCCGGCCCTCGTCGCCCTCGACGAAGATCGTCTCGCCGGCGGCGAAGCTGCGGGTGTCGCCCTCGTTGCGGAAGAGCGCGAGCGTGGACATGGGCGCGCTCCTCAGTCGATGCGCGAGAGGACGGCGCGAAGCGTGTCCACCATCCGCGCGATGTGGGACTCCTCGACGATGAGCGCGGGGGCGAAGCAGACGATCTCGCCGGCCTGGCGCACGAGCACGCCCTCCTCCCAGCAGCCGAGGTAGGCGTCGAACGTCCTGGCGCCCGGCGCGCCGGGCCGGGGCTCGAGCTCCACCGCGCCGACGAGGCCGCCGTTGCGGATGTCGATCACGTGCCGCGTGCCCTTGAGGGAGTGCAGCGCGTCCTCCAGCACCGGCGCCATCCTGCGCGCGCGAGCGAAGAGGTCCTCGTCCTTGTAGAGCTGGAGCGTCGCCACGCCCGCGGCGCAGGCCAGCACGTGCGCGGAGTAGGTGTAGCCGTGGAAGAGCTCGATGGCGCCGGGCGGGCCGACCATGAACGCGTCGTGGATGGCCGAGGAGGCGATGACGCCGCCCATCGGCACGCTGCCCGAGGTCACGCCCTTGGCGAAGGTGACCATGTCGGGGACCACGCCGTAGACCTGCGAGGCGAAGGCTTCCCCGAGCCGGCCGAACGCGGTGATCACTTCATCGAAGATGAGGAGAATGCCGTGCTTTTTCGTGATCTCGCGCAGGCGCTTGAGATAGCCCTTTGGCGGGAAGAGCACGCCGGTGGATCCGGCCATCGGCTCGACGATCACCGCGGCGATCGTCGAGGCGTCGTGCAGGGCCACCAGGCGCTCGAGCTCGTCGGCGAGGTGCGCGCCCCACTCGGGCTCGCCGCGGGTGAAGGCGTTGTGGGCGAGGTCGTGCGTGTGCGGCAGGTGGTCCACGCCCGCGAGCATCGTGCCGAACATCTTGCGGTTGGCCACCATGCCGCCCACCGAGATGCCGCCGAATCCCACGCCGTGGTAGCCGCGCTCGCGGCCGATGAGGCGCGTGCGGTGCCCCTCGCCGCGCACGCGGTGGTACGCGAGCGCGATCTTGAGCGCCGTGTCCACGGCCTCGGAGCCGGAATTGCAGAAGAAGACGCGGTCCAGTCCCTCGGGAGCGATGTCCACGATGCGGTTGGCGAGCTCGAAGGCGAGCGGCTGGCCCATCTGGAAGGCGGGCGCGTAGTCCATCGTCGCCGCCTGCTTCTGGATCGCCTCGACGATGGGCTTGCGGTTGTGCCCCGCGTTGCAGCACCACAGGCCGGAGAAGGCGTCGAGGACCTGGCGTCCCTCGGGGGTCCAGTAGTGCATGCCCTCGGCCCGGGCCACCATGCGGGGCGCCGACTTGAACTGGCGGTTGGCGGTGAAGGGCATCCAGTAGGCGCCGAGCTGGTCCGGGTGCAGGCGCATCTGGTCGGAAAGGAGCGTCATGGTTTCACCGTCTCTGCCGGGCTGGAGGGACGCCTATTTTGCACCGGGGCGCGCGGACGCGTCTTGCCCCCGCCCGCGGCGGGGCACACAATCTCCGGTTCGAGGCGCCATGCAGACACCCGCAACTCCTGGCAGGACATCCCCATGAGACTCGTCACCTACAGCGTCGGGCCGGCCGGCCCGGCCCGCGCCGGCGTTCGCGTCGGCCACCGCATCCTCGACATCGAGGCCGCCTCGCGCGTGAACGGCGAGCCGCTGCCGGCSTCCGTGAAGGCGCTCCTCGCGGCCGGCCGGGGCGCGATGTCGCGCGTCCAGGCCCTCGTGAAGGCCGCGACCACGGGGGCGAAGTCGTTCTCGCATGCCCTGCACGAGGAGCGCGCGGTGCGCCTGCTGCCGCCCGTGCCCGACGCGGACAAGTTCCTGTGCGTGGGCAAGAACTACCGCCAGCACCTCGACGAGCTCGTGAAGAGCGACCTGCTCAAGGAGATCCCGCAGGAGCCCACGGCCTTCGTGAAGCTCAATTCCTGCCTCGTGGGCCAGGACGCGAAGGTCGCGCGCCCGGCCGGCATCGTGCGCCTGGACTACGAGCCCGAGCTCGTCTTCGTGATCGGCCGGCGCGCGCTGGGCGTGAAGAAGGTCGATGCCATGGACTACGTGGCGGGCGTGACGATCCTGAACGACCTCACCTGCCGCGACCTGCAGAAGCGCGAGGTGGCCTCGGGCTCGCGGTTCTGGACCGCGAAGAACATCCCGGGCTTCGGCCCGCTGGGGCCGGAGATCGTCACGATGGACGAGATCGCCGACCCGTACGACCTGTGGATGACCTGCTCGGTGAACGGCCAGGAGCGCATGCGCGTGAACACGCGCGACCAGATCTGGAAGCTGCCCGACATCCTCGAGCACTTCTCGCGCTACATCCCCCTCGAGCCCGGCGACCTCTTTTCCACCGGCGCCCCCGGCGGCGTGGCCGTGGGCAAGCCCAACGCGGCCGAGCTTTTCCTCAAGCCCGGCGACGTGGTCGAGTGCTCGATCGAGGGCATCGCCACGCTGCGCACCACGATCGTGGCGCCGGGAGAGGCGTGATGGCGATTCGCCGCCGCACCGTCGCGGCGCTGGCGCTCCTCGCGCCGCTCGCGCTCCTGCAGGCGCCGGTCGCCTGGGCGCAGGCGTTCCCGTCGAAGTCCGTGAAGATCGTCGTCCCCTTCCCGCCGGGCGGCGGCGCGGACACGCTGGCGCGCATCATGAGCCCGCACCTCGCGAAGGCCTGGGGCCAGGCCGTCGTGGTCGAGAACAAGCCCGGCGCGAGCGGCCACATCGGCGCGGAGATGGTGGCGCAGTCGCCGCCGGACGGCTACACGCTCCTCATGGCATCCACGGCCGCCCTCGACCAGAAGAACGTGAAGGGCTTCGCGCCCGTCAGCCTGGTGTCGGCCTCGGCCTACGTGATCGTCGCCAACCCGAAGGTGAAGGCGGGCAGCGTGAAGGAGCTCATCGCCGAGGCGAAGGCGGCCCCCGGCAAGCTCTCCTTCGGCTCCTCGGGCACGGGGGCGGCCTCGCACCTGTCGGCCGAGCTCTTCGCCGCCATGGCGGGCATCAAGCTGCTGCACGTCCCGTACAAGGGCACGGGGCAGGCCGTCACGGACCTCCTTGCCGGGCAGATCGACCTCATGTTCGCGCCGGCGCAGACCGCCATGCCGCACGTGCAGGCGGGAAAGCTCAAGGCCCTGGCCGTCACGAGCGCCAAGCGCGCCTCCACGCTGCCCAACCTGCCGACGGCGGCCGAGTCGGGGCTGCCGGGTTACGAGGCGTTGGGGTGGTTCGGGCTGCTCGCGCCGGCGGGCACGCCGCGGGCCGTCGTCGAGAAGCTGAGCGCCGACGCCAACGCCGTGCTCGCCCTGCCGGAAGTGAAGGAGCGGCTGCTCGCGCTGGGAAGCGAGCCTTCCGGCAACCGGCCCGAGGAGTTCGCGGCGTTCATCCGCGACGACCAGTCGAAGTGGACCAAGCTCATGAACGACCTCGGGATCAAGCCCGAATAGGTGGCCGCCGCGGTACACGGACCCTCCGGGACTGGGTCGCGCGACWSGCCCCGTCCCGGTAGGCGCCCGGGACCCGCTTCCGGGAGGCGATGGAGCGGTTCCGGATCSTTGTCAGCGTCACGTCAGGGAACAAGCGCGATAATTCGCTGTCTTCCCGCGCGACGACCAGGCCGAKTGKGCGRCMWTCATGAAGGCGCTGGGGATCSMTCCCTKACCACSCGMCGCYTTCCCGMCYCWTGAAMACGCTSYTTCGCCGKCTCTTCCCCGGCCGYTTCGCCCTCGCCGGCATCGCGCTAGCCGCCTTCGTCGCGGTGAGCTTCGCCACCCGCCTGGCGCTCCTCGCCTTCAACGGCGACTGGTCCCTCGCCTGGCCGGGCCTCGCCCTGCCGGCGTTCGCGATCGGG
Organism: Betaproteobacteria bacterium; assembly: GCA_003105245.1. GTDB lineage: Bacteria > Pseudomonadota > Gammaproteobacteria > Burkholderiales > Usitatibacteraceae > FEB-7. The sequence continues at coordinate 1,268 of PQAI01000138.1, read as the reverse complement.
CTTGCCTACGACCTCGCGGCCGCCGCCTGGTGGATCCTGCCCTTCGCCCTGCTCGCCTGGCTGTGGCCGGACGGCCCGCGCTCGCGCCTGCCCCTGGCGGTGGCGGCCTTCGCCCTGGCCGCCGGCGCCTTCCTCGCCTGGATCTTCACGGCCGCCTCCGAGCTCGTCTTCTGGAACGAGTTCGCGACCCGCTTCAACTTCATCGCGGTCGACTACCTCGTCTACACCCACGAGGTGATCGGCAACATCCGCCAGTCCTACGACCTGCGCCCGGCGTTCGCGGCCATCGCCGTGCTCACGGCGCTGCTGCTCGCGGCCACGGCCCGGCCCCTCCTGGCCGCCTGCCGCCCCGCCGGCATGGGATTCGGGGCGCGCACGCTCGCCTTCGCCGCCTTCGCCCTGGCGCCGGCGGTCTCCTTCCTCGCCGTCGACGAGCGGCTCAAGGAGTTCACGCCCCAGGCGCAGGCCGTGCAGCTCGCGGGCAACGGCCACTGGGAGTTCTTCCACGCCTTCCGCACCAACGAGATCGACTACGAGCAGTTCTACCGCACCGAGACGCTCGCCCGGGCCTACCAGATCATGCGCCGCGAGTTCGAGCACTCGGGCCACCCGGACTTCACCCGCAACGGCTCCATGCCCATCGAGCGCCAGATCCACGGCGCCGGGCCGGAGAGGCACCTGAACGTCGTGCTGGTCTCGGTGGAGAGCCTGGGGGCGGAATTCGTGGGCGCCCTCGGCGACCGGCGCCATCTCACGCCCAACCTCGACCGGCTGGCCGGCGAGGGCCTCTTCTTCACGCGCGTCTACGCCACGGGCACGCGCACGGTGCGCGGGCTGGAGGCGCTCTCGCTCTCGCTTCCGCCCACGCCGGGCTACTCGGTCGTCAAGCGCCCCAACAACGAGCACCTGCTCACGATCGGGGAGATCTTCAACGAGAAGGGCTACGAGTCGCTCTACGTCTACGGCGGCTACGGCTACTTCGACAACATGAACTACTTCTTCGGCAACAACGGCTACACGGTCGTCGACCGCACCGCCATACCTTCCGAGGAAATCCATCACGAGAATATCTGGGGCGTCGCGGACGAGGACCTCTTCACGCTGGCGCTCGCCGAGGCGGACAAGCGCCACGCGGCCGGCAGGCCCTTCTTCGAGCACGTGATGACCACCTCGAACCACCGGCCCTTCACCTACCCCGAGGGGCGCGTCGACCTGCCCTCGGGATCGGGGCGCGAGGGCGCGGTGCGCTACACCGACTGGGCCATCGG
>PQAI01000137.1 GCA_003105245.1 Betaproteobacteria bacterium | reverse complement strand
GACTCGATCCACACGCCCAAGGAAGGGTCCTCCCGCGTAATCACCCAGTTCCTCGGCCACATCGTGCGCGGCGAACCCATCCAGCTCGTGGACGGTGGAACCCAGAAGCGCGCCTTCACCTACATCGACGACGGCATCTCGGCGCTCATGAAGATCATCGAGAACCGCGACGGCGTGGCGAGCGGGCGCATCTACAACATCGGCAACCCGAAGAACAACTACTCCGTGCGCGAGCTCGCGACGATGATGCTGGAGCTCGCGAAGACCTATCCCGAGTACCGGCGCAACGCCGCGAAGGTGAAGCTGGTSGAGACSAGCTCCGCGAAGTACTACGGCAAGGGCTACCAGGACGTGCAGAACCGCGTGCCCARGATCGACAACACGAAGAAGGAACTGGGCTGGGCGCCGAAGGTGGACATGAAGACCGCGCTCGCGCGCATCTTCGAGGCCTACCGCGGCGCGATCGACGAGGCCCGTTCCCTGGACGCCTGAGGAGAGCAGATGGAAAAGCCCGTCGTCGGGGTGGTGATGGGGTCCCAGAGCGACTGGGACGTGATGCAGCACGCGGCCAAGGTGCTGCGCGACTTCGGCGTGCCCTTCGAGGCGAAGGTGGTCTCGGCGCACCGCACCCCGGACGCGATGTTCGACTACGCCGAGGGCGCGCGCGAGCGCGGCCTGCGCTGCATCGTGGCCGGCGCCGGCGGGGCGGCCCACCTGCCCGGCATGATCGCCTCCAAGACCACGCTCCCCGTCCTGGGCGTTCCGGTGCCCTCGAAGCACCTCGCCGGCCAGGACTCCCTGTACTCGATCGTGCAGATGCCCAAGGGGATCCCGGTGGCCACCTTCGCCATCGGCGAGGCCGGCGCCGCCAACGCCGGGCTCTTCGCGGTGAGCCTGCTCGCGGCCACCGACGCCGGCCTSGCCGCGAAGCTCGCCGCCTATCGCGAGGAGCTGCGCGAGATGGTGGCGGCCATGCAGCTGCCCGACGTGCTGTGATCGCGCCCGGCGCCACCCTCGGCCTGCTGGGCGGCGGGCAGCTGGGCCGCATGTTCACGGTGGCCGCGCGCACGCTGGGCTACCGCGTCACCGTGCTCGACCCGGACCCGCTCTCGCCCGCGGCGGAATTCGCCACGGGCCACCTCAACACGGCCTACACCCACCCCGTCTCGCTCGACGAGCTGGCGCAGACCTGCGCCGCGGTGACCACGGAGTTCGAGAACGCGCCGGCCGAGGCCCTGCACGCGCTGGCCGAGCGCACCGTCGTTCGCCCCAGCGGCAACGCCGTGGCGGTGGCCCAGGACCGCAGCCGCGAGAAAGGCTTCATCGCGACGCACGGCCTTCCCGTRGGCCCCTTCGCCGACGTCCGGGACGAGTCCGACTTCGACGCGGCGCTCTCGCGCGTGAAGCTGCCCGCCATCCTCAAGACGGCGCGTTTCGGCTACGACGGCAAGGGGCAGGCCACGATCGCCAGCCGCGCCGAGCTCGAGGGCGTCTTCGCGCAGTGGAAGCGGGTGCCCTGCGTGCTCGAGGAGCGGCTCGCCCTGGATTTCGAGATCTCGGTGATCCTCGCCCGCGGCGCCGACGGCGAGGTGGCCGTCTTCCCGGTCGCGGAGAACCGGCACACGCGCGGGATCCTCGACGTGACCATCGCCCCCGCGCGCATCCCGAAGGCGCTCGCGGCCGAGGCCACCGACATCGCCACGCGCCTGGCGCAGGCGCTGGACTACGTGGGCGTCCTCGCCGTCGAGATGTTCGTGGTGGAAGGGCGCCTGCTGGTGAACGAGATCGCCCCGAGGCCCCACAACAGTGGTCACTACACGATCGACGCCTGCCGCACCTCGCAGTTCGAGCAGCAGGTGCGGGTGCTCTGCGGGCTGCCCCTGGGAGATCCCACGCTGCACACCCCGGCGGTGATGGTGAACCTGCTGGGCGACATCTGGGGCGCCGGCGAGCCGCGCTGGGAGGCGGTCCTGCGCCACGCCGGGGCCCACCTGCACCTTTACGGCAAGCGCGAGGCCCGCCCGGGGCGCAAGATGGGCCACGTGACGGTGTGCGAACCCGACCTCGGCAAGGCCCTGGACGTGGCGCTCGCCATCCGGCGCGACCTGGGGATCGACGAATCCGCCTGAGCCCCGCCGTGCGTCCAACGGGGACATCGACCCTCCGGAGACCCGCCATGACCGCCTGCCGCCTCGTTCCCGCCGCCCTGCTCGCCTCGATGGCCCTCCTCGCCCCGGAAGCCGCCTTCGCGTTCTTCGGGACGACCCTCCAGCCCTCCGGCAAGGTGGCGCGCGAGAACCGCGAGGCGAAGGGATTCACCGGCATCTACGTCTCCCTCCCCGGCACCGTGGTGGTGCGCCAGGGCGAGCCGGCGTCGGTCTCCCTGGAGGCGGACGACAACCTGCTTCCCGAAATCGAGACCACCGTCGAGAGCGGCATGCTCAAGATCCGATTCAAGCGGTCCCTGAGCCTCTCCGGCCGCGCCACGGTGCGGCTCCTCGTGGTGTCCCCCGCGATCCGCTCGCTCGCTGTCGCCGGCAGCGGCGATATCCTGTCCGAGGCCCTGAGCGCCGAGTCGCTCGACGTTTCCGTCTCCGGCTCCGGCGACGTGAGAATCGCGAAGCTGGAGGCKGGCGCGTTCAACACCTCCATCGCGGGCAGCGGCGACGTCCGTGTGGCCGGCAAGGCCGCGAACGTGACCGTGAGCATCGCGGGCAGCGGCGACGTCAGGGCCGAGCGGCTCGAGGCCTCTCGCGCCAGGGTGTCGATCACGGGCTCCGGCGACGTGACCTTGTGGGTGCGCGATTCGCTCGACGTCTCCACCATCGGCAGCGGCGACGTGCGCTACCACGGCGACCCGGCCGTGAAGAAGAGCACCATCGGCTCGGGTTCGGTCAAGCGGCTCGGTCCCGCTCCCTGAGGCATGTTCGGCTGGCTCGGCAAGCGCGAGGCGAAGGCCGAGCCCATCGACGCGGGGCTCTGGGAGAGCGCCACCCTCCCCTACCTCTTCATGCGCGGCATGGCCGCGGCCGACGCCGAGCGCCTGCGCGAACTCGCCTCCGGGTTCCTGGCCCGCAAGCACTTCTCCGGCACCCACGGCCTGGACATCACGCCCTTCATGCGCGTGCAGGTGGCCGCCCAGGCCTCGATCCTGGTGCTCGAGCTGGGCATCGAGTGGTACGACGGCTGGAGCGAGGTCATCGTCTACCCGGGCCAGTTCGCCCCCGAGCGCGAGGTGGTCGACGAGACGGGCGTGGTGCACCTCGTGAACGACCCCATGGCGGGCGAGGCCTGGCTGGGCGGCCCCGTGATCCTCTCCTACGAGGACGTGGCGATGACGAGCGACGAGGACGCGCGCGTGGCGGGCTACAACGTCGTGATCCACGAGTTCGCGCACAAGCTCGACATGCTCAACGGCGACCCCAACGGCTGCCCGCCCCTGCACGCCGGGATGGCGCTCGCGGCCTGGCGGAAGGCCTTCTCCGGGGCCTACGACGATTTCTGCCGCCGGGTGGACGAGGCGGACGCGCGCGAGGAGGACGACGGCGGGGCGGCGCTCGCGGAGCTGCCGATCGACCCCTACGGCTCGGAAAGCCCGGGCGAGTTCTTCGCGGTGGCCTCGGAAGCGTTCTTCGAGACGCCGGAGCTGCTCGAGCCCGCCTATCCGGCGGTCTACGGCCAGTTGCGGGAGTTCTACCGGCAGGATCCCCTGGCCAGGCTCGCGGCCGCGGGGGGGTGAGGCGGGGCGAACGCCCCGCCGGTCAGAGGAAGAGGACGGCGGGGAAGACGGCGATCGCCAGCACGATCAGGATCCACTCGCAGTTCCAGCGCTTCAGGTGGCCGGTGTAGTGCAGGATGATCGCGGCGATGGCGAAGACGTAGAAGGCGGCAAGGAGCATTCTTTTCCCCTGATTTTGCCTGTGAGGATAGCAGGAAAGCCCCTGCGGGCCTAGACCGCGTCCTCGCCCGTCTCGCCGGTGCGGATGCGCACCACCTGCGGGACGTCGCAGACGAAGATCTTGCCGTCGCCGATCTTGCCCGTGCGCGCGGCCTTCACGATGGCGTCGATCGCCTTGTCCACCAGCGCGTCGCCCACCACCACCTCCACCTTCACCTTGGGCAGGAAGTCCACCACGTACTCGGCGCCCCGGTAGAGCTCGGTGTGGCCCTTCTGGCGCCCGAACCCCTTCACCTCGGTCACCGTGAGCCCGGACACCCCCATCTCGGAGAGCGCCTCGCGGACCTCGTCCAGCTTGAACGGCTTGATGACGGCTTCGATCTTCTTCATGGCGATCACACCTTCGGTCGGAACCCGGATGTTATCGGATAGCGCCAGTCCTTGCCAAAGCCGCGCGGGGTGATGCGCACGCCGGGCGGCGCCTGGCGGCGCTTGTACTCGTTGACGCGGATGAGGTGCACGACGCGGCGCACGGCCTCGGCGTCGTAGCCCAGCCCCATGATGGCCTCGGGATCCATGTCGCGCTCCATGTAGCGCTCGACCACCGCGTCCAGCAGCTCGTAGGGCGGGAGGCTGTCCTGGTCGGTCTGGCCGGGGCGCAGCTCGGCCGAGGGCGCGCGGTCGATCACCCGTTCGGGAATGACCCGCCCGCGCGAGTTGCGCCACCGGGCCAGGCGGTAGACGAGCGTCTTCACCACGTCCTTGATGAGCGCGTAGCCGCCGGCCATGTCGCCGTAGAGGGTGGCGTAGCCCGTGGCCATCTCGCTCTTGTTGCCCGTCGACACCACGAGCCAGCCGAACTTGTTGGAAAGCGCCATGAGGAGCGTGCCGCGCGTCCTCGCCTGCAGGTTCTCCTCCGTCGTGTCCTCGGGACGGCCGGCGAAGACCGGCGCGAGCTGGGCGCGGAAGGCATCGAAGACCGGGCGGATGGGGATCTCGTCGTAGCGGATGCCCAGCAGGCGGGCGATCTCGCGGGCGTCCTCGACGCTCATCGAGGCGGTGTAGTCGGAGGGCATCATCACGGCGTGCACGCGCTCGGGCCCCAGCGCGTCCGCGCAGATCGCCGCGACGATGGCCGAATCGATGCCGCCGGAGAGCCCGACGAGCACCCCGGGAAAGCGGTTCTTCTCCACGTAGTCCCGCACGCCCGTCTCGAGGGCGCGGTAGATCGTCTCCTCCTCGGTGAGCGGGGGCGCGACGGGCCCCGAGAGGCGCGTGCCCTCGAAGTCCACGATGTCGATCGCCTCGCGGAAGCTCTCGCCCTGGTAGCCGAGCCTGCCGTCGCCGGAGAAGCCGAAGGAGGCGCCGTCGAAGACGAGCTCGTCCTGCCCGCCCACCCAGTGGACATAGAGCAGCGGCAGTCCCGTCTCCTTCACCCGCGAGCCCATCACCTGGTAGCGCTCGGCGAGCTTGTTGCGGTGGTAGGGCGAGGCATTGATCGAGAGGAGCAGCTCCGCGCCCGCCGCCTTCGCCTGGGCGGCAGGCTGCGGGAACCACAGGTCCTCGCAGATCGTGAGCGCGACGCGGCGCCCCTCGACCTCGAAGACGCAGGGGCGGTTTCCCGTGGCGAAGTAGCGCTTCTCGTCGAAGACGTTGTAGTTGGGCAGTTCCTGCTTGAAGTAGATCGCCTCCACCCGGCCACCGCGAAGCACCGAGGCCGCGTTGTAGCGCACGCGGCCCTCCCGGTGCGGGTGCCCCACGACGACGGCGATGCCGGGGGCGCAGGAGGCGAGGCCCAGGAGCTCGGCCTCGCACTGGTCGCAGAAGTCGTTGCGGAAGAGCAGGTCCTCCGGCGGGTAGCCCGAGAGCGCCAGCTCCGGCGTCACGACGAGCGTCGCGCCGGCCGCCTGCGCCTCGCCGATGGCCACGCGGATGCGCTCGGCGTTGCCGGCGAAGTCGCCCACGGTGGTGTTGATCTGGGCGACGGCGATCTTCATCGGTGGGGAATGGCCGGCGGTGCCGGCGCGCGGGGCGGATAGAATCGGGCCCTGCCATTATAGTCCGCCACCCCTTGAGCGATCGCCTGCGAATCCTCGACTCGCTGGATGCCGTCCCGCCCGACGCGTGGGACCGGCTGCACGGCGGCAACCCCACGCTCGCGCACGCCTTCCTGTCGAGCCTGCACCGCTCCGGATGCGCCTCGCCCGACACCGGCTGGGCGCCCTGCTACCTCACCCTCTGGGAGGCAGCGGAGCTCGCGGGCGCGGTGCCCCTGTACGCGAAGTCCCACTCCTACGGCGAGTACGTCTTCGACTGGGCCTGGGCCGACGCCTACGATCGCCACGGCCTCGCCTACTATCCCAAGCTCCTCTCGGCCGTGCCGTTCACGCCGGCCACGGGGCCCCGGCTCCTGGCCTCGAGCGACGCGCAGCGCGACGAGCTGGCGCGCGAGCTCGTAGGGCTCGCACGGCGGCAGGAGGTGTCGTCGCTGCACGTGCTCTTCCCCGCGCAGCCCGATGCCGAGGCCCTGCGGCGCGCGGGATTCCTCGAGCGCACCGCCATCCAGTTCCACTGGCGCAATGCCGGCTACAAGTCGTTCGAGGACTTTCTCGCGGACCTCTCCCACGACAAGCGCAAGAAGATCCGCCAGGAGCGGCGGCGCGTGGCACAGGCCGGCGTGACGATCCGCCGCGTCACGGGTCGCGAGGCCACGCCGGCGGACTGGGACTTCTTCGCGAAGTGCTACCGCCGCACCTACCGCGAGCACCGTTCCACGCCCTACCTCACGCGCGAGTTCTTCGGGATGATCGCCGGGCGCATGCCGGACAACGTGCTGCTCGTGATCGCCGAGCGCGACGGCCGTCCCGTGGCTTCCGCCATGGACCTCTTCTCCCCGACGGTCCTCTACGGCCGCTACTGGGGCGCCGTCGAATTCGTGCCCGGCCTGCACTTCGAGGCGTGCTACTACCAGGCGATCGAGTTCGCCATCGAGCGCGGCATCGCCCGCGTCGAGGGCGGCGCGCAGGGAGAGCACAAGCACGCGCGGGGATTCCTGCCGGAGGTGACGCGCTCCTTCCACTGGCTCGCGCATCCGGCGTTCGCGAAGGCGGTGGACGACTACCTCGCCAGGGAAGGCGCGGCGATCGCGCAGTACGTGGACGAGCTGGATGAGCGGTCCCCTTTCCGGAGGGGTGGGGAGTGATGCCGGGGGCGAGGTGCCGGAAGGCGACTCCCTACGCGCCGGCCTTGTCCCAGGCCGCGGAGAACTCCTTCCAGTGCGTCGCCTTCTGCTCGGCCAGGAAGGCGCGGAAGAGCGCGACCTCCCGGTCGTGCGCCTCGGCGGAGAGCGCGCCGCGCATGCGCTGGAAGCGCAGGTACACGAGGTAGGTGTTGGCGACGTCCGTCTCGCAATAATCGCGGATGGCCTCGATCTTCCCCTCGCGCCAGGCCTGCCAGACCTTCGAGCCGTCCATGCCGAGCTTGCCCGGCAGCCCGCACAGCCGCGCCACGTCGTCCAGCGGCGCGAAGGCGCGGTTCTGGTAGCCGGCGATGAGGTCCATGAGGTCCGTGTGCCGCGTGTGGAAGCGCGAGATGTAGTTGTTCCACTTGAAGTCGCGGTCGTCCTCGCCGAGATCCCAGTACTTCGGCGCGGCGATGCCGTGGAAGAGCGCGCGGTAGTGCAGCACCGGCAGGTCGAAGCCGCTGCCGTTCCACGACACGAGCTGCGGCGTGTACTTGTCGATGCCGTCGAAGAAGCGCTTGACGAGCTCCGCCTCGCCGTCCTTCGCGGTGCCGAGGGACCAGACCCGGACGCTGTCCCGGTCGCGCAGCGCGCAGGAGATCGCGACGACGCGGTGCAGGTGGGAGGGCAGGAAATCGCTGCCGGTGGCCTGGCGGCGGCGCTGCGAGGCGAGCTCCACCACGGCCTCGTCGGCGGTGTCCGGCGCGAGCTCCCACACGCGCCGAAGCCCCGCCACGTCGGGGATGGTCTCGATGTCGAAGACGAGGATGGGGATCATGGGTCAGGAGGCCGCGAGCCGATCGAGGGCCGCCTAGGCGGGGAACACGCCCGTCGAGAGGTAGCGGTCGCCGCGGTCGCAGACGATGTGGACGATGACCGCGTCCTTCGTCTCCGCGCTGACCTTGAGGGCCGCCGCGAGGCCGCCGCCCGAGGAGATGCCGGCGAAGATGCCCTCCTCGGCCGCGAGGCGCCGCGCCATCTCCTCGCTCTCCTGCTGCGTGACCTCGACGACGCGGTCCACGCGCGAGCGGTCGAAGATCTTCGGCAGGTACTGCTCGGGCCACTTGCGGATCCCCGGCACGTTCGAGCCCGGCGCGGGGTGCACGCCGATCACCTGGATGGCGGGGTTCTTCTCCTTCAGGAACCGCGAGCAGCCCATGAGCGTGCCCGTGGTGCCCATCGTGGCCACGAAATGGGTGATCCGTCCCTGCGTATCGCGCCAGATCTCGGGCCCGGTGCCCTCGTAGTGCGCGCGCGGGTTGTCCGGGTTGGCGAACTGGTCGAGGATCACGCCCTCGCCGGCGTCGCGCATGCGCTCGGCCGTGTCGCGCGCGAGCTCCATGCCGCCCTTCTCCGCGGTCAGGACGAACCTCGCCCCGAAGGCCGCCATCGTCTGCCGCCGCTCGATCGAGAGGTGCTCGGGCATCACGAGGATCATCCGGTAGCCCCGGATGGCCGCCGCCATGGCGAGCGCGATGCCGGTGTTGCCGCTCGTGGCCTCGATGAGCGTGTCGCCCGGCTTGATCTCCCCGCGCCGCTCCGCGCCCAGGACCATCGCCATCGCGGGGCGGTCCTTCACCGAGCCGGCCGGGTTGTTCCCCTCGAGCTTGGCGAGGATCGTGTTGGTGGTGCGCCCGGGAATGCGCTGGAGGCGAACCAGCGGGGTGTTGCCGACGAACTGCTCGAGGGTGGGGAACATGCGCTCGCCTCGCGGTGGCGGGGATGGAAGTATAGCGGCCCTGGCCGGGTCCGGAAGCGAAAGGCCCCGCGCTCGGCGGGGCCCTGTCGTTCGCTGCGGACGGACGGCTACTTCTTCTCGTCCTTCTTGGC
>PQAI01000136.1 GCA_003105245.1 Betaproteobacteria bacterium | reverse complement strand
AGCAATGAGGTATCCTTCGCCGCGAAGCGCCCAATCCGTGGCGCGCGGAAACCCGAATTGCGATACCTCGTCCTCGCCCTGCTCCTGCCCGGCCTCGCGCTGGCCGGCCGCCCCCTCAACACCGAAGACGCCTCCACCCTCGACGACACGGCCTGCCAGCTCGAGTCGTGGGTGAACCGCTCGCGCGGCGAGGTCTCCGACTTCTCCTTCGTGCCCGCCTGCGCCCTGCTCGGCGTGGAGTGGCAGGCCGGCGGCGTGCGAACCCGCGAGGCGGGGACGAGTGCCACGACCGCGATGTTCGTGCAGGGCAAGCACGCCTTCAGGAGCGTCGACGACGGCGACTGGGGAATCGGCATCGTGGCCGGGCTCACGCGCTTTCCGCGCCGCGAGGCGGAGAACGGCTGGGGAGACCCCTACCTCATCGTGCCGGTGAGCTTCGGCCTGGGCGGGGACAAGGACACGCGCGCGCTCCTGCACCTGAACGTGGGCACGGCGCGCGTGCGCGACGAGGGACGGAACCTCACGCTCTGGGGCGTGGCCCTCGAGAAGCCGGTCACGCAGCGCCTGACGCTGCTGGGCGAGGCCTTCGGCGAGAACGCGTCGAAGCCCTTCGTGCGCGTCGGCGGCCGCTATGCGCTCTTCGAGAAATTCGACGTCGACCTCACGTGGGTGACGCGCTCCGGCGGCACGAGCGAGGAGCGCTTCTGGTCGCTGGGCTTCCACTGGGAGACCGATCCGCTGCGGCCCTGACCGCATCGCACCGCGCCCGGACCGCCATGTCATCGCCCGCCATCGCCCCGGAGGCCGCCCGCCGACCTTCGCTCACCTCCCTGCTCCACGACTTCGCCGGCGCGGCCAATGGCGCGGCCACCTCGTTCGCCGTGGCCGTGGGCGGCGGCGTCCTCATCTTCGCGCCCCTCGGTCCCGACTGGCTGCCCTACGGCATCGTGGCCGCGTTCATCGCCACCGTGGGCGGCGGCGCCGTCGCCTCGATCCTCGCCTCGACGCCAGTGGCGCTGAGCTCGCCGCGGGCTGCCTCGTGCATCGTGCTCGCGGGGTTCGTGTCGACGGCGAGCCGCGCGCTGCCGGAGCTGCCTCCGCAGGGCGTGATCGCGCTCGCGAGCCTCACCGTCGTCACGGCCGGCCTCATCCAGATGCTGGCCGCGGCGCTGCGCCTGGGCCGGCTGATCCGCTTCGTGCCCTTTCCCGTCGTCTCGGGATTCACGCACGGCATCGCGCTCTCGCTCCTGCTCGCCTTCACGCCGCTCTTGGCCGGCATTGCCGAGCTGCCGCGCATCGCGTGGCCGGGCGCGCAGGCGTGGCACGCGGGCGCCCTGCTCGTGGGCTGCGTCGCGATCGCCGCCATCGTCCTCACGGAGCGCGCCAGCGGGCGGCTGCCCGCCATCTTCGTCGGCATGGCGGCGGGCGTGGCCGTGCACCTCGCGGCAGGCGCGCTCCTTCCCGGCTTCGATGCGGGCGCCTTCGTCTCGCCGGCGCGCGTTCCCGAAATCCAGTCGCCCTTCCTGTACTGGGAGGCCGTGCCCTACGTCCTCCGCGATCCCGTGGGGCCGCGGCTCATGTTCTCCTTCGCCGTCGCCCTGGCCTGCGTGGCCTCGATCGACTCGATGGTCGGCACGATGGTGGTCGAGACCCGCTACCACGTCCGCTCGCGCCCCGACCGCGACCTCCTGGCCCAGGGCATCGGCAACGCGATCGCCGGCGCCTTCGGCGGGGCGGCGATCTCCTATTCCGTGGTCGCGGTGCAGGCGGCGCGCGGCGCGGGCGCGACCGGCCGCCTCGCGGGGCCGCTCGCCTCCGCCGGCGTGGCCTTGATCGCGATCGCCTGCGCCCTGCTCCTGGAGAGCGTGCCGCTCGCCGTGCTGGCCGGGCTCATGATCTTCATCGCCTTCCGGCTGGCCGACCCCTGGGGTGTCGCGCTGGTGCGCGCGCTCGCGCGCCGCGGCCGCGAGGCCGATGCCGGCACGCGGGAGAGCTTCGCCGTCTACCTGCTCGTCGCCCTCTCGATCGTCTTCCTCGACGTCGTCGCGGCGCTGGCCGTGGGCCTCATCGCCTCGGCGGTCATCTTCATCCGCACGATGAACCAGCATGTGATCCGCACGGTCACGGTGGGCGCGGGCATTCGCTCGCGGCGGCTCTACCCGCCCCCGGTGATGCCCACGCTGGCGCACGCGATGAAGTCGGTCGCGGTGGTCGAGCTCGAGGGGCCGCTCTTCTTCGGCACGGCGGACCGCATCTCCGCCGCCGTGGACCGCCTGGCCCGCGCCGTGCGCTACGTGGTGCTCGACCTGCGGCGCGTCCACGCCCTCGACGCGACCGCCGGCGCCGTGCTCTCCCGCGCTCACGTGCGCCTGGGCACGGAGAACCGCACGCTGCTCCTGTGCGGCGGTCCGCCGGGACTGCCCGCCGTCGACGGCGCCACGCTGCCGCCGGTCTTTCCCGATCGCGACCGCGCGATCGAATGGATCGAGGGCCGGGTCCTCGAGGAGGCGGGCCTGCACGCGAGCGAGTCCGCGCTCGACCCCGCGGCCCTGGGCGCCATGCTGGCGCTGGGCGAGGAGGACACGCGGCGGCTGCTCGCCGTCACCGAGATCCGCGACCTGGCCTCGGGCGAGGCGGTGTTCCGCGAGGGCGACGCGGGCAACGAGCTCTACTTCCTTCTGCGCGGGCGCCTTTCCATCTACCTCGCGCACCAGGGCGCGAAGGGCACCCGCGTCGTGACCTTCCTGCCGGGCAACACCTTCGGCGACGTGGCCTTCATCGACGGCCGTCCGCGCACCGCCAGCGCCGTGTGCGACGTCGACTGCCGCGTCCTCATGCTGTCGCGCGCCGGACTGGACCGGCTGGCGCTGGAAGCGCCCGATGTCGTGGCGCGGATCTACGCCTCGCTGGCGCTCGACATCGCCGGGCGGCTGCGCAGCACGGACAGGCTGCTGCGCGAGGAGCTCTCGCCCTAGGAGAGCGCCGCGCGGCGCCCGGCCCTCAGGACCGGTCCTCGCGCTCCACGCGCTCAGGCGTGGAGCTGATCTTGTGGATGGCGATGTCGGCGCCGTCGAACTCCTCCTCGGCGTCCATGCGGATGCCCATCGTGGCCCGCAGCGCCGCGTAGATCGCGAAGCCGCCGGCCAGCGCCACGGCGATGCCCAGGAGCGTCCCCGCGAGCTGGCTCATGAAGCTCACGCCGCCGAGCCCTCCGAGCGCCTTCGAGCCGAAGATTCCGCACGCGATGCCGCCCCAGGCGCCGCACAGCCCGTGCAGCGGCCACACGCCGAGCACGTCGTCGATGCGCAGGCGGTTCTGCGTGGCATTGAACATCGCCACGAAGAGGCCGCCGGCCACCACGCCCGTGGCGAGCGCGCCCAGCGGGTGCATCACGTCGGAGCCCGCGCACACCGCCACCAGCCCCGCGAGCGGGCCGTTGTGCACGAAGCCGGGGTCGTTCCTTCCCACGACGAGGCCGGCGATCGTGCCGCCCGCCATGGCCATGAGCGAGTTGACGGCCACCAGCCCCGTGATCTTGTCGATGGTCTGCGCGCTCATCACGTTGAACCCGAACCAGCCCACCGAGAGCACCCAGGCGCCCAGGGCGAGGAAGGGGATGTTGGACGGCGGGAAGGCCACCACGCGCCCGTCCTTGGTGTARCGGCCGTGGCGCGCGCCGAGGAGCAGCACCGCCGCGAGCGCGATCCAGCCGCCCATCGCRTGCACCACGACGGAGCCCGCGAAGTCGTGGAATTCCGCGCCGAAGGCCGCCTTCGTCCAGGCCTGGAAGCCGAAGGCCTGGTTCCAGGCGATGCTCTCGAAGAACGGGTAGAGGAAGCCCACGAGCGCGAAGGTGGCCACGAGCTGGGCGTTGAAGCGGAAGCGCTCCGCGATGCCGCCCGAGACGATGGCCGGGATGGCGGCCGCGAAGGTGAGCAGGAAGAAGAACTTCACCAGCTCGTAGCCGCTCTTCGCCGCCAGGCTCTCCGCGCCGGCGAAGAAGTTCACGCCGTAGGCCACGGAGTAGCCGACGAAGAAGTAGGCGATCGTGGACACGGAGAAGTCCACGAGGATCTTCATGAGCGCGTTCACCTGGTTCTTGCGCCGCACGGTGCCGAGCTCCAGGAACGCGAAGCCGGCGTGCATGGCGAGCACCATGATGGCGCCCAGCAGGATGAAGAGGACATCGGACGATGTCTTGAGGGCTTCCATGGGGGTCTCCGAGTGGGGGCGATCGGTCCCGATGCCGCGTTTCCCGCGGTCGTGGCGCCACTATACGCCGGGCGATTTGCCGGGGGTCAAACCGGCGGGGCCGGCCTCGGGCAGAATGCCGGCACCATGAAAGCCACCCGACTCCTCGCTCCCTTCCTCCTGGCGGCCTGCCTCGCGGCCAACGCCCAGGCCCCCGCCACGCCCAAGCCGGCGATGCCTTCCAACCACCCGCCCATCGGCGGCCCGCAGGCGAAGGCGCCGCCCTCGCCGTGGGCGGAGTTCGCCGACTACGCGCTCACGATGAAGGTCCCGCCGAAGGGCGAGTCCGGCACCTGGCGCATCCGCGCCTTCGCCGACCCGGCCGACGTCCTCGTCGACATCGACACGCCGGCGGCCAAGGGCAGGAACCGCGGCTCGCTCCTGCTGGTCGGCGGCCTCGCGCTCGCCACGAAGGGCGTGGCGCTCGAGCCCGGCTTCGAGCTCGACCCCCTCGATGCCGCGATCGTGAGCCTGAAGGTGCTCACGAGGCTCCTCGACGCCGCGGTTCCCGGCGGCCCGGCGGCGCTCAAGGGCAGGCAGGCCGTGAGCGTTCGCGAGGACAAGGTTCCCCTGGAAGTCTCCACGCCCACCGCGAGCTCGCGCTTCAGCGCACCGTGGACCCTCAAGGGCACGGTCGAGCGCGTGGATGCGGGCAAGGTCTCGTTCGCGCTCGAGATCGAGGCGCCCTACGGCGAGAAGGCGGGCGGGCGCGCCACCTGGTCCCTTTCCGGTACGGCGACCGGCTCCGCGCGAACCGCGACCCTCGACGAGGGCATGGGCCTCGCGGGATGGACCGCCTACGCGATCGGCCCCGGCAAGAGCGCGAAGACCGGGCACGCGTCGCTGCGCTTCCAGGCGGCGAAGCTCCCGGGACCTTTCGCCACCGTGAAGGACCTGCGCGCCGCGGCCGCCAAGGGCGGCTAGCCCGCCAACGCGAGAGGGAAAGGCGCGCGATCGCGTTCGGCGCCGTCCGCGTCCCGCAGCACCAGCTCGCCCGTGGCGAAGTCGTACTCCCGGTGCCCTGAGTCGTTCCACTGGTCGAGCGCGTAGGCGCAGAAAGGCGGGAAGAGGCCCTGCGTGGGCTCCTCCGGGCGCAGCGCGAAGACGTAGTCGGGCTGGGAGGCGATCGGGTAGCCGTCGTGGCAGTAGCGCACCCACGCGTGCTCGCCCGCGACGACGATGCTCCAGAACGGCGCGGCCTGGTAGAGCTTGAGCCGCACGCGCCGACCCGATTCCCACAGCGAGCGCAGGTACGCGATGCTGGCGCCGATCTCCTCGAGGTAGAGCTCGCGCGCCCGCTCCGGATCCGGCAGCGAGCGGATGCGGCTCCTCGCCCCCTCGCTGAACGGATCGAGCAGAAGCACGCGCGCCTCGAACGAGCGCTCGAGGAGCTCGCGGAAGGGCGCCCGGTCGGACGCGAAGGTGTGGAACCCCGTCACCGACATGATGAGGGCGTCCCTCGCGGCGCGCGCCGCCGCCGGCAGCGGCTTCGCCCCGCCCCGCCCGTCGTCGCGCCGCACCTGCACGAGCGAGGCCAGGTCGCGCATGCGCCGGGCGCGCACGCCCTCCCAGGCGAAGCCCAGGGCGTTGGCCAGCAGGACGAGGGCCGCGGCCAGCGCGAGCTCCGTGGCGAGGAGCAGCTTCGCGTTGGCCGACACGCGCGGCCACCACTGGTGGAGGACGAAGTCGGCGACGGCCGGAAGCGAGAACGCGATCGCGAGCGCGAGGCCGGAGACGGCGACGTGGAAGAGGATCTGCTGCACGAGGGCGAAGCCTGGGCTGCGGGGATGCACCGCGGTCATGTGCTGCTCCTGCGTATCGAAAGGGACCGTGGTCAGACGCGCGCGGCGCGCCGCAGGTTCCGCGCGGCACGCACGCGTCGCCGCGAGGCGACAGGCTCAGCGCGACGCGCGGCAGTGCGCGACGATCGCCTCGACGATCCTCGGGATGAAGGGCTCGGGAAGGTCGTGCCCCATCCCCTCGATCTCGAGCAGGCTCGCGCCGGGAACGATTCGCGCCACCTCGCGTCCCGCGGAGCGCGAGATCAGGGGATCGTCGTCGCCGTGGATCACGAGCGTGGGCGCGCGCACCGTCGCGAGCTCGGCGCGCCGGTCGCCCGAGGCCAGCATGGCGAGCATCTGGCGCGCGATGCCGTGGTGGTCGTAGCCGCGACGGGCCACGCGCGCGCAGTGCGCGCGCAGCTTGGCGGGATCGGCCGGGTGGCGCGCGCTGCCGAGCACGCCCATCACGTGCACGAGGTAGTCGGTGACGCTCTCCGGGTCGTCGGGCCGCTGCGGGCGGTGCAGGATGGCGCCCAGCGCCCGCGGCCGCGCCGCCGAGGCGTACGGATTGCCGCTGCCCGACATGATCGAGGTGAGGCTCGCCACGCGCTCCGGGCGGCGCGCCGCGAGCACCTGCGCGACCATCCCGCCCAGCGAGGCGCCCACCACGTGCGCGCGCGCGATGCCGAGCCCATCCATGAGCCCGGCGACGTCGCCGGCCATGTCGGCGAGCGTATAGGGCGCGTGCACCTCGAGGCCCAGGATCGACCTCGCCATCGCGGCGGGGATGGGCGTATGCGGRCCCTCGGTGACGCGGGTCGAAAGGCCGCAGTCCCGGTTGTCGAATCGCACGACGCGGAAGCCSCCGCGCGCGAGGCCCTCGACGAAGGCGTCCGGCCAGAAGACGAGCGGCATGCCCAGGCCCATCACGAGGACGAGCGGCGGGTCGCCCGCGCGGCCGTCCATCTCGTAGGCGAGCGTGATGCCGTTCGCCGTCAGGGAAGGCATCGGGGGGGCTTCCGCTTCATGCGCGCATCTTCTTCATTTCCTCGTGCGCATCGTACAGCGCGGCGGCCAGCCTTCGAGCGTCCGCCATCGCCTCGCGCGCGGCGACGAGGCCGAAGTCGAGCGAGCCGCAGTAGCTCTCGACGGTGACGTTGAGTCCCAGCCCGTGCTCCACGATCGACACCGGCCACCAGCTTCGCACCCGCGCGCCCGCGAGGTGCAGCGGCGCCCGCGGCCCGGGAACGTTGGAGACGACGAGGTTGGCGAGCGGCGGGAAGGCCTTCACGGACTGGGCGTAGCCGTAGGCGCGCGCGATGCCGGAGATCACCCAGGGCGCGCCGATGGCGGGAAGGTCCATCGGGATGACCGACTTCGCGCGGATCGTGATCTCCTTCGCGCGCCCGGCCGAGGCCCGGATCGCGTGCAGGCGCGCGAGGGGATCGTCGAGGTGCGTGGCGAGGTTGGCCAGCACCATCGTGGCCCGCGTCGTGTAGATCGAGTCGCCCTCGCCGCGCAGCGACACGGGCATGGCGGCCACGAGCGGGGCGTCCGGCAGCGCCCGCCGCCCCTTGAGCCAGGAGCGGACCGCGCCACCCACCAGGGCCAGCACGACGTCGTTCACCGTGGCGCCGTGGCGCCGGGCGACCGTCTTCACCTCCTCGAGCGGGATCGAGGCCGTCGCGAAGGAGCGCGCCGCCCCGATGGGCACGTTGAACGGCGTCGGGGGACCGATGGGCAGGCCCCTGCGCCCGCCCTTCGGGGTGGAAACGAGCGAGCCGAGGGCGGAGAGGCTCCCGTCCACGAGCCGGGCCGCGTCGGGGATGGCGCGCAGGAACTTGCCGTACTCGCCCACGCTCTTGGCGATCGCCGCGCCCAGCAGCTCGCCCATGCCGGGCGTCTCCTCGAGGGCGCGCGGCGCGGGCGGCGAAACCCTTCGTCCCCTTGGCGAGGCGTCGAGGAGCGCCTCGGCGAGCTTCACCCCGGCCGCGCCGTCGAGCGTGGCGTGGTGCACCTTGGCGTACCAGGCCACCTCCCCGCCCTCCAGGCCCTCGATGAGGTGGAAGCGCCACAGCGGGCGCTCGCGGTCGAGGAGCTCCGCATGCAGCCTCGCGACCAGGGACTCGAGCTGCGCCATCGTGCCCGGCTTCGGCAGGCGCACGCGGCGGACGTGCCACTCGAGGTCGACCGCGCGGTCCTCGACCCAGACGGGGCTCGCGATGTCGAAGGGAAGGGAGGCGATGCGCCGCGTGAAGACGGGGACGAGGTGCAGCCGGCCTTCGACATGGCGGCGCACGCGCTCGAGGAACCCGGCGCGGCCGCGGGCCGGCACCCGGAGCAGGTGCAGCGACCCCACGTTCATCGGGGTCTCGGGAGTCTCGAGGTGCAGGAACGCGGCGTCGAGGCCGGAGAGGGGCTTCACCCGCACGATGGTACGGCCATCGGGGGTCCGTCCGCGAACGGGCGCGCCAAAATCAGCCAGAATAGCGGTTTGCGCAGCGCAGCAACCCTGCTCCCGCCATGCCCAACGACACCAAAGGCGCGCCCGAAGGCGCCCACATCACCAACTTCATCAAGCAGCGGATCGAATCCGACCTCGAGAGCGGCAAGTACGCCCAGCGGCGCTGGGGCGGCCACCCCGGAAAGCTCGAGGTCCACCGGGACGCACCCCTGGACCCGGCGAGGATCCGCACGCGCTTCCCCCCCGAGCCCAACGGCTACCTCCACATCGGGCACGCGAAGTCCATCTGCCTCAACTTCGGGCTGGCGAAGGAGTATGGCGGCATCTGCCACATGCGCTTCGACGACACCAACCCGGAGAAGGAGGAGCAGGAGTACGTCGACTCCATCATCGGCGCGGTGAAGTGGCTGGGCTTCGGCTTCGGCGCGAAGGACGAGTACCTCTACTTCGCCTCCGACTACTTCGACCTCATGTACGAGTTCGCCGAGTGCCTGATCGGGCACGGCGACGCCTACGTGGACTCGCAGACGGCCGAGGAGATGCGCGCCAGCCGCGGCACGCTGACCGAATCCGGCGTGAACTCGCCCTTCCGCGACCGCTCGCCCGCCGAGAACCTGGCCCTCTTCCGCGAGATGCG
>PQAI01000135.1 GCA_003105245.1 Betaproteobacteria bacterium | reverse complement strand
CGCAGCAGCGCCTCGCGCACGAACTGGTAGAAGGTCACCATCACCGACACGGGGTTGCCGGGCAGGCCGAAGAAGTGCGCGCCCTGGATGCGCCCGTAGGCGAGCGGCCGCCCGGGCTTCATCGCGATCTTCCAGAAGACCACCTCGCCGAGCTTGCCGAGCAGGTCCTTCACGAAGTCGGCCTCGCCCACGGAGACGCCGCCGCTCGTGATCACCACGTCGGCGGCGAGCGATGCGTCGCGGAAGGCCTTCTCGAGGAGCGCGGGGTCGTCGCGCACCACGCCCATGTCGAGGACCTCGCAGCCCAGGCGCGTGAGCATGCCGTGCAGCGTGTAGCGGTTGGAGTCGTAGATCTCGCCCTCCCCGAGCGTGGAGCCGATGGACTTCAGCTCGTCGCCGGTGGAGAAGAAGGCCACGCGCAGGGGCCGGTAGACGCTCACCTCGCCCACGCCGAGCGAGGCGAGGAGCCCMAGCTCCGCGGGACGCACGATCCGTCCCTTCGGAAGGGCGACGGCGCCGTGCTTCAGGTCCTCGCCGGCCTGGCGCACGTTCTGGCCCGTCTTCTGCCCGGCGGCAAAGGTGACGCGGTTGCCCGCGGCCCGGGCGCGCTCCTGCATCACCACCGTATCGGCGCCCTCGGGAACCACGCCGCCGGTCATGATGCGCACGCACTGCCCGGGGCCCACGCTCCCGCCGAAGGGCCGGCCGGCGAACGCACTGCCGATCTCCTCCAGCGTCGCCTCGGCGTCGGTCTTCAGGTCGGCGCCGCGCATCGCCCAGCCGTCCATGGCGGAGTTGCGGTGCGAGGGCACGTCGACGGGCGAGACCACGTCCCCGGCGAGGACGCGCCCAAGGGCGTCGCGGATCGGCACGCGCACCGTGGCGCTTACCGGCTCCAGGAAGCGGTGGATGAAGGCGCGGGCCTTGTCCACGGGCATCGAGTTCGGGTCGTAGTCGTCGGCGCAGGAGGCCTGGGCGATGCTCTTTGCGTTCATGTGGGCTTCTCGAGGTCCGCGAGCTCGTCGCGGGTGTTGATGTTGGCGAAGGCCCCGGCCTCGTCGTCGAAGGCGACCTCGACGACGGCGAGCGCCGAGTACCACTTGTCGATCTTGCGCTGGCCCGAGGAGAGGAAGCTCGCGAGCGAGGCGTGCACGCCGCGGCGCATGAGGCAGAAGACGGGATGGGCCTGGTCGCCCGTCTTCGCCACCGCGAGGTCGGCGCCCTTCGCCTCGAGCGCGGCGCGCAGGCGCGAGACGAGGTCCGCGGGGAGGAAGGGCGAGTCGCAGGGCACCGTGGCCACGAGCTCGCCGCGGGCGTGGGCCAGGCCGCGCTCGAAGCCCGCGAGCGGCCCCGCGAACCCCGGGATCTCGTCGGCGATGACGCGGTGGCCGAAGGCCGCGTAGGCGCCCGGGTTGCGGTTGGCGTTCACCAGGATCTCGTCGACCTGCGGGGCGAGGCGCTCGATCACGTGCGACACCATGGGGCGCCCGCGGAAAGGCGCGAGCCCCTTGTCGACGCCGCCCATGCGGCTGCCCTGGCCGCCGGCGAGCACGAGTCCGGTGACGGCGATCATTCGGGGAAGGCGTGGAAGGGAGCCCAGTCCGGCCGCTCCGCGGGGAACGAATTGCCGGATGGCTCGCGGTCGACGGGGGTGACGAAGAGCGCGAGCGGCAGGTGCACCTCGTCGGCCCAGCGGCCGTGCGAGGACTCGAAGGTGAAGCGCGTGCCGCAGGTCCTGCAGAAGCGGCGGACCGTGCCGGGCGAGGAGACGTAGGGCTCGAGCAGGTCCTCGCCCCTCGTGAAACGCACCTGCGCACGCTTGAACCCGATCCAGGTCACCACCCCGGCGGCGTGGCTCGTGCGGCAGCTCCAGCAATAGCAGTGGGCGCAGAACCGCGAGGGGAACGACGCCACCGCCTCCACGCCGCCGCAGTGGCAGCGCGCGACGGACGTGCCGGGCTCGGGATTCACGGCCATGGGCTCACGGGCTCGCCGCGGCGCCGGCGCGCACGAGGCGCCCGGCGCCGGTGAAGACGAGGTAGCGGCGATTGACCGCGCGACCGATGAGCGTGATGCCCACCTTCTGCGCGATCTCGTGGCCCATCTTCGTCAGCCCGGAGCGCGACACCAGGAACGGGATGCCCATCTGCGCGGCCTTGATCACCATCTCCGAGGTGAGGCGCCCCGTGGTGTAGAAGATCTTGTCGGCGCCGTCCACGCCCTCGAGCCACATCCAGCCGGCGATCGCGTCGACGGCGTTGTGGCGGCCCACGTCCTCGACGAAGACGAGGATCTCGGAGCCCCGGGCGAGGGCGCAGCCGTGCACGGCTCCCGCCTCCTTGTAGATCGACTCGTGCCGGCGCACGTTGTCGAGGAGCCCGAAGAGCGTCTCCTCGTCGAGGCGCGCGTCGGCCGGGAGCCGGATCGACTCGACGTCCTCCATGAGGTCGCCGAACACCGTGCCCTGCCCGCAGCCCGTCGTGGCGGTCCTGCGGCTGGTGCGTGCCTCGAGGTCCGCGAGGCCGCCGCGCGTGCTGACGGCCACGGCGTTCACGTCCCAGTCGACGTGCACGGCCTCGATCTCCTCGATGGACTTCACCAGCCGCTGGTTGCGCAGGAAGCCGATGGCGAGCGCCTCCGGCGCCGCCCCCAGCGTCATCAGGGTGAGGATCTCGCGCTTGTCGACGTAGAGCGTGAGGGGGTGCTCGCCCGCGATGGGCGTGGGGCGGTGGGCGCCGGTCTCGTCGTGCGCGTCCACGGTGAAGGTGGCCGGGCGGGCGGCCTGCGTGAGGCGGGGGCGGTGGCGGGGCTCGTTCCTCGGCACCGTCAGCCCCCGATGAAGGACATCTCGACCTTGCGCAGGCGCGCCGTCTCCTCGGTGCGGATCTCCGAGTAGCGGTCCTCGCGGCGCTGCCAGATGGCCGCCACCGCGCGCGCGAGATCGTCGTCGGTGCCGCCGCCGCGCAGGATCGACCGCAGGTCGTAGCCGCGGTCGGCGAAGAGGCAGGTGTAGACCGAGCCGTCGGTCGACAGGCGCGCGCGGTTGCACGACGAGCAGAACGCCTGCGTCACGCTCGAGATGATGCCGAACTCGCCCCGGCCGTCCTTGTAGCGCCAGCGCTTGGCGACCTCGCCGAAGTGATTGGGGTTCGCGGGCTCGCAGGGGAAGGCCTGCGCGATCCGGCGCACCACCTCGGCGCTGGGAACCACGTCGTCCATGCGCCAGCCGTTGGTGGCGCCCACGTCCATGAACTCGATGAAGCGCACGATGTGTCCCGTGCCGCGGAAATGGCGCGCCATGTCGACGACCTGGTGGTCGTTGGTGCCGCGCTTGACCACCATGTTCACCTTCACCGGCGCGAGCCCCGCGGCGGCCGCGGCGTCGATGGCCTCCAGCACCCCCGCCACGGGGAAGTCCGCGTCGTTCATGGCGCGGAAGGTGGCGTCGTCGAGGGAGTCGAGCGACACCGTGACGCGGCGCAGCCCCGCCGCGTAGAGGGCGCGCGCCTTCTGCCGCAGCGCCGAGCCGTTGGTGGTGAGCGTGAGGTCGACCTCGGGCAGGGCCTCGTGGAGCATCGCCACGAGGTCCTCGATCCCGCGCCGCAGCAGCGGCTCGCCGCCGGTGAGCCGGATCTTGGAGATGCCGTAGCCGCGGAAGACGCGCGCCACGCGGACGATCTCCTCGAAGCTGAGGAGATCGGCGTGCGGCAGGAAGGGATAGTCCGTGCCGAAGACCTCGCGCGGCATGCAATACCGGCAGCGGAAGTTGCACCGGTCCGTCACCGAGATGCGCAGGTCGCGAAGGCCGCGGCCGCGCGCGTCCACGAGMGGGCCGGCGCCCGGGTCGCGGGAGAGCGGCGGAATCTCGAGGCCTGGCCTCGCGAKGGCGACGGGGATGACGGTCTTCGACATCCGGAGGGAGTCCCTTAGGGGGGCACCGAGGATAGCACGCACGGTGCGGCCAGAGCCCGCACGCGCGCTGGGGTCGGACCGATTCGGCTATAGTCGCGGCATGAGCGATAGACCGACCCGGCGCGTGGCCGTCGTCCTCGAGCGAACCCCGGTCGAGAGCCGCTGGGCCACGCACCAGTGGCAGGCGGTGAGCGTGATCCCCGACGTGGGAGGGGAGCCGCGCGTGCTCCTTGAGCGCGAGGGCGTCCTGCAGAAGGTCTTCCCCGGCTTCGAGGTGGCGCTGTACCGCGACGAGGCGGAGGGCTACTACCTCAACATGTCCAGCGACGCGCCGTGCGCCTTCGTCTCGGTTCGCGAGGACGAGGAGGGGGGCGACCCGTACCCCTTCCAGGTGACCGTCTCCTACAACGAGGCCGCGCGCCGGATGGACGGCGGCGAGCGCGTGGACAAGGCCGCGATCGACCTCGAGTTCGCGGCCTGGATCGGCGCCTGGGTGGAGGAGAACTACCGGCCCGAGGAGAAGCAGCGCATCCGGCCCGCCTCCTTCAAGGGCAAGGAAGGCCGCCTGCGCGAGCGGGGGTGAACGTGGCCGAAGAGGACAACTTCCTTTCGCGCTGGTCGCGGCGCAAGTCGCAGGCTCGCTCGCAACCCGGGTCGCAACCGGCGCCGCAGCCGCCCGTGACGGCTTTGCCGCAGGCGCCCGCCGCCGCTTCGGCGGAGGAGCCGGCCGCTTCCGGCGCTCCACCGGCGCCCGCCGCGCCCGCGCCGCTGCCGCCCGTGGAGTCGCTCACGCCGCAGTCCGACTTCACGCCCTTCATGGCGCCGGAAGTGGATGCGCAGACCCGAAGCCAGGCCCTCAAGGCCCTGTTCGCGGACCCGCACTTCAACACGATGGACATGATGGACGTCTACGTGGACGACTACTCCAAGCCGGACCCGCTGCCGGCCTCGTGGCTGGAGAAGCTCGAGCAGCTCTCGCACCTGGGGGACAAGGCCGGGCGCGACCGGGAGGCGGCCGAGCGCGCGCGGGCCGAGGAGGAGGCGCGGGCGAAGGAGGAGGCGGCGACGGCGACGACCGGCACGCGGGAGAAGGCCACCTCGGACGCGGAAGCGGGCGAAGACGAGGTCGCCGAGCCGGATACCCCCATTCCCCCATCCCGAGTAGGGGAATCGGAGACGTAAGGTCCGCGTCAGCCGTTAGCAACTGTTGTACACTACGGTTCATATTCGAAGGAGGAAATAACGTCCCTTTCCGGGACGAAAATCTCCCGTCCGTTGTACAGCGAGAGGAGCATCGGCGGTCCGCGCTGCCGGTGATCGACGAACATCGAATGACGCTGGAAGACCACGCGGAAGGAACCGGGCCTCACGCGGTTCCCGAGCCGCAAGACGCCGTGACCGCGCTCCCCGACGAACTCGAGGGACGGGGTTGGTCGCCCGCGATGGTCGAATGCGGCCCGAAGATCCGCGCGCTCGCCTCCCTCGCGTGCCTTCCCGCCGACCTGCCGCTCGCGAGCGTCTCCTACGCGTCGAAGGGCAACGCCCTCGTGGTGGGCGGCGACGAGCGCGCCGTGCACGCCGCGGTGCGCCTGGCCCGGTCGCTGCCGGTGACGCTGCTCCTCACCTCGCGTCCCTCGGCCCAGGCCGCGGTGCTTGCCGGGGCCGATCTCGGCGATACCGGGTTTCCCATCTGGGGCGGCAAGGTCGCCTCGCTCGAGGGCTACCTCGGCAACTTCGCCGTCACGCTCTCCGACCTCGCGACGGTGCGCGACGCGCCSGGCCGCGGACTGCCGCAAGCGGCGGCCGCGATGTTCGACCTCGTGGTGGATTTCTCCGAGCCCCCGCTCTTCGGCCACCACCAGCCGCCGCAGGGCTACTGGCGCGTCTCCGACCCGGCCTCGCTCGAGGCGGCGGTCGAGGAGGCGCAGGAGGCGGTCGGGGAGTTCGAGAAGCCGAAGTTCTTCGCCTACCGCGAGAACCTGTGCGCGCACTCGCGCTCCGGCATCGAGGGATGCAGCAAGTGCATCGACGTGTGCTCCACGGAGGCCATCGCCGCCGACGGCGACCACGTGAGTGTCGACGCGCACCTCTGCATGGGGTGCGGCGCCTGCGCCTCGGTGTGCCCGTCGGGCGCCATGAGCTTCCAGTTCCCGCGCGTTTCGCGCCGCGGCGAGCAGCTCAAGTCGCTGCTGGCGGCCTACCGGGAGGCCGGCGGGCGCGACGCCTGCATCGTTTTTCACAATGGCACCGACGGGCGCGACCTCCTCGCGCGCGCGGCGGCCGCGGGCGGGGGACTTCCGGCCCGCGCCATCCCGCTCGAGTCCTGGCACGTGGCGAGCGTCGGGGTCGACGTGCTGCTGGGCGCCGTGGCGCTCGGCGCGAACCAGGTCGTGGTGATCGCCGCCGGCTCCGAGGCGCCCGAGTACCACGCCTCGCTTAGCGAGCAGATGGCGCTCGCGCAGACGATCGTCTCGGCCCTCGGTTTCGCCGGCCGCCACTTCGTGCTCCTCGAGACGAACGACGCCGGCGAGCTCTCGGCCGCCATGGAGGCCCTCGCTCCCGCGGCCGTGCCGGCCGTCGCGGCCGCGTTCGCGCTTTCCGACGACAAGCGCACCGCCGTCGAGTTCGCCCTCGACCACCTCGCGAAGCATTCGCCGGCGCCGGTCGCGGAGATCGCGCTGCCCGCGGGCTCGCCCTGGGGCGAGGTCCTCGTCGACAAGGAGAAGTGCACGCTTTGCCTGTCCTGCGCCGGCGCCTGCCCCGAGTCCGCGCTCATGGACGGGGGCGAGTCGCCGATGCTCCGCTTCCTGGAGAGGAACTGCGTGCAGTGCGGGCTGTGCGAGCGCACCTGCCCCGAGGACGCGATCACGCTGCGCCCGCGGCTCCTCCTCGCGCCGTCCGTGCGCGAGGCGCGCGTGCTCAACGAGACGCAGCCGTTCCATTGCGTTTCCTGCGGCAAGCCGTTCGGGACGCGCCAGATGGTCGACGCGATGCTCGGAAGGCTCGCGGGCCACTCGATGTTCTCCGACCCGGCGGCCCTCAGGCGCCTGCAGATGTGCGCCGACTGCCGCGTCGTCGACATGATGTCCAACAAGAACGAAGTCTCGGTGCTCAAGCTGTGACGACCCAGGCCGCCGTCCGCGTCGAAGTCCCGCGCCCGGTCGCCCCGGAGGACGCGGCGCGCGCGGACTTCTACGCGCTCCTCGCCGCGCTCTTCCAGCGCGCGCCGGACGCGAGGCTGCTGCAGACCCTCGCCATCGCCCCGCCCATCGAGGGGGGGAGCGAGGAACTCGCTCGCGCCTGGTCGCAGCTCGCGGCGGCATCCGCGGCGATGGATCCCGAGGCGGCCGCGGAGGAGTACGAGACGCTCTTCGTCGGCGTGGGCAAGGCGAAGGTGTCKATCTACTCGGGCTGGTACACGAGCGCCCTGTGGATGGAGCCGGCGCGCCTTCGCATCATCGAGGCGCTTTCCGGGCTGGGGCTCGCGCGGCCCGCGGGCGTCTCCGAGCCCGAGGATCATTTTTCCGCCCTCTTCGAGACGATGCGCGTGCTCGTGGCGGGCGGGGCGGGGAGGGCTCCGGCGAGCCTCGCCGAGCAGAGGCAGTTCTACGAAGGGCACGTGAAGCCGGGCGTGGGGGCCTTCCTCGCGGCGGTGCGCGAGGCCCCGGAATCGAATTACTACCGCAAGGTCGCAGCCGTCGGCGAGGCTTTCGTCGGCATCGAAAACGAGTCGTTCAACCTGGGTTGAAACCGCAGTTTCTTCGCGAAATACAGGAGGCGTGACATGAACAACGAGAGAAAACCCAACAGCCGCAGGAAGTTCCTGCTCAACGCGGGCCTCGGGGGCGCGGGCGTTGCCGCGGCCGCCGTCGCCGGCAAGCAGGCGGTGTCCGCAGCGACGGACGCGACCGCTTCAGCGAAGAAGCGGGGCTACCACGTCTCCGAGCACATCCTGAAGTACTACAAGACCACGCAAGTCTGAGGAGGCCGACCATGCTGCTCAACCGCAAATCCGAAGGCCGGGCCGAGCGCGCCAATCCGCTGACCCGGGCCATGGGCGCCCTCGGGGCGAAGACCGTGGATCGCCGCTCGTTCCTCAAGGGCACGGGCATCACCGCCGGCGCGGCCGCTTTCGCGAGCCAGCTGCCGCTCAACATGATCGGCGAGGCCAACGCCGCCGCCGAGGCCAAGGGCGGCAAGATCGAGGTGAAGCGCACCGTCTGCACGCACTGCTCGGTGGGCTGCTCGGTCGACGCCCACGTGCAGAACGGCGTGTGGGTGCGCCAGGAGCCGGTGTTCGACTCCCCGCTCAACCTGGGCGCGCACTGCGCCAAGGGCGCCTCGGTGCGCGAGCACGGCATGACGGAGCACTCGCACCGACTCAAGAGCCCGATGAAGCTGGTCGACGGCAAGTACCGCAAGATCACCTGGGAGCAGGCGATCAACGAGATCGGCGAC
The DNA here is from genome assembly GCA_003105245.1 of Betaproteobacteria bacterium. GTDB lineage: Bacteria > Pseudomonadota > Gammaproteobacteria > Burkholderiales > Usitatibacteraceae > FEB-7. Next base: position 605 of record PQAI01000135.1, on the reverse strand, counting down.
AAGCTGCTCCAGATCCGCAAGGAGAGCGGCCCCGACGCGGTCTTCTGGCTGGGCTCCTCCAAGCACTCGAACGAGCAGTCCTACATGTTYCGCAAGTTCGTGTCGATGTTCGGCACGAACAACATGGACCACCAGGCGCGCATCTGCCACTCCACGACGGTGGCCGGCGTGGCGAACACCTGGGGCTACGGCGCSATGACCAACTCCTACAACGACCTGATGAACTCGAAGKSSATGTTCTTCATCGGGTCGAACGCGGCCGAGGCGCACCCCGTCTCGATGCTGCACTGCCTGCACGCCAAGGAAACGGGCGCCCGGCTGATCGTGGCGGACCCGCGCTTCACCCGCACCGCGGCCAAGGCCGACCAGTACATCCGCTTCCGCTCAGGCGGCGACGTGCCGCTGCTCTTCGGCATGCTCCACCACATCTTCAAGAACGGCTGGGAGGACAAGAAGTACCTCAACGACCGCGTCTACGGGATGGAGAAGGTGCGCGAGGAGGTGATGAAGAACTGGACGCCGGACAAGGTCCAGGAGGCCTGCGGCGTTCCGGAAGCCGAGGTCTACGCGGCTGCCGAGGCCATGGCCAAGAACCGGCCCTCGAC